>JBGAPN010000085.1:0-14837 GCA_044221235.1 Limisphaerales bacterium
CCTGGGTCCAGAGCGCCAGTGGGTCGTCAGGGTACTACGCGTACGGGTACCGGTTCTATGATCCCCTGAGTCAGAGGTGGCTGAACAGGGATCCTATTGGGGAGCGCGGTGGTCTTAATCTTTATGAGTTTGCGTGGAACAATCCTCTAGACTACTTCGACCACCTAGGGCTAATCGTCAAACCGCCCGAGTACCCACCCACGGATCCCAACGACAACACGATTATTTGCTACAACGGAAAGCTCACGGTCCAAAATAAGAACAAAGGCCCTGACCGGAAATGCACCGGCATCCACGAGTATACGCACTTGCAGGACTGGCTTAAGCGATACGGCGATGACGTCTGCAAAGGGCAGAAGAATGGCACTCAACCTGTGGGTGGGGACGGATATGATGAATTTCTTCGGCAGTCCGAGTGCAGGGCTTACAAGGCTGGCAAGAAGTGTCGGGAAGACCTTCTAAAAAACTGCAAAGAGAAGGACCGCGACGCAATCAATCAAGGTATTGACCGCGACAACGAGCAACTGAAAAAACACAAGTGCGACTGAGGGGGCATTTGGTGACATTTATGCGCGTCAGGCTTCTCGCTTTGGTTGTGACCGTGGTTTGGTTCACCTCGTGTGCTAGACCTCAACAAACGCAGCAAACGCAAGGTATGATCACAGAGGCAATAGCGCTTCAGCTTGCCAAAGCGGAGTTTGCTAAGACGGGGCGCAGCGTAAACGACTACGCTGTTTCAATCGAAACGGACTCGACCGGACGAAAGTGGATTGCTTGGTTTGATAAAAAGGGTGCTTACGCAATGCCGGGTGGCAAGCACGCCGTGACGGTCGAAAAGACCACGGGTAAAACCGTGTTCATGCAAGGAGAGTAAGCTCGTCAGTGAGAATGCTGTAGCTGGTGTCCCGCCAAATGAAAAATAGAAGGAACTGTGTCCAAAGATTTCGGGACTACATCTACTCCGGTGGCAGTTACGTCTCCCAAGGGGAAACGAGGCTGGTCTACGACGGCATGGTGCCGATCCAGGGCGTGGAAAAAATAAAGGGACAGGTCATTTATAGAGAAAGCGGTTGCCTTTCGGCGAGGCTGGCAGTTGAGTTGGCGCATGCGCAGGGCACGTCTCAAGGCGCCGGAGGGGCATCCCGTGGCGTACTACCATTGCATCTCCCGGGTGGTGAACCGGGAGTTTGTCTTTGGGGAGGTGGAGAAGGAGCAGTTCGTCCGACTCATGCGCGAATACGAGGCGTTCTGCGGGGTGCGAATTCTCACCTACTGCATTCTGTCCAATCACTTCCACATCCTGGTGGAGGTGCCGGAACGGCCCAGCGCGTTGCCCGGGTCGGAGGAGTTGCTCAAGAAGCTGGAACAGTTGTCGGGTACGGCGATGAGCGCGGCAACCGCACGGCAGCGGATGGGAGGAAAATGAAATAAAGGGACAGGTCATTTATAGAGAAAGCGGTTGCCTTCTAACGAGGCTGGCGGTTGGATGGGCGCATGCGCAGGGCACGGCTCAAGGCGCCGGAGGGGCATCCGGTGGCGTATTACCACTGCATCTCGCGGGTGGTGAACCGGGAGTTTGTCTTTGGGGAGGTGGAGAAGGAGCAGTTTGTCCGGTTGATGCGCGAGTACGAACAGTTCTGTGGGGTGCGGATTATGACGTACTGCATTCTGTCCAATCACTTCCACCTCCTGGTGGAGGTGCCGGAACGGCCTACGGAGTTGCCCGGGTCGGAGGAGTTGCTCAAGAAATTGGAACAGTTGTCGGGGACGGCGATGAGCGCGGCAACCGCACGGCAACGAATGGAAATGTTCCGTCAGGCGGGGGATGTGGCGGGAGAGAAGGCGTTTTGGGAACGGATCTGTGCCTCCATGTGGGATGTGAGTGCCTTCATGAAGCTGTTGAAACAACGGTTCACGCAGTGGTTTAACCGGCATCGGGGCCGCAAAGGCACGCTGTGGGAGGAACGTTTTAAGAGTGTGCTGGTGGAAGGGGCGGATGAGGCGCTGGCGACGATGGCGGCGTACATTGACCTGAATCCGGTGCGGGCGGGGATCGTGGAGGATCCGAAGGAGTACCGTTGGTGTGGGTATGCCGAGGCGATGAGCGGGAGTCGTCGGGCGCTGCGAGGTTTACGGGCGGTGATGGCGGGCGGGGAACGGGTGGCGGAAGGGAAGCACAAGCTGAACGAAGCCATGGCCCGGTACCGGGTGTGGCTCTTTGGGCAGGGGGAGGAGAAAGAAGGGACGACGCCGGAGGGACACCCGTTGCGCAAGGGGTTCAAGCGAGAGGACGTGCTGGCGGTGGTGGCGGCGCGGGGCCGGCTGGCGTTGCCAGAGTATCTGAGGTTGAAGGTGCGGTACTTTGCGGACGGAGCGGTGCTGGGCACGCGGTCGTTTGTGGAGGGGATCTTCCAGGCGTCCCGCGAGCGATTTGGATCCAAACGACAGAGCGGTGCCCGGGCGATGCGCGGGGTCGATGCCGAATTGTTCACCGTGCGCGATCTGCAGGTGCGGGTGGTGGAGTGAGTCCGGAAAGGCGGTTGATCCGCTGATTTACGCGGATTCACGTAGATGAAGGGAAGGGCCTGGGAACGACCCGGCTTCATCCCGGCGTGGTTTCGACGCAGGGGCTTCGACAGAGCGAGTAGAATGCAGGCCCGAAGCAATCTGGACTGGGCACTCCAGCGGTTGATTACAGCTTGAAGTCGCCAACACCCACGTTGGCGCGGTGAGTCCACTGACCAAGACGGCGACGGCAATTCTCCCTCAGCGCGTGGAAAGGTGGGGCGCCCGAAAATCACGTCGATTTGTGGGACGTCGTGTCATCTCCCGGCTGGATTTGCCCGGGGAGGCCCGGCAATGATGGCGTCCTTCTCATGAACATGCCGCGGATGATATGGGTCCTGGCCCTGGGTTGGGCCGGAATGAGCGGGTTTGCCGCCGAGCCGCCTCTGCCGGATCTCCAGCCCCTATCGGCCCAGCTTCGCCGGGTGGTGGAGGCCCTCGATGCGTTGGGGTCCCCGCTGACCGATGCGCAGCGGGCCGGGGTGGAGTCAGCTCTGGCCGAGACGGTCCCGGCGCTGGCGGTGGCCAAGCTGGATGCCGTGCTAGGCCCCCGGACCCTGTTCAAGGTGTCCATCAATCCCGAGATGCGGGTGAAGGTGGCAACGGGCGAGGCTCGGCCCGCGTTGGTCGAGGCCGGCTGGACGACCTTCCTCGTCCGGGTTTCCAACGAAGCGGGCACCACATCGGCCCTGAGGATCGAGAGCCCACAGTCCCGCCGTGTGGCCAATTCGCCGGCGGAAGCGGTGCGCGACCAGTGGCTTGAGGTTTCGTTGCCGGATAATCCGCCGCTCCGGAAGGAATTGAGTGGGCTGGCACTGGAATACCGGCTCATCCAGCTCTATTCGCGGGATGCCGGCCAGCGTGAAGCCAAGGTGTCCTTCAATGTCGGCCAGGGAACTCAGGACCTGGGATTCCGCAGCGAAACGGACGTCCTGTTTTCCTGTGCTCCCGCCCATGAGGTGACGCTCCGCATCCTGGACGAAAACGGCCAGCCCACCACCGGTTCCTTGTTGGTGACCGATGCCCAAGGCCACGTCTTCCCGGCCCAGTCCAAGCGCCTGGCCCCCGACTTCTTCTTTCATCCACAGGTCTACCGGGCCGATGGCGAGTCCCTGAAACTGCCGGCCGGCCGTTACGCGGTGAAGTTCGCCCGTGGTCCGGAATCGCTCGTGGAAACGGCCGTCCGCGAAGTGAAACCCGGCCCCAATGTGTGGTCCTTCCAGGTTCGCCGCTGGATTGACATGGCCCAGTTGGGGTGGATTTCCGGTGATCACCATATCCACGCCGCCGGTTGTGCCCATTACACCAAGCCCACAGAGGGCGTACATGCGCCGGACATGATGCGCCATGTGTTGGGCGAGGATCTGAAAGTGGGCGCGAACCTGACCTGGGGACCGTGTTTCGATTACCAGAAGCAATTTTTCCGCGGGGTTGATGATCCCGTTTCTCGCTGGCCCTGGATCCTGCGCTACGACGTTGAGGTCAGTGGATTCGGCTCCCATGAATCCGGCCATCTCTGCCTGCTGCGCCTCCGGGAGCAGATGTATCCGGGCGGGACGTCCAAGGACCATTGGCCCAAACTCGGACTCAATACCCTTAAATGGGCGAAGGCACAGGGGGCGTTGGTGGGCCCCGCGCACAGTGGATGGGGACTGGAGCTGAATTCCACGGAGCTCCCGAATTTCACCGTCCCGCCGTTCTCTGGAATTGGCGCCAACGAATACATCGTGGACGTGACGCACGAGGTGCCGGGTCCGGACGGACGCCCGGTTCCCGCGGTGGATTTCATGTCGACCGTCGACACCCCGTTCCCGTGGGAGCTGAACATTTGGTACCACACCCTCAATGCCGGCTTTCGCACCCGGATCAGCGGTGAAACGGATTTTCCCTGCATCTATAGCGACCGGGTCGGATTGGGACGCAGCTATGTGAAGCTTCCAGCCAAGTGGACCTATGAAGATTGGTGCGAGGGCATCCGTGCCGGCCGGAACTACGTCGGCGACGGGTTCAGCCATTTGCCCGGTTTTACGGCCGAGGCCGGTGGGACAAAGGTCCAGATGGGGGAGTCTGGCAGCGAGTTGTCCCTCCCGGCTGGCGGGCCGGTCACCTTCCGTGTGCAGGTGGCCGCCCGACTGGATGAGAAACCGCAGGAGGACATCCGCGGCCGCAAATTCACCGAGCATCCCTACTGGCACATCGAGCGCGCCCGATTGGGAGACACCCGGACGGTTCCGGTGGAGTTGATCGGCAATGGCGTCGTGGTGGCCCGAACCAACATCGTGGCGGATGGCAGGCTGAAGGACCTTTCGTTTACGGCAGCCGTTCCGAGGTCGGGCTGGTATGCCGTGCGCATCCTGCCCAGTGCCCACACCAATCCCATCTTCGTGACCGTGGGCGGCAAGCCCATCCGGGAAGCCCGGAGCATCGAATGGTGCCTCAAAGGCGTGGACCAGTGCTGGAGCCAAAAGGAGCGGTTCATGAAGGGGGCCGAGCACGCCCAGGCCGTGGCGGCCTACGACCACGCCCGCCAAGTGTACCGGCAGCGCCTCACCGAAAGCACTCCGCCATGAACGGAAATCGGCGTTCCCGGATCGGTTCTCCCCATTTTGGCGGAAGTCCGGTTGAATCCGGGAACGGGTCCGCCGTCGTTGGGGGAGCCGGCCATTGATTCGTTCCAACCGCATGTCGATTTCTGCTTTCCACCGGACTCCGGTTTCCGTCGCTCCGTCGCGGCGCGGGTCCGCCCGGGCTTGGACTCTTGCGTGCCTGGTGGCCTTGGTGCCCGGGTGTCGCCCGGGGATCTCCGGGAATACCGCGCCGTCCTCAGCCGCTCCCGTCGATGTGAAGGTCACACCCGCTGCAGATCGACCCTGGGAACAGGTTCTGACCGTCCTGGGTTCGCTGGAAGCGGTGGACCGCGCGACGCTGAGTACCAAGAACGCCGGCCGCCTGAAGAAACTGCTGGTGGATGTGGGCAGTCTGGTGAAGGCGGGGGACGTCCTCGCCCAGGTGGAACCCCGGGATTACGAGCTGCGGGTTCAGCAGGCTGCCGCGATGTTGGCCCAGGCTCGGGCCCGCTTGGGGTTGCCACTGGAGGGGGCCGATGATGCCGTGGAAATCGAGAAAGTCTCGACGGTCCGCGAGGCCCGGGCCCGGCTCGATGAGGCCAACGCGGCGCTGGAACGGGTCAAGCGGCTGCAAGCTCAGAACATCAGTTCGCAGGTCGAGTTCGAGCGGGCCTCCGCCGAATACGAAGTCATGCAGAGCCGGTACAATGACGCCCTGCAGGAGGCCCGGGAGCGGCAGGCGATCCTGGCCCAGCGCCGCGCCGAATTTGACATCGCGCGGCAGCAACTCACCGACACGTCGCTCCGGGCTCCGTTTGATGGCGTCATCCAGGCGCGGCTGACCAATGTGGGAGAGTTCCTGCCGGCCGGCAGTGCCGTGTTGACCGTGGTCCAGGTGGATCCTCTGCGGCTCAGGCTCGATGTGCCGGAACGCCAGTCCACCGTGGTTCGGGTGGGGCAGCCGGTGCGGGTCAGCTTTGAGGGGGATCGGCAGGGCTATACGGGAACCGTGGCCCGGGTGAGTCCTGCCCTGGATCCGAGGACCCGCCTGTTGAGGGTCGAAGGTGAAATGAAGAATCCCGGACACCTACGCCCGGGCGCATTTGCCAAGGCCGAGATTGTCGTTTCAGAGGCGGCGCCGGGCCTGGCCATTCCGGCCGACGCGCTGGTCACGTTCGCCGGAATTGAGAAGGTCTTCCTCGTGGTCACCAATACCGCGGTTGAGCGTTCCATTGTTGTGGGACGAAAAAACGGGGGATGGATTGAGGTTCTCAAGGGCCTGAAGGCGGGAGACCCAGTGGTTCGAAACCCGTCCGGCATTGCTCCGGGGACGCCGGTCAAAGCCAGTCCCGCACCTCCACCGTCGAGCGCATCGTAATCTCGCGCCCCCTTTGCCATGCAGAAACTGGCTGATCTGTGCATCCGGCGCCCGGTGTTTGCCGCCATGCTGATCCTCGCCCTGGTGGTGATCGGGGTCACGAGTTATGTCCGCCTGGGTGTCGACCGCCTGCCGTCGGTGGACCTCCCGACCGTCCGCATCAGCACTGCGCTTCCTGGGGCTTCCCCCGCCGAAGTGGAAACCCAGGTCTCGCGCCCGATTGAAGAGGTGGTGAACACCGTCAATGGCATCGCCGAACTCCGGTCGATCTCCGGTCCGGGCAATTCCATGGTGCTGGTGACCTTCGAGCTGGACCGCGACATCGAGTCGGCCGCGCAGGATGTCCGCGACCGGGTGGCCACGCTCGGGCGCCGCCTGCCGCGCGAAGCCCTGCCACCGGTCATTTCGAAATTCGACAATGACCAGGCGCCTGTCCTGACCCTGGCCCTTTCGGGTGAACGATCGCTCCGGGAGTTGACCGAGCTGGCCGACAAGATCGTCAAGGTCCAGATCGAACGCGCCGCCGGAGTGGGTGGGGTTCAGATCGAAGGGGGATCCGAGCGGGCCGTGAACCTGTGGATTGATGCCGACCGTCTCGCGGCCTATGGCCTGCCGGTTACCGCGATCCGGGACGCACTCGACCTCCAGAACGTCGACATTCCCGGCGGGAACGTCACCGCGGCTGTGAGGGAACAGTCGCAGCGGACCCTCGGGCGCTTCACCCGGGCGGGGCAGTTTGACGACTTGCCGCCTTCGCGACGTCGGCCGAGCGGAGGACGGGTCCAAGGAGCAGCGATCCATCACGCGGCTCAACGGCGAACCGGCGGTGATCCTGGAAGTGCGCCGGCAGTCGGGTGCCAACACCGTGGCAGTGATCGATGCCGTGAAGGCCAAGCTGCCCTTGGTGGCCGACCAGCTACCGACGGATGTCCGGTTTGAGGTGATCCGCGATCAATCCCGCTATATTCACCAGGCCCTCCACGAGATCAATGTCCACCTGATCCTCGGGAGCGTCCTGGCCTGCGTGGTGGTGCTGGCATTCATGCGGGACTGGCGGTCCACCGTGATTGCAGCGGTCGCCATCCCCACCTCGGTGGTGGCCACATTCGGAATGATGTGGGCGCTCCACTTCACGCTCAACAGCGTCACCATGCTCGCCCTGGTGCTGATGGTCGGCATTGTCATTGATGACGCCATCGTGGTGCTCGAGAACATCTACCGGTTTGTGGAGGAAAAGCGGTTGTCTCCCTTTGAAGCCGCGGGCAAGGCAACGGCGGAAATCGCCCTCGCGGTCATGGCCACCACTTTCAGCCTGGTGGTCATCTTTGTGCCGGTCTCGTTCATGTCGAGCATCTCGGGACGCTTCCTGTTCCAGTTCGGCATCACGGCCGCCGTGGCGGTGCTGGTGAGCCTGCTGGTGTCCTTCACGCTGACCCCGATGATGAGCGCCCGCCTCCTGCGCCGGGAAGGGCTTCATCCGCATGGGACGGGATCCAAGGTTGGGTTCTATGGCCGGATTCAGGGCCTTTACATCCGCCTGCTGGGATTCAGCCTGCGGCACCGCGGCTGGGTCGCGGGCATCGCCCTCGCGGTCATGGCGTCCTCCGTCCCCTTGTACCATCTGGTCCGGCAGGAATACATCCCGACCGACATCGATGAAGGGGAGTTTGAGGTGAACTTGACCGCGCCGGAGGGAACCAGCGTGGCGTCGATGAACTCGGCCATGAAGGTGATCGAGTCCGAATTGAAACGGGTTCCCGGCGTGCGTCTGGTGCTGGCCACGACGGGCGGCGGATTCATGGGCAGTGTCAATGCCGGCCGGGCATACATCCAGATGGATCCGTTTGAGGAGCGGCGGTTCAGCCTCCCGCGCCTGTTAAGGGAAACCCTGCACGGAACGCCTCAACGGGCCTTCCAGGGAAATCGGAGTCAGCGGGAGGTCATGCAGGATGTCCGGTCCCGGTTGCGGAAGTACGGGCTCCGAAGCAGCGTCAGCAATATTGCGTCCTTCAATTTCGGTGGATCGCGGTGGGACATCGACTTTGTGTTTGTCGGCCCGGAATTGGGAAAGCTTTCCGCTTATGCGAATTCGATCCGGGAGCGTGCGGGCGAACTGGGTCTGATGGATGCGGACACCACGCTCCGGCTCGACAAGCCGGAGCTCCAGGTCGAGATCGACCGCGACCGCGCCGCGGCACTGAATGTTTCGACGGCGGACATCGCGGACGCCCTGCGTCTGATGGTGGGCGGCGATGATCGGGTTTCCCGGTTCCGGGACCTCCAGATGGGCGAGGATTATGACGTCACCCTGCGACTGGTCACGGAGGACCGGCAGGATTCCGACACCATTTCCCGTCTGTTCATTCCGGACCGTGAGGGCGAGTTGGTCCGCCTCGACAACGTGGTGCGGTTGGTCCCGGCGAACACGGCGTCCCGCATCGACCGTCTGGACCGGCAGCGGCAGGTGAGTCTGCGGGCGGGCATCGCTCCGGGTTACGCACTGGCGGACCGATTGGAGGTGTTGCGCCAGACGGCGGACGCCATGAATTTGCCTCCAGGCTACTCGACCCGGGTGGCGGGGCGTGGGCGTGAACTGGAGCGAACATTCCGGGAATTCCTTTGGGCGTTCGCCCTGTCGGTGGTGTTCATGTACATGATTCTGGCTGCCCAATACGAAAGCCTGGTCCACCCCTTCACCATCCTGCTTTCGCTTCCGCTGTCCGTTCCATTCGCGCTGTTCTCCCTCTGGGTGACGGACAGCACCCTGAATCTTTTCTCCGCGCTGGGATTGCTGGTGCTCTTTGGCGTGGTGAAGAAGAACGCCATCCTGCAGATCGACCACACCAATCAACTGCGGGCCCAGGGACGTGACCGGACCACGGCGATTCTGGACGCCAACCGGGACCGCCTGAGGCCGATCCTGATGACGACGCTGGCGTTGGTCGCGGGCATGCTGCCGCTGGCGGTGGGCAACGGTCCCGGTGCCGACGAGCGGCGGTCGATCGCCATTGTGGTGATTGGCGGCCAGTCCTTGGCGTTGTTGTTGACCCTGATTGTGACGCCGGTGGCGTATTCCTGGCTGGATGACCTCGGCGCCTGGGTCCGCCGAAGAGTTCCTCGGACCTCAACGGCGCCGGTTGGCGCGTCGTCGGCCCCAGCGGCCGCGGCAGCGAGGGGATGAGGAATTTGGAAGGCCGGAATTCAGGAAGGGGCAGCAGGTAGGAAAGTGAGAGAGTGGGTGAGTGTGTAAGTGTGTGAGTGTGCGTTCAATTCCTCCCTGATTTCCATCAGCGAACATCCCGGATATCTGCGGATCATTCCCTGCGTCGTAGCATGTCCCCTGTCTTGCCGCTTGCCGCTTACCCCTTACCCAACTCCCGTGTGGCCGGTGTCCGGCGCAGTCCGTTTTCGAACCAAAGCTTCCAAACCATCCAGAGCGCTTCGTGCACGATGTCCTTGGACATCTTTGAGGTCCCCTGGAAGCGGTCGGTGAAGATGATGGGTACTTCGACGATCTTCATGCCCCGACGCCAGACGCGATGAGTGAGCTCGATCTGAAAGCTGTAACCGTTGGACTGCACGGTTCCAGCATCGATGGCGGCCAGGGCCCGCCGTCGGAAGCATTTGAAGCCGCCGGTGGGATCGGTGATGGGCATGCCGGTGATCACCTGGACGTATTTCGCGGCGGTGATGCTGAGCAGCAATCGGTTCAGGGGCCAGTTGATCACCCGGATGCCGTCCTTGTAACGGGAACCCAGCACCAGGTCGGCGTCCTCCATGCGAGCGGCGTCAACCAACCGCGGCACGTCCGCCGGGTTGTGTGAAAAATCGGCGTCCATCTCGAGGATGAACTCGTAGCCCCGTTGCAGCGCCCAGTCGAATCCGGCCAGGTAGGCGCGACCGAGGCCGTCCTTGGATTTCCGATGCAGGACGTGGATGTGCGGATTCTGGGAGGCGAGCTCGTCTGCCACGGCCCCCGTTCCGTCGGGGGAGTTGTCATCGACCACCAGGATTTCCAAGGCAGTGGGCTGGGACATCAGTCGACGCGTCAACGCCGGGAGATTCTCCCGTTCATTGTAAGTGGGGATGATGATCAGAGTGTCCGGCCCCATTGGCGTGGCAAAAGGTGCGAGTCGCGTGGGGTGGCCACAAGGCCCAATTCTCGGTGACCCCGGGCCGGGAGGTCGTCCGGCACCGTCCGATTCCGAAGGACGGGCGGGCGAATCCTCGTCCCAGCCCTTCCGTCCCTGCTGACTCGGAAGGGCGATCGGGAAGGGACAGGAGGGGTGCTGGGTCTGCGCCCGTTACTTCTCGCCGTTGACGGTTCCCCAGCAGTTGGTAGCGTCCGCCTTCCGTTTTTCCGGCCGGCGCCCGCGTCGGCCCGCGACTTACCACTGACAGACACCAGCAGATTATGCCTAAAGCACCGAAATACGTTTACACTTGGGGAAATAAGAAAGCCGACGGGGATGGTTCCATGAAGGCCCTTCTGGGCGGCAAGGGCGCCAACCTGGCGGAAATGACCCGCATCGGACTTCCCGTGCCTCCGGGATTCACGATCACCACCGAGGTCTGCACCTACTTCTACGCCCACAAGAAGACGTATCCTAAGGAACTCCGGGCCCAGATGGAGGGCGGCGTTCGGAACATGGAAAAGATCATGGGCTGCAAGTTCGGTGACGCCAAGGGCATGCCCCTTCTGGTGGCCGTGCGCTCCGGTGCCCGTGATTCGATGCCGGGCATGATGGACACCATTCTGAACCTGGGTCTGAACGATGAGACTGTCCTGGCACTGGCGTTCGCCACCAAGAACGAGCGGTTCGCCTGGGACTGCTATCGCCGATTCATCCAGATGTATGGTGACGTCGTTCTCGGCGTGCAGAAGCGCGAGGGTGAAGACCATGAGCCGTTCGAAACGATCATTCATTCCTACAAGCACGAGGTTTACCACAAGGACATCGTCGACAGCGAACTGACGGCGGCGGACCAGCAAGAGCTGGTGAAGCGTTTCAAGGCGCTGGTCAAGGAGCGGACCGGCAAGGTCTTCCCCAACAATCCGTGGGACCAGCTGACCGGTGCGGCCGGCGCCGTGTTCGGATCCTGGATGAACGACCGGGCGATTGTGTATCGCCGCAAGTACAACATTCCCTCCGAATGGGGAACTGCGGTCAATGTGCAGGCCATGGTTTACGGCAACACCGGTGAGACCTCCGGCTCCGGCGTGGCCTTCACCCGCAACCCGGCCAATGGCACGAATGAGTTCTACGGTGAGTTCCTGATCAATGCCCAGGGCGAGGACGTCGTCGCCGGTGTCCGCACCCCGGAGCCCGTGATCAAGCTCAAGGACCAGATGCCGAAGTCCTACTCCGAGCTGTTGAACGTCCGAAAGATTCTCGAGAAGCACTTCAAGGACGTTCAGGACATCGAGTTCACCATCCAGGAAGGCAAGCTGTTCATGCTGCAGACCCGCAACGGCAAGCGGACTGCCGCCGCGGCCCTCAAGTTCTCCATGGACATGTGCAAGGAGAAGCTGATCGACGCCGAGACGGCGGTCCTTCGCAATCCGGCCGACCAGCTCGACCAGCTCCTGGCACCGATCTTCGACCTCGCCGAGGTCAAGAAGGCGGAAGTCATCGCCACCGGTCTTCCGGCTGGTCCGGGCGCCGCCTCCGGAAAGATCTACTTGAATGCCGACCGCGCTGTGACCGCCGCCGACAAGGGCGAAAAGGTCCTGCTCGTCCGCGTCGAGACCTCGCCTGAGGATCTCCGTGGCATGATCGCGGCGGAGGGCATCCTCACCGCCCGCGGCGGCGTCAGCTCCCACGCGGCGCTGGTGGCCCGTCAGATGGGCAAGGTCTGCATTTGCGGCGCCTCCGCGCTGGAGATCGATTACGACAAGAAGTCCGTTACGGTGGCGGGCAAGACCTACGCCGAGGGAGACTACCTCTCCATCGATGGAACCGCCGGTGCCGTTTATGCGGGACAGATCAAGACCGCCCCGTCGGAAATCATCTCGGGCCTGATCAACAACGACAAGGCCGCCCAGAAGACCGAGAAGTTCAAGAGCTTTGCACAGCTCATGAAGTGGTGCGCGCAGTTCAGCCGCCTCCAGGTGCGCACGAATGCCGACAATCCGGAGCAGACCGCAAACGCTCTGGCGTTCGGCGCCACCGGCATCGGCCTGACCCGCACCGAGCACATGTTCTTCGAGGGCGACCGGATCGACGCCATGCGCGAGATGATCCTGGCCGACAACCTTGAGGCCCGTCAGGCCGCCTTGGCCAAGCTTCTGCCCTATCAGCGCGAAGACTTCTTCGGAATCTTCAAGGAACTGAAGGGCTTCCCGGCCACCATCCGGTTCCTCGACCCGCCGCTTCATGAGTTCCTTCCGCACTCCAAGGAGCAGCAGATGGATCTCGCCCGGAAGCTCAACATTCCGGTGGAGCGCATCATGAGCCGAGTGCACGAGCTGCATGAGTTCAATCCGATGCTTGGATTCCGGGGCTGCCGCCTTGGCATCAAGTACCCGGAGATCACCGCCATGCAGGCCCGCGCGGTCTTCGAGGCGGCGGCGGCGGCCAACAAGAAGGGCTTCAAGGCCAAGCCGGAAATCATGATCCCGCTGGTTGGTTTCAAGAAGGAGCTCGACCTCCAGGTGGCCCTTGTTCACGAGGTCGCTGCAGCCGTGCAGAAGGAGACCAAGACCAAGATCAGCTACTCCGTGGGCACGATGATCGAGGTGCCGCGCGGCGCGCTGACCGCCGACGAGATCGCGCAGACCGCCGAGTTCTTCAGCTTCGGGACGAACGACCTCACCCAGACGACCCTGGGCATGAGCCGCGACGACTCCGGCAGCTTCCTGCCGCCGTACGCCGAGGCTGAGATCGTGAAGAAGAATCCGTTCGCCACGATCGACCAAACCGGTGTCGGCTCGTTGATCCAGATCGCCATCGCCAAGGGCCGTCAGACCCGTCCGGACATCAAGCTGGGCATCTGTGGCGAACACGGCGGCGATCCCGATTCGGTGAAGTTCTGTCACCGCGTGGGACTGACCTATGTGAGCTGCTCGCCGTTCCGCGTTCCGGTGGCCCGCCTCGCGGCCGCCCAGGCGGCCATTGAGGAGAAGCGTGCCGCCGCAAAGGCTGCCAAGGTCACCAAGGCGAAGAAGAAATAGTCAAGGTGGAGTCGGGTCCGGGTGAAATCCCGGCACGACCTGACAGTGTCGCCCTTCCAGGCCGTCCCGGTGCATTCCGGGACGGCCTTTCTGCGTTCTGAGCATCGTTCAACGACGATTCTTGCGCCCCTGTTCCGCCTGAAGGAATCACTGCATACGGAGGAACACCGTTGCCGAATCACAGTTGGCAACTCGGACAGCCTGATCAATTAGAGACACGCCGCCGCGGTGGACTCGACATCGAGATGGAGGAAGATGGTGTTCTGAATGGGGGAATGACCCTGATCGCCCGGGAAACCCGATTCCGTTTTTGCCGGTGGGGTAGGCGTGGGATCAGGTGGAGTGAAGCGGGTCATCCTATCCATTCAATCAATTCATTGGATTGGAACGGCCGCTGGATCGGTTGGCATCCCGGACGCTCTGGCCGGGTTACGGTTCTGCAAACTTCGTTGCCAATGTCGTGTGGTGAACACGGTGACTCGCGGGCGAATACCTTCGCGGGACAATTCATTGGAGGTAGAAGTGGGCGGGGCGGTCTCTTCATTTCTCTCCTCACACCTACTTGACATATAATAATATAACAATGGAACCCAGGATTTCCCGGACCTATCCCAGACCTGTTATTCCGCCACGACTTCTTCGGTTGTGTCTTGCCGGTGCACTGACCGCCGGATCCGGACTGCTTGGCCTCGCGGCAGACGACCCCCGGCTCGATAAACTGGAGCAGGAAAACCAGGACCTCAAGGCCCGGTTGGAGCAATTGGAGATTTTGGCCCGAAAGGAGGGTCTCATTCCTGCCGAGCCCACGCAGACCAAGGTGGTGACGGCGCTCTCCAAGATCTCCATCAGCGGATTTGTTCAGGCGTCCTACTTCTACAACATGCAGGCGCCTGCGGACCGGATTAACGACGGCTACCTCTGGAATACCCAGAACAATTCGTTTTCCCTCAACAAGTTCAAACTCACCCTGGCCAGTGCCCCGGTTGAGCAGAGCGGCGATGAATGGGGTGCGGGCTTCCGGGCGTCAATGATCTGGGGTGAGGACGCACCGGTGGTCGACACCGGTTCAAGCCTCATGGGCTTTGAGGGGCTCCGGGAGGCGTATGTCGAGCTGAACGCGCCGCTGGGGACGGGCCTCAACATCAAGGCGGGC
>JBGAPN010000086.1:0-14650 GCA_044221235.1 Limisphaerales bacterium
GCGGACTTGGTCGACATTTGTGCTCCCGGTGGTCGAATCGCCTTTTTCGGGGCCACCCGCGGGAATCCACATGAGCTTCCGCTCCGCAAAGTGTTCTGGAAACAGATCAGCTTGCTCGGAAGCACCATGGGAAGCCCGGCGGACTTCAACGCGATGATTGAGATGGTGAACCACAAAGGAATTCATCCTGTGGTCAGCAGCGTCCACCCGCTCGACCAGGTCGCCACCGCATTTGAGCAAATGGAGCGTGGGGAACAGTTCGGCAAGATTGTGGTTACCCTGTAACCGCCCCTGTTCCGTCTCCGGGTGCCATGGCCTCGCGCCGAAAAAAACGGGCCGTCCGCCCCGCCCCCAAACGACGACCGCCCCCTGCTCCCACATCGCGCCGACGCCAGGGAGAACGGGCCCGGGCGCAGGCAAAAATCCTGGCGGTGGCAACCCGCCTTTTTGCACGGAAAGGGATCGAGAATGTCACCATCGGGGAGATCTCCGGCGAGGCCCGGATGAGCCGGCCTTTGGTCTACTTCTACTATCCAGACCTGCGCACCCTGTTCCTTGAAGCAGCCCATGCCGCAGGACGACGGCTCCAGGAGCGCCTGCACTCCGCCATGAGCGACACGAGGTCGGGACAGGACGCGATCGTCGCCATGGGGCAGGCCTACGTGTCGTTCCACGCGGAGGATCCTGACGGTTTCTCGCTTTGCCTGGCGGATACCGGGCCTGAATCTCCTGAACATACCCCAACATCGTCGGAGCAACAGATCCTCGACCTGGAGCGGGAAATCATGGAGATGCTGTTGACCGCGATTTCCCGCGGATCCGCGGACGGCAGCATCCGGAATGACATCGGCGACCCGCGGCTCCTGGCCCTGCACCTCTGGGCTTTCGTCCAAGGGCTGGTCCACTTGAGTTCCAGCCATGCCGTCACCCTGGAGAGAATCTATGGGATTCCGCCGGCTCACTTCCTGACCGGCGGGTTCGCCACACTGCGAATCGCCCTCGCCCACCCGGGTTGAAGCGCAGAAATAAAATGTCGGCTGGGCAAGCGTCACCCCGGCTGCTTGGCTTTCGCCCGTGAACCTCAGTCCATTCGTCGCGGCGATACACGAGCTGACCCGTTTAAGCACGGACGTGATCGTCCCGCGGTTTGGTCGTCTGGATGTCGATGTCGAACAGAAGGCCGATTCCACTCCGGTGACTCTGGCTGACCGGGAGGCGGAGCGGGTGATGCGCCAGTGGATCGAGAAGCAATTTCCGACCCACGGAATCGTGGGCGAGGAACACGGAACCGTCCGCGGTGACGCGGAGTTCGTCTGGGTGCTGGATCCGATTGACGGGACGAAGTCCTTCATCACGGCCGTGCCCCTCTTCACCACTCTCATTGGATTGCTGCATGAGGGAAAACCCCTGCTCGGGGCCATCCACCAACCGATTCTCCAGCAACTCATGCTCGGGGACGGGCGCCAGACGACACTCAATGGCACTCCTGTTCGAATCCGGCCGGCCCGCGATCTGTCCGAGGCCACCCTGCTGACGAGCGACCCCCTCCTGCCGGCCCGCCACCAAAGCGGAACCGGGTTCCAGGCCCTCTGCGACCGGGTCCGCCTGTTCCGGACGTTTGGGGACGGGTACGGATACCTGCTGCTCGCCAGTGGATGGGCCGATCTGATGATGGACCCCATCATGAATGCATGGGACCTCCTACCGCTCATCCCCTGTCTGGAGGGAGCCGGCGCCAAGGTCACCGACTGGCAGGGACGCCCCAACCGGATCGGATACGGAGAAGCTTCGGCAGTGGCCTGCTGTCCGGAAATCCACGACGCGGTCATTCAGATCCTGAATCCAGGATCGTGACCGACCGGCCCGTCGCGGGACAAAGGAGTCCGTGAAAAGGGTTCCCAAACGCTTTTCCGGTTGATGGGAGTTTTGCCGGCGTGGTTCCTTGGCGGAGAACGATGGCTGCCGACACTCCGACTCCTCCCTCCACGGAAGCCCATCCCCGCCCGCCGCGGATCCTCCTTCCAGGCCGTCTGGTTTCTTTGGACGCCCTTCGTGGGTTCGACATGCTTTGGATCCTGGGTGCGGACTCGATCGGCGGCGCCTTGGCGGGCGTGCAAGGCGGCCCCGTGGTCCAGGCCCTGGCCCGCCAGCTGGACCACGTCGCCTGGATGGGATTTCGGTTTTATGACCTCATCTTTCCACTGTTCGTGTTCATGGTGGGAGTCTCCCTGGTGTTTTCCCTGAGCCGGATCGTGGTCCGGGAGGGAAAGGACCTCGCCATCCAGCGGGTTGTAAAACGGTCCGCCGTGCTCTACCTGCTCGGAATTCTCGTCTACAATGCGGATCACTCCGGGTTTATCTGGAAGTCCTTTGCCGATGTACGCCTGATGGGCGTGCTGCAGCGGCTCGCGTTGTGTTACCTATTGACGAGCCTCCTGTTCATCTTCTTCCGCCCCCGGACCTTGGTGGCCATCTTTGTCGCCATTCTGGCCGGATATTGGGCCCTGCTCACCTTCGTCCCGGCCCCTGGGCAGTCCACCGTTTCGTGGGAGGAGGGACGCAACATCGTCAATTGGGTCGACGAGCATTACCTGCCCTGGAGGAAATGGGACAAAACGCATGATCCCGAGGGCCTCTTGAGCACATTCCCGGCGATCGCCACCTGTCTTCTTGGGGTGTTTGCCGGACTTTGGATGACCAACCCCAAGGTCCCCGACAAGCGCAAGGCCGTCGGCCTTCTGGTGGCGGGACTTGTCCTGCTGGCCACGGGTTATGGCTGGGGCATGGCATCCCCCATCATCAAGAAGCTTTGGACCTCCCCGTACGTGCTGGTGGCCGGGGGGTGGAGTTTGCTGTTCCTGGCGCTCTTTTTCAGCGTGATCGACATCGGGGGCTGGACGGCTTGGGCGCAGCCCTTCATTTGGATTGGAATGAACCCGATCACTCTGTACCTCCTCGTCCACGTGGCCCAATTCGATCGGATTGCCTCATCCGTCGTGGGTGGACCGGTGGCCGGGTTTTTCAACACACAGGTTCCCGGGCTGGGTGGGTTCATCATTTCAGCGACCGGCATTTTGCTTTGCGTCGGCCTTGCCCGGCTCATGTACGTCAAAAAACTCTTTATCCGCCTGTGAGCGAATCCGTTTCACGCACCATCGAACCCCGCACAACGACGCGGCGGACCGCCAAGCTCCAAGGTCAGAACCGCCTGATGTCGCTCGATGCGCTGCGGGGATTTGACATGTTTTGGATCGCCGGGGGAGGACTGCTGGTCGGGGCCCTCGACCGCTCACAAAGCAATCCGTTGTTCGCAACCCTCAAGGAGCAACTGACCCACGTCGCCTGGGAGGGATTCCGATTCTACGACCTGATTTTTCCCCTGTTCGTGTTCCTGGTGGGCGTGTCGGTCGTGATGGCCATCCCCAAGAGTGTTGCCCGCCAAGGACGCTGGCGAACGGTTGGGCATATCTTGTTTCGCGGCTGTCTCCTGTACTTCATTGGCGTCGTCTATTCCGGTGGATGGGCGGCCGGGTGGGGTGAGGTTCGCTGGTTGGGGGTCCTGAACCGCATCGCCCTCTGCTACGCGGCCACGGCGCTCCTGTTCACCTTTCTGTCCGTTCGCTGGCTGGTTCCCTTGGCCATCGCCGCCTTGTTGGGGTATTGGGGAATCCTGGCGATGGTTCCCATCCGCGACATTCGTCTCGACACGGTGTCCATGGTAAAACTGGCTGAGGAACGGTCTGAAACGAATGCCGTGGTCCTGTTCCAAACCACCAAGGATCGCGTGCGGGGCCAGTACGACCCGGGGTACAACGTGGCCAACCACCTGGACTTCCAATACCTGCCCGGACGTCGTTACGACACCTATTGGGACCCTGAGGGAATCCTGAGCACACTTCCCGCAGTCGTGACCTGCCTCCTCGGAGTGTTTGCCGGAAGCTGGTTGATGAACGGCCGGATCGCCCCAGAACTTCGTTCCCTCTGGCTTATCGTGGCCGGGTTTTTCCTGATGTCCGTGGGATACCTGTGGGGATTCCAATTCCCGGTGATCAAGAAGATCTGGACCTCCTCCTTTGTCCTGGTCGCAGGGGGATACAGCCTGATCCTGTTGGGCGCGTTTTATCACGTAATCGACATCTGGGGATGGAAGGCTTGGTGCCAGCCGTTTGTCTGGGTCGGAGCCAATGCCCTCACCGTCTATCTGGCGGCCCGGTTTCTCGGTTTTGGCGCAATTGCAGAACGGATCGTGGGCGGTCCGATCAAGGCCGGGCTCGGCCGGGGCGGTGACGTGTTTGTTGCGTTGGTCGCGGTCGGCCTTCTCTTCGGCTTCGCCCGATTTCTGTATAAGCGACAGATCTTCATCCGGCTCTAACGCCGAGTTTCCGGGATGGACTTGGCCCTCCAGGGTGTTTCCGTCCGGCTGGCCGGCCGCGAAGTGCTTCGTCAACTGTCCCTTCAGATTCAGGATCGGGAACTGTTTTTCATCCTGGGCCCCAGCGGCGGCGGAAAAACCACGCTCCTCCGATTGCTCGCAGGGTTTGTCGCCGCGGATCAGGGCCAGATCCGCTTTGGAAGCCGGACCGTGAATGATCTGCCCGCCCACCAGCGGCAGACGGCCATGGTCTTCCAATCCCCCGCCCTCTGGCCCCATCTGACGGTGGAGGACAATCTCGGATACGGATTGGACGTCCGAAGGACGGCATCTCGGGAACGCCAGGAACGGATTGCAGAGATCCTGGCCATCACCCGGCTCGAAGGACTGGCGAAACGGTTTCCCGGTGAATTGTCGGGCGGACAGCAGCAACGGGTCGCCTTGGCCCGGGCTTTGGTGGTCCGGCCGGCGGTCCTCCTGCTTGATGAACCGCTCTCCAACCTCGACCGGCCGCTCCGCCGGGAACTCCGGGAGGAGATTCGCCGGTTACACGCAGCCCTCGGGCTCACCATGGTGTATGTGAGTCACGACTCCGAGGAAGCCTTTGCCCTCGCCGACCGCGCCGCCATTTTGAAGGATGGGAGAATTGTCCAGACGGGTCACCCGTTGGATCTGTTTGAACGACCATCGAACCGGTTCGTCGCCGATTTCCTCGGGTGTATGAACTGGGTTGCCGGTGAATGCCGACGGTCGAATTCGGGCACCTTAGAAATCGATACCGACTGCGGGCGGTTTATCGCGTCAGGCGCCGCATTCGATGGAACCGGGCTGGTGTGGGTCGGATTTCGTCCAAGGCATCTCCACCCGGGTCCCGCGGGCATCAATTCGCTGGTTTTGACGCCGGTCGAACGTCGATGCGCGGGCGAATATGACGAGTGGGTCATGAAAAGCCGGGGCGGCAACCTCCTCAAATTGCACACCTCCGGCCCCACCACTCCCTTCCCCCTCCTCAGCGAATCGGTGTTTTCCATCGCTTCGGAACACCTGGTGGTGGTGCCCCACACCCGGGATCCAGCATTTCCCGCCTGAATCCCCAGGTTTCTCAGGGCTGAGACGGCCCCGGGCTTGCGTACCGCGGCATCAGGACCGGCGATTTCCCGATGTCGTTACTGCGATGCCAAACCTGACAACATGTCAGCATTGTAAGTTAGAAATGCCCACGGGGTTTCCTCCGATCGAGCGTTCATTTGCGGCGTCTATTCTCGCGAGCCCGATGAACGGATCCACCGGACGACGGGTTCCCCGAAAAGTGAAACGACAAACCAAAACCACAATGACTCTGATTCCTTCCAGCGCACGCTCCAAGTCCTCCACTGACCGTCGCGGTCGCTCCAGTTCCACCCGGCCGCTGATGTTGAAGCGTGCGCGAAGGGTCTCCGGCCCCGTCACGCCGGCTACGGCGGGCACCCCGATGAATCCCGTCACGACACCGGTGGCCATCCTGTCCACGCCAGGACCGGTCGTGACCACGGCGGCACCGGTCAGCGTGCCGAGGGTCAACGTGGAGCCCACCCCGGAACGGGAAACCCGGAGCATCGCCAAGGACGGCGAGTTCAATCTCCGGCGATATCTGCGGGAGATCAGCGACGTTGCCCTGCTGACCCCGGAGCAGGAAGTGCAGCTGGCCGCGAGAATCCAGGCCGGAGACGAACAAGCCCGCGACCATATGATCCGCGCCAACCTTCGCCTCGTGGTAAAGATCGCGAAGGATTTCGACGGAATGGGTCTTCCTCTGCTCGACATGATCAATGAGGGAAACATTGGTCTGATGCGGGCCGTCGAACGATTCGATCCCACCAAGGGCGCGAAGCTTTCCACTTATGCGGCCTGGTGGATCAAACAGGCGATCAAGCGGGCTCTCGCCAACCAAGGGAAGACCATCCGTCTGCCCGTTCACCTGGTCGACCGCGTCGCCAAGATCCGACGGACCGCCATGCGCCTGCACGAGGAATTGGGCCGCGAGCCCTCCGAGGCCGAGATCGCCGAAGCGCTGGGCATGACCCGGGAGCGGGTGGCGGAATTGATCACTGCCAGCTATCGGCCGGCATCCCTCGATGCGCCAATCGGCGAGGACGGGGAGACCCAGCTTCAGGACGTGGTTCGCGACGAGAATATCCAGACCGCCTACGAGGACTACGAATCCCAAACTCGGCACGACCTGATCCGCGAGCTGATTGACCAACTGGACGAGCGGGAGCTCACCATCATTCGCTACCGGTTCGGGTTGGACGGGGGACCGGAGAGGACCCTCGAGGAGGTTGGGGAGAAATTTGGGGTCACTCGGGAACGGATCCGCCAGATCCAGAACGTGGCGCTCAACAAGCTCCGCCGGCTGATGGAAAAACGGGACGCCATCCGTGACCCCGAACTCGAGGCCTACTGCCCGGGTCTCGCCCACCAGTACTAAATGGCGGCATGGCCCAAGCCGCCATGGACTTTTCCTGGGTTTACAGTGTAGAATGAGAGGGTGACCAGAGCTTCGGAACCAGGCCGTAAGACGCCTGCCCCCTTGTCGGAGGTGGTGCTGCGCTTCTGGTGGCCGGTTTACAGCGAGTGTCGGAATCGGGGTTGTTCCGAGGACGAATCACGACACTTGATGGGTGTCATTCTGGGACGGGCGGCGGACAGCACGGTAATTTTCCGAAACGAAGATTTCGGAGGCAGTCTCCGCCAGGTTGTCCGGAATGAAATGAAGCGGGTGCTGGACGATCCGGACCGATTCCGCCATTCACCCGTCCAGTTGAATTCACCCGCCCTGGATGCGCAATCGCGCGAGGAATTCAGACCCGGGCCGGAGAAGGATGGATTTACCACTCGATGGGCCATTCTTATCCTCGAACAGGCCTTGGAAGCGGTCCGCGGCGAATACCGGGAACTAGGAAAACGGGAACTGTTTGCCCGAATTGAGCCTCACTTAGCGCGACGTGCGTCAGCTTATGCGCCGGGCGATGACAAGGATTCCCCCGACGCACAGGAGATTGCCTCGGCGCGGAGTCGTTTCCGGGAATGGGTCCGGCGGTTGACCGGGGAAACCGTCACCACCCCCATGGCCTTGGAAGCCGAACTTATCGAATTGTTTGGCAACTCATGACGGAATCGTTGATCTGCGACCAATGTGGTAGCCCGGTGCACCCGGCTGTACTCTCCGGACACTGCCCGGAGTGCATGGTCCGGCATTCCCTCGATTTCTCCCGGGTCGTGGCCATTGCCGACAGTCCGGTCGCGGACCGATTGAACGTTTCCGCACTCCGGGTCCCCACACCGCAACGGGTTGGAGATTATGAATTGGTGGGGGAGATCGCCCGTGGCGGCATGGGCGTGGTCTATCGGGCCCGTCAGATCAGTCTTAATCGACCGGTCGCGTTGAAGGTTTTGCTGTCCGGTCAGTTTGCGGACGCCGACCAGATTGAACGCTTCCGCACCGAGGCTCGCGCCGTCGCGCTGCTGGATCACCCCGGAATCGTTCCGATTTACGAAATTGGGGAATTCGAAGGGCGGAATTTCTTCAGCATGAAGCTGGTCGAGGGACGAAGCCTCGCCGGCATGATGAGCGAGTTTGACCTGGCGTCGACCCGGCGCCGGGCGTTACGTGAAGGCCACTCTGTCGGCCCCGCCGTGTTGGCGCGGCAACGGGAACTGGCCCTGGCCCTCGCGAAAATTGCACGGGCGGTGCACTATGCCCACCAGCGCGGCGTACTCCACCGCGATCTCAAGCCAGCCAATATCCTCATTGATGTCGACGGAAACCCGTTGGTCACGGATTTCGGACTTGCCCGGTTGATGGGGGAAGAGCGCCGGCTTACGAAACCGGACGCGGTGGTCGGCACGCCGTCGTACATGCCGCCGGAACAGACAGTCGCGCCGCAGATGGTGACCATCGCCGCGGACGTCTATTCCATCGGCGCCATCGGATACGAACTCATGACCGGCCAGCCTCCGTTCGAGGCCGGCAATGCCGTTGAGACGCTGATTCAGCTCCGGGAAAAGGATCCCACCCCGCCGCGACTGCTCGAACCGCTTATTGAGCGGGATCTCGAGACGATCCTGTTGAAATGCCTCTCCAAAGAGCCTTCGGCACGTTATGAATCGGCGCTGGCCCTGGCAGAGGATCTTGAGCGCTTTACCCGCAACGAACCGGTCCAGGCCCGCCCCGTCCGGGTCGTCGAACGGGCATGGCTGTGGGCGCGCCGCCATCCCACCATTGCGGTCCTGTCCACGGCTATCACGGTGCTGGTGATTGGAGTGGCGGTGGTTGCCCCGCTCGTCGCGTTACAACTGGCCCATGACCGCGAAAGGGCGGAGGAGGCCCGGCAGCAGGCCCAGCGCGATCTTCGGCGTGCCAACCTGGCCAGAGCCCAGGCGGAGCGCTCCAGCGCAGAGGCGGGTCTTCGCGACCGGGGATTGGCCGCGGTGGCGGAAGCGGCACGTATCCGTCCCGATGAGGAGTCCTCGGCCGAAGGGATCGCACAATTGGCCCGGCTCGATCTCCGATCGGACCCCCTTCTCCGTCCCCGGGGAGGTCCCAATCAGCCCATCGTGGTCTCCCCCGATTTGTCGACGGTCTATCTGGCAACCACCAATGCCACGGTCCAGGCGCGAGCCATCGCGGACAACGCCCTGCTATGGCAGCGCAGCGACGCCGATTTTGGGTCGATCAGCGACCTGCAGATCACGGGAGATGGCGAGTTTCTGGGGATCTTCCACCGAGGCCAGGTCGAAATCATCCGGACTTCAAATCAGAAAACCGTTTGCCGGCAGTCGTTGGTTGAGTTTTTACGCTTCAGCCCCGACGGGAGCTGGTTCCTCATGATCAGCTCGGAAAACCGGGTCCAGCGGCGCGAAACGACCACAGGCCGGCTGCTGGGTACCCTGCCCCTTTCCGCAATCGGGGGGGGAGACGTCGCCATCAGCGGGGATCCGGAAAAGCCGTGGGTGGCAGCCATCACTGGCCGGTCCTTGGACATCCTGAATTGGGAATCCGGACAGAAACTGGCATCGCTCGACCAACCGGAACTTTGTGGCGATCTCGCATGGAGTGGTGAATGGCTGGCGGCGGGAGCCAGAAGTGGACGAATCCTGGTCTGGCATTTACCCACTGGAAAAATCCATTCCATCCACGGTCACCGCACCGAGCTTCGCAGCCTCGAATTCATCCCCGGCACTCGGGTCATCATCAGCGCCGGCATGGATGGACTGATCTATGCCTGGGATGTGGCGTCTGGCGATCGGCTGCTGACCTCCAGCGGATCGAGTCCGATTCATCCCAACCCCAACGGGGGGCGTCTGGTCTTTGGAACGCCCACGACATGGAATTGGACAGATGTGCTGTCGCCTCGCGGGAGGTCGTTGATCAACTGCCGGGACCGCGGATACGACGCCATCCGCAGCATCGATTTCAGCCCGGATTCACGCTGGCTGCTCGTGACCAAGCAGGCGGGCGTCCACGTCGTCGACCTTCAATCGGGCTCGAAGGTGTACTTCCTGCCGGCGGATCCTGCCCTTCAGGCGCAGTTCATACCGGGAACGAATCAAGTCCTCGTGCAGACCCGTACCGCTGTGCTGTGGTTTGAGTTCGACCCGGCCCATGGTTACCTGGGCGCATCGCCCCTCCGGAGCCATCGTCCTCCCACGATCTCAACCGTGGCTTGGATGGAGCCGGCCACATTTGCTGCGAACCAGCCCTACGTGTACCTCCACCTTTTGGATGGCACGGAGGAGCAGATTGGGCTCCAGGACGGGGTTGTCGAATCCCGCAGCCTACATCCTCCCCTGGCACAGGCCCTCCAGGTCGCCCGCTCGGGCCCTCACGCCGTTTATTGCCCCCCCCGAGGTGGAAACTTCCGGCACCTGAACCTGGTTGACGGAGAGTCCGCTGGTGTCCTTCGGGAAACGGCCGGACTCCCCCTCTTCTCGCCCGACGGAAACTTCCTGGTCCTGAGCGGAGTCATGGGACATGACCTGGTCTCCGTGGGAGACTGGAAGATTATGCGGTCGCAGCCCGTGCTTGGTCGTTTGTCCGGCAGCCCGCCTCCAGCAGCGTGGACCCGCGATTCCCGGTCAGTAGCACTGGTTGTGGATCGGAACCGGATCACTCTTCAGGAAGCCCGGGACGGCTCCGTGAAGGCGACGCTGACCACACCCCAGCCAAACGCCTACACCCACCTGCGATTCAGCCCGGGCAACCGCTGGCTGGCGGCAGGTACCGACCACGGTTCGGTCGAACTCTGGGACCTCCTGGTCCTGCAACAGGACCTTGAGAAGCTGGGTCTTCAGCTGGACTGGTCGATCTCCGACCTAGAATGGGAAAAACCGGCCACGGCCTCCTCCTACCCCACGGGTTCGATTCCCGACCCAGCCAACCTCCCCATGCCCCACCGGGGAATCGCCCCACGCCAGGCCGGCGCGGGCAGCTCCCAGCTGGACCTGGGGCCATTCTACAATTCCGCTCTCGCAGTGGATCCGGACGATCCCTCCTCCCTGGCCGACCATTTTCAGTCGATGCCGCTCGGGATGTTGGAATCCGACGGGGTCCAGTTTGAAATTCGTGGAATGATCCAGCTCAGCGGCGAGCGTCGTCAGCGCGAAGTGGGTACGCTCCCCGACCGGGTCAATGGTATCCCGGTCCGCCAGTCCTTCAAACGCCTGCACCTGCTCGGAGCCGTGAGCAATGCCCCCCGGTATCTACTTCGCCCCCAGGTGGTGGCCCGCGTTCGGTTCCATTATCGAGACGGAGAGGTCCGGGAAACGCCCCTCACGCTTGGAGAAGAACTGGAAGACTACTGGAGCCCGGTCCGCGGCCCTAAAATCGCCAGGAAGGCGACAGTCGGGTGGCAGAGTTTCAGTCCCTCCAGTGAATCCAATTCCAACATGATCCAGCTGCTTCACGCGGTTCTCAACAATCCGCGTCCCGACGTGGATGTCGATTCGATCGACCTGGAGTCGGCCAAAGCCTACCCCGATCCCTTCTTTGTTGCGGCAACGGTGGACTGAAGAATCCCGGGAGCGGCCCCGCGGTCCTTTTTTGATTCGGACCGCTTTTCAGACTCGCCTTTGCCATTTCCAAATTCATTGTAGGCAAAATCATTTGAACCTTCGAGGAGCGCCCCATGTTCCGAAACCACACTTTCCAAAAACCCCACCGCGGCTTCACCCTGATTGAGCTGCTGGTGGTCATCGCCATCATCGCCATTTTGGCTGGCATGCTCCTGCCTGCCCTCAGCAAGGCCAAACAGAAGGCCCAAGGCATCCAATGCGTCAGCAACCTGAAGCAGTTGGTCCTAGGCTGGACGATGTACTATACGGACAACAACGACCGGCTGGTGCCCAACTGGTTGAACACCACCAATCCGTGGATCCTGGGCAATGTTGCCTCGGTCCAAGGTGCGACCAACGAGAACGATTTGAAGAACGGAAAGCTCTACACCTACAACCAATCCGTTGGGATCTACAAAGACCCGGCGGCAGTGGAGCTGCCCAATTCGCTCAAGGGACAGAAGGCCAAGATTCCCAAGGGGCTGGTCCGAACCTATTCCATGAGCGGGCGCATGGGAGGCGCAGACGCCTCGGACAATACCCGCTACGGAGCCGCCGACACGTCGTGGGTGCTCGGAAACAAGTATTCCCAGTTCAAGAAATTTGCGGACATCGTGGGGCCGTCGCCATCCGGCGCCTTGGTGTTCATCGACGAGAGCAAGGAGACCATCGACGACGGGTATTATGCGACCAAGGCGCCCCCGAGCACCGTTTGGCAGAACTCACCGACCGCCCGGCACGGGAAGGCGGCGGCGTTTTCCTTTGCGGATGGCCATGCAGAAATCTTCCGATGGAAGGTCCTCTCGGTTGACCAGGGGCTCGATCAGTCGGCCACGACCAGCCGCGGAGGTAGCACGGTGGACGATCTGAAGAAAATGCAGCGGACGGTGGTTCCGCCCGAAGATGTCCAGTGATCCTGGACGTGCCCCAATTCCCGACAAGAACCGACGCGAACGGGTAGAAATCGCTTCCCGCAAATCCGCCGGCTCCCTAGCCTGACGACTTCGTTCACCATGAGATTTGGCATCAATTCGTTCCTGTTCGTCTCTCCGTTCACCACGGAGAGCGTCAAGCTGTTCCCGAAATTCAAAAAATGGGGATTCGACTCCGTTGAAATCCCGATCGAGGACCCCAGCCATATTGATCCGGTGAAGGTCAAGGCGGCGCTCGACAAGAGCGGACTGGTCTGCGGCTCCGTCTGTGCGTGCATGGGGCCGGGGCGCGATTTCCGCGGCACTGCGGAAGAGCAAAAGACCGCGATGGATTACTGCAAGACCCTGGTCGACCAGGCCGTTGCGCTCGGAGGAGCAAAGATCATCGGTCCCGTGTACTCGGTGGTGGGCAAGGCGGACGCTGTCGAACCGGCCCAGCAGAAGGTCGAGTTCCAGCTGGTCGTCAAGAATCTCAAGGAACTGGCCAAATACGCCGAATCCAAGGGCATTACCATCTGCATCGAGCCGCTCAACCGCTTCGAAACCGATTTTCTCAACACCTGCGACCAGGGGTTGAAGCTGCTCAAGGCCGTCGGCTCCAAGGCTCTCCGACTGCACCTCGACACCTTCCACATGAACATCGAGGAGAAAAATCAGGCGGCGGCAATCAAGAAGGCCGGAAAGCTCCTCGGTCATTTCCACGCCTGCGGCACGGACCGTGGGACCCCGGGCAGCGATTCCCTCAACTGGAAGGAAATCGTCGCCGCACTGAAGGCGGTGAAATACGACGGTGACGTGGTGATTGAATCGTTCACCACCGACGTGAAGGTGACGTGGTGATTGAATCGTCCACCACCGACGTGAAGGTCATTGCCCGGGCTGCGGCCATTTGGCGCCGGATCCAACCCACCCGCGACGAGATTGCCGTCGACGGAATCAAGAACCTCAAGAAGGCCTTTGGACGCAAGTAACTGACCTTCTCCATGAAATTGAATTTATCCGCCCCCCTCTTCGCCGCGGTCACCCTGCTCGCGACTGCCGTGTTTTCGGCTACGGCTGGTCCTGCAGCCACCACGGTCGTCGCCCCTCCGGGAACCGTTGGACAGTCCCTGTTTAACGGCAAGAACCTCGAAGGATGGTCGGGACTTCGTGACCACTGGAAGATCGATGGCGACACCCTCATGGGTTACACCACCGCGTGGGCCCCGTTGAAGAACAATACCTTCCTGGTCTGGACCAACGGTACCGTCGGAGACTTCGAACTGCACCTGAAGTACAAGATCATCGGCGGCAATTCCGGCGTGCAGTACCGGAGCGAACTGAAGGATCCGGCCGCTTTCATTGTGGGCGGGTATCAGGCCGACATCGACGCGTCTCCCCGTTATACCGGAATTCTCTACGAGGAACGGGGACGGGGTATTCTGGCGGACCGGGGTCAGCAGACGGTGGTCAAGGACGCCGGTGGAAAGCCCCAAGTGAAGGTGGCCTCCACGATCGGAACTCCCGAGCAGCTCCAGAAATTCATCCACCAGGAGGAGTGGAATGACTACGTGATCGTCGCCCAGGGCAACAGCGTGATGCATTTCATTAACGGGCACCTCATGTCGAGTTGCCTCGACATGGATTCGTCGAAAGCCCCAACCCAGGGCATCCTGGCCCTCCAGATTCATGTCGGTCCCCCGATGCAAGTGATGTTCAAAGACATCGTACTTTATCCTCTGGGAACCAAGCCCTGACCCTGCGTCTGGGTGCGGCCCAAGTTCGGTTGATAACCACCCCGGTCGGAGCTCCGGCCGGGGTGAATTTTCTCCGGCCCAGGGATCCGGCCCAAGGGATCTCCCATTCAAAACCCTTCCCGACAGCGGGCCTACCCCGCATCCTGTCCCCATGCGCAAACGCCGCGAAGCCCGCGAACGCGCCATTCAATTCCTCTTCCAATACGATCTAAACCCGCCCGAGGATTTGAAGGCGGCCCTCGATCAGTTTTGGGATGCCCAACGAATGAACGCCGCCCAGGAACGCCACCCGGGAGCCACCTGGGGCGAAAAGATTGAGGTGCCCGCACCAACCCCGGAGGACCAAGCCCAGCGACTCTTTGCCGATGGCCTGATCGCAGGGGTGATTGGGCACCTGGCGGAATCTGATGAAGTGATCCGCAAATACACAAAGAATTGGGAATTGAACCGCCTGGCAGTGGTAGACCGGAACGTCCTCCGGCTGGCCATCTACGAAATGCTCCATCGGGACGACATCC
>JBGAPN010000087.1:0-14644 GCA_044221235.1 Limisphaerales bacterium
GTAAATCATCCGGTCGCCCCAGCGCAGGACGAGACTGGCGTGGTTTACCGGCCGGATGACGACCTCTCCCTCTGCCGTGGGCACCACGTCCCCGGAAAGGAGGTTCGTGATGCCCAGATCGAGGACGCGATAGGCCCGGCTCCCCCGATATGCCGCCCCCGTGTCGGCATACAGGTTGTTGGCCGAGGCGACCAGGGTGGTCAGGGTGACCCAGTCGACCAGGTTCGTTGAAATCTGAACCTGATGAGTGTTTCCGGACGTGGCGGACCAGCGGAGCACGAAATCTCCATTTGTCCGCGACTCCAGGTCGCTGAACTGCGGCGGCGTCTGTGACCATGCCGGGGTCAGGACGGCCACGGCTCCCAACAGCCACCCACGGCATCCACTACGCGGCAGACACTGGACAACCCAAACAATCCTACCCAAAACCGACTGATACGGGGCGCGGAAACAGGACATACCGGCCATCCTGCGATGACGAACCCGCCATGCAAGCCGTCATCCTTCGTAGGGGACCCGAGCGGCGTGACCTTTAGGAGAACTATGGACCAGGTCATCTGTCAGGCGTTTACCGCAGTCCGGGGCGTTTGGCAGGAGGCACGTAGCCCTTGAACCAGTACAGCTGCCAAAGCTTCTCCAACGGGACCGTCTCCACGTGCCCGTCATAAAAGGCAGCGTTAATGGCTCCGGGAAGTCGTTGGTCGGGTCGGTGGTGAGTCGGCAGCCGACCTGGGCGGTCAGCATGTCTCGGTAGGCAGGCATAGAGGGCCTCGCCATCGCCTCCGCTGCGCCAAGTCAGGTCGGTCATGGGTAACACCCGTGGATCGCCGATGACCCAGGAAAAGGCCGAATCGCATAACAGCGGCGTCAACGTGGGGAACGCCACTTCGGCTTCAGATCCAAAGAATCGATCGTTGTCTGCATTGTGACCAATCCGGGTTTGCAGGGTGTTGGGATCGGCACTGCCATCCAGCAGATAAAAATTGAGGCCGAAACTGCCGATTCGACGCGATGGGCTGCTGCTGCGGTGTTCGAACCTGCGAAAGTACGCGAGGCGAAAGACCGTTTCTTCGTCCATCTGCCACGCGGCGTCCGGAGTCCCCCATACCGTCGTGCCGATCTGCAATCCCTTCTTGTTGGTTGACGTTGTCGGACAGATCCATCCGGCACTGGGAACGCCGACACGGTAAGCCCACCACTCCGCCAACGTGGCGCTGGCGAATCGAGGTTCCTCCTCGAGCGCCAATCGGAATTCCATACCGATCTGACGTTGATTGCTCATGCACCGAATGCTGTGGGCCCTTTGTTTCGCCTGGCCCAATGCAGGCAAGAGCAGGCCCGCGAGAACGGCGATCATCGCAATGACCACCAATAACTCGATCAGGGTAAACGCACGAAGCCCATCCGGAATCGTTGGCTTGGGACATCGGGAAAAAGGAGGGTGCATCACGCAATCCCAAACGGCGGGACCTTCAGCAGGAAGCTCCGCCGCCAAGGCCATGTCAACCGTGATCACGCAGAGCTATTGTCCAAGACACCACTTCGGCGGGCGGTCGACATGAACAACGGACCAGGTCATCTATTTCTTGGCCGAAGATTCTGGCGATTCGGAGCGAACCCGGTCTGCAGACCTGGCGGCGGCCTCCTGTTGGATCTGCGCTGCGAGCGCTTCCCGCATCCTCAGGATCGTGTCGAGTTTCTGCCGTTCCTCCAGGTAGGGACGATACTTCGCGAACGTCGCCGCATCCTCACGCCGCGCGGATTCAATTCGCCGGTCGACCTCCACCAAGGCTTCTTTGTCGGCATCAACGACGGTCTGGATCTGGCTCAAGATCCCGGAAACCACAGTGTCAATCTGGGCTTTGATTCGGCCGAGCACGCCATTGACCCGCTCCACTTCAGGGAGCTTCGAATCTGGATCCGGGTTCAGTTGCGCCTTCTGCTGCTCTGCAATCGTCAAGTCGGCCAGAAGGGTCTGCAGCAAGGGGGTGGGTTGATGGGCGTTCACCGCATACCACAGTTCCGACCCCACCATGGCTTTCAAATTTCGAAGCAGCGACTGGTTGGTGGCCAATCGGAAACCCATGTCCATCCGTTGTTGGATCAGATTGCGGGTGTCGCTCGAACCCGTCGCCGAAAACGGCCCGCCACCCTCGACGACCCCATCGGGTACCTTGAGCGCGCTCACCAGGTCGTCCACCTTTCGCCACTGGGAACGCAATTGGGAATCCAGGAGGACCAGTTCATCCGCCAGCCCCTTCATCGATTGAGCCGAAGGGGCCTTCCGGTCGGAAACCATCCGAACATTCAAGTGGGTGATCCCCGCCTCGTTGGCGGCATTCATGGCCCGGACGAGCTGCGGCCAGGGAGTGGACCGGGAGGCCTCGATGTTCAGCACCACCAGCAGATTGGTATCAGCCACCGGAAGCTCGCGAGCCAGGGTCGCCGCCAACTGGGCTCCCTCCACGGATCGTCCCAACAGTTGGAAGGTGTCGCCGACTTCGGGCACCTTCAGTTCTGCGCGGACAGAGCCTTGAACATTCGAAACGACGTTCCCTTCCCCCTCGTCGGGGAGGCGGATGAGATTAGTTACCTGCACGTTGTTATTCCCGCTGCCGGCGCCAACGTCGCCGCCATTCTTGGGATTCGCAGGTCCGCCCTGACTCAATCCATACCGACGGGCCAATTCAGGGTCCATGAAGTAGACGGGTGTGGATCCCTTGTTCGTGTCACCCGTTTGACCCGTACCCTGCGGACTCAGTCCGTAGCGTTTCGCCAGCGCCGGATCCATCTGGTATACTTGGACGTTCCTGGGATTGCCTGCCGTGGAATTGGTCCGTCGCTGGGCACTCAATCCGTACCGTCTCGCCAGTACTGGATCCATCGAATAGATCGACGGTGCGGGGGCGTTCCCATTGAGTTTCGTTCCATCTTCACCCGATGCCGGGACGCCATTCGGAGATTCAGTCGGGTTCTGCGGTGGGAATGCATCGGGCTCTGCCCTGTGACCCAGGGCCATGGGCAGCGTCAGCAAGGCCAAGCTGATCAGCCAGGCCCAGCCGGAGCGACCCAGCCCCGCCCGCCGGGGCAATCGGCCGCTGAGGAGTCGCTCAATGCGGCAACGAAGGTCACTCCGGGATCCGAAGACTCCCAGGATCCCCAGGGCCCGGGTCGGGTCGGAGCCGCAAAACCGGGCCACTTCCAGCAACGTCCGCGAGTACGACACCGCGTCACCCTCTCCCCGCAACAGGACTTCCTCGTCCACCGCCTGTTCCCGCAGCGCCCGAATCCGGCCGTTCGCCAGCCAGGCCGCCGGATTCCACCACCAGATTCCCTGCACCACGGTCTGCAGCACTTGAATCCACAAATCGCCTCGACGAAGATGAACCAGTTCGTGGCGCAGGATCTCGTCCAACGACTGCGCGGAGAGATTTCGGACCAACGCGGACGGAATCAGGACCGTCGGACGCCAAAGACCCGAAACCGCCGGACTGTGACTTCCATCCGTCACCCGAAGGACGGGTCGGCGGAACCCGAAGGATTCGCACGACTTCCGGAATCGCGCGTCCACATCCGGTGGTGGGGACTGGGACCGTCCAAGAAGTCGTCGCAACTCCCGGCTGCGGAATGCCAGACCCCCGAAAAACAGGAGGGACCCCGCACTCCACACCAGGATCAAACAGGCGTCCCGATTCACTCGAGGTGGAGGAACCGATCCCGTTCCCGCATCCAGTCGCTCCGATCCCAAGTCACTCCCGTCCCAGGGCCCGACTGGCGAGTGGAGAACTTCGCTTCGAACCAGCTCCGAAACCCCGGAAGGCGAGAACTCCATCCAGCGTCCCAGCCAGTAGCCCACGCCGGTGGGCAGGCGAAGGGAGGGTGGGAGCAACAATTTCACGATGATCAGCAACCAGAGGGCGTATCGGAACGAGGCCGGGAGTCGCCGCCCGCCGAACCATTCGACGAGGAGCACCAGGGCCACCAAAACGGTCGTCTGGGCGAAAAGCCGGACAGCGGCCGGAACCAAAACTCCGCCCGCGTCGTTGAGCCATGGGATCATTTTGGGAGAGGGTGAAGTTCAAGGTTTTGATGTGGTCGAGCGGGAGGTTCCGGCCCGACGCCGGGCATCGATGAGCTCCTGCAACTCATCGAGTTCCTTCGCGGAAAGCTTCTCGCTGCTCAGCAGCGTCTCCACCATCGGCTTGAGCGCCCCGTCGAAGGCATGTCGCAACGCATAGCGAAGTTCACCCAGCTGGGCCTGATGCCGGGTCACGGCCGACCGGTACAGGGTCAGGTTCCGGATCTTCTCCGCCTTCAAATGCCCCTTGGCCACCATGCGGTCCATGAGGGTGCGGACGGTGCTGTAGGTCCATCCCTGGGACGACTCGAGGGCCTCCTGGACGGTCGGTGCGGCACACGGTTCATGGGCCCAGACCGTCTTGATGATGGCCCATTCCGTTTCGGTGAGTTCGGGGAGGGGAGAAGACATAAAGGCGACAGGAGTAACGGTATCTCTACAAATGTAGATTTGTCAACACCGGCGAAACAATGGACCAGGTCATCTGTCGGGCGCTTCGGTGCATTTCCACCGACCCGCACGCCACGCAGGACAAATGACCTGGCCCCAACCGAGGTGGGCGTGGAAGCCAACCCGAACTATGGACCAGGTCATCTGTCTTGGCATTCCACGGAATCCTTCCGGATGTTACCTTTGGCGGGTCACGGTCATTTAGAGGGTGAACATGGACGACTGGGAACTGCTTCGGGACTACAGCCGCGGGTCGGAGTCGGCCTTCGCCGAACTGGTGCGGCGTCACCTCAATGCCGTGTACTCGACGGCGCTCCGCCGGGTGGGCCATCCGGAATCCGCCCGCGACGTCTGCCAGCGGGTGTTCGCCCTGCTGGCGCAGAAGGCCTCCACCCTGCACCCCACGGGCTCCCTCCTCGGATGGCTGCACCGGGCCGCCGTCCACGTCTCCTCCGAATTCCTCCGCACCGAACGACGCCGCCAATCGCGCGAACAGGAAGCCTATCACCTCAACTCCATGACCGCCGACCCCGGTTCGGACACCGCCTGGCAAAAGCTCGCGCCGCAGCTTGACACCGCGCTTCTGGAACTGCCCGAAGCCGACCGCCACGCCGTCCTCCTGCGATTCTTTGAGCGGCTGCCGCTGGCGGAAGTGGGACGCCGTCTGGGAACCAGTGAGGCGGCCGCCAAAATGCGGGTCGGCCGGGCGGTGACCAAGTTGCGGCAACGGCTGGGAGCCCACGGAATCGCCCTGACGGGAGCAGTTTTGGTCGGACTGCTTTCGGACCGGACCGTGGTCGCGGCGCCGGCCGGCTACGCGGATGGCATTCTGGCCGAAGCCTTATCCAAATCCGGGACCAGCATGTCACCCTTCGCACCCGCGCTTTCCAATCTCCCCAGACTCGCACTCCCGCTGGCGGGCGTCGCCACGGCGGTGGTCCTCGGAACGCTGGGCCTGACGGCGTGGCAAAAGGACACTCGAATCGTCGCCGAACCGGTCGCCCAGGGCACCGACAACAGGCCGACGGAGACCTCCCGAATCTATCCGAACACCGCCCTCGTCGCCCTCGATCCGCTCGACGACCCTGCCAATCTGGCGCAGGCCATCGAACGCCTGCGCGACCTGATTCGGGCTCCGTTCAGCCGCAAGGTTCCAGTGGAACAGGTGCAGGAGGCCGTCAACGCCCTGGGTCGACATGCATCGAAAGCGGTGCCCATGGTGCTCGAAGAACTGGCGTCGGCCGTGGAACTCAAGACGTCCAAATCAGGAGCGGAGGTCCAACAGAAGTTCCAAATCCAAATGATTGCCGTGGAAACGCTCCGAAGCATGGGTCGGTCGGCGCATGAGGCGTATCCCCAGGTGATGGATTGGTATCGCGAGGGAAAGTTGGCCGCGCTAAACCACGCGTTACCAACGCTGCTGGTCGCGCTGGATCCCAGCCCGGATCAGTCCTGGGAATTGATCCAGCACATCGGCGGGCCTGCGGGGCAAAACTCGAGTTTCGGCCCGGAAACGATCCTCAAACTCACTGAACTTCACCCGGAGCTCCTCGCGGAAACGATTCAACTGCTGGAATCCCACCTTGGCGAACGTTCAGCCGATCCTTCATTAAGCCTGGCCCGGACCCTGGCGCGGCTTCCCGGGTCGGACCCTGAAAAGGTTCGACCCGTCCTGGAGCAGTTCCTGATGTTGCCCGAACTTCGTGATCCCGGGCACTACCTGCCCGTGACCCGGGACAACACCACCGACATGACCCCGGTCACTCAGCGGGGATTCGACGATCAGAAGCGGTACATGGCGGCCGCCGCCCTCGCGGCAATGGGGGAGTCCGCCCGTGACAGTCTGCCTGCCCTTGCGGAACTGGCGCAACGAACCACCGACGACCAACTGCGGGAGCAGGTGTTCCGAACCATCGCCTCGCTGGACCCGGATCGGCAGTTTGAGACTCCGGAACTGGCCGCCGCCCGGACGGGCTGGGAACAGGACGAAGCCTTCTTCCAAAAACTAAAATCCGGCACTGCGGACCTTGGAGACCTTCGCCAAGGTCTGACACGATCCCGAAGTGTGGGCGCCGCCGCTTCGGTCCTCGCCGGACGCGGGGACGAAGCCCGGGAGCTGGCACCCGATTTGGTGGCAGCCCTCACCCGCACTGGCTCCTACGAGGTGGCTCAGGCCTTGAAAGCATTGGCTCCCGACCAACTGGTCCAGTGCCTCAAAAACCCGGCCGCGTTCACGTTGAAGGAAACTCATGAGTTCAAAGCCCATCCCGAGCGGGACGCCTTGGTAGAAGCCGCCCAGGCATTGGCGGAGTTGGGACCCAGCGCAGCCTTTGCCCTGCCCGCTCTGAGGGACGCGCTCGATATTCCCGATCGCGCCTGGGTGCGCCTGACCCTCGACCAAACCATTCGCACCATCGATCCCAAGGCGCCCCAGTCCGTGTTTACCGGCGCGTCGATCAGTACGCTCAGCTCCGTCCTGATCAATGCCCGAGACGACGCCGAATCGTCGGGCAACAAGGACCGCGCGCACCTCGCCGATGCCACCGCCCTGCGCATGGAGTTGAACCACGGAATGACGCGGAAAGAGCTGATCGGCATTGCCGCGGAGCTTCAGTCGACGGATCCGGGTTTGTCCTCCATTTACCGCCAGGCCCTCGTCGCTGCGATTCCGGATCTCAAATCCAGCCTGACCGGCTCGCCTTGATCCCAGTGACGCCACCCTCCTGGTAGGGCCGTGGTGACCCGCGGCCCCATTCAAATCCGCCATCATCCCACCCCACCCCATCTCGCATCGTGGGAAGCTTCCGACGCGAACCCCTTCCCCCGTTTCCGCACCGGGCCAGCCTTGAAACAGCAGGGGGCTTGTTGATGCTCCGCCCATGAAGGTCAAGGGCGGCAGCGGCGCCCCGTTGCACATCATCGCGTGGCTGGCCAATCCGTAATGGAGCAGGACACACGTTACTCCCACCGCAGAGGCGACGGCGCGAACGATTCATGAATCCAGCACCGCGGGAATCGTCGCGCCTGGTCCCGACCGTTGTGTTGCTCGCGGTCATGGTGTTTACCGCGTTGGTGGCGCACACGATGCGCATTCCGCCACCCACCGATCGGGACGGAGGCACCTACCGCGGACAGTTGCCTGACGGCCGTGAGCTTCGCATCCACCGATTTGTGGAATCGGAGGGGGACCCTTGGGATCGCTGGGTTGATTCGTCGTCGGGCACCTGGGCGGTGCGAGACACCTCAACCGGGGAACTGTGGGGACCGGCGAGCCTCCAGTGGGGCTCCAATACCGTCGTCGAGTTCCAACCTGCAGCGGATGGCGCGTCCGGGATCGCATCCCTGACCCCCACAGGCCCTGCGGGTTCATCATCGCCCCACCGTTCCATGACCACCGTTCTGTTGACCCGTGAATTCCGGCATCGAGGCGCGGCGAGCCGCTTCGGAATCCGGCTCGGAAACTACGGGGCCGAGATCAAGGCCCTCGCCCAATTACCGGCCTTTGACACCTCCACCCCCTTCGCCCGGGACGTTTCAGATCATCTCTGGCTCACGGCTCGGGAGGCCATGCGGGAGTTTATGTCCCAGCGTTGGGAACAACAATGGGATGCGGTCCGCTGGAATTGGCCCGCAACCCTCAGTTCGTGGGACCTCGACTGGCAGGCACAGCCGCGGCTTTGGCGCAGCAATTTGGTGAGCGTCGCCGTCTTCTGGTATCCGGACCGTGGGGGAAACGGTGACCCGACCCATTGGCGGGGCATCACTCTCCTGGGAGATGACCGTCAATGCATTCCGCTGGTCTGGGACGACTTGTTCCGGGAGGAGTCGGGCTGGATGGCCTTCCTGAAGGAACGCTGCAGCGTCGAACTGTCCCACCATCTCAACCATGAAACCGTGGTGGACGATATCCCCACCGACAACTTCACCCTCACCACCCACGGTCTTCAGCTTCTGTTTGATCCCTACACTGTGGCCTCCGGCGCCGAAGGGGCCCAGGTGGTCCACATTCCTTGGACCAATCTTTATCCTTTTCTCCTGCCGCCCACGACCACCCACCCCAATGAAAAGACTCTGCCCCGTCCGATTGCGGAGTTGATTGCGCCAATCCTACCTTGAATGGGAACCGGCACAGTCGGTCCCTACCTTACCGGCCAATGGCAAACAGGTGCTCGCGGCCCCGGACGAAAATTCGATCCCCGGCGATGGCGGGTGTGGACCAGACACTCTCGCCGAGACGGTGCTGGGCGACGATTTCCAGGGGCAGGCCGGCCCGCAGCACCGTGATGGTCCCCGGCTCATGCACGATGTACACAAACCCGTTCGACGCCACGGGGGAGGCGACTTGCTGGCCGCCGGAACCCATGCGCTCCCGGTCGACCAAGCGACGGCCACTCCGCGGTTCGATCACCGTCAGCATCCCACCATCACGGACGAGGTAGAGGTATCCGCGGTAGAACAGGGGCGATGGAGCTTCTGGGAGTCCGCGGCTGGTCTCCCAAGCCACATGGGAGGCGGTGCTGTCACCCTGCCCACCCGGTCGGATGGCGACGAATCGGTCCGCATTCCATTTGTCCCGGGAGTAGGCGAGGTCGGCTTCCCATTCCGACTTGGAAATGATTCCGTCACGATCGGCATCAAGCCAGCTCAACACATCCCGGAAGGGGAATGTCACGCCGGGAACTTCAGCCGGAACATCCTTCCTGACGTGATACATCAGGGACGCCGGCACTTCGACCAGGCCAAGCTTTCCGTCCTGGTTGGCATCGTGCGCCGCCAAAAGGTTCGTCCAACTCCACGCCGGATCCTCCGGTTCGGCGGGATCACCCAGGCTTCCCCCACCGGCAAACAGAAACCCATCGCCTGCAACCGGCGTCGTCACCGCGGCAAAGCCCCATCCGCGGACCCACCATCGCGCCGGACCACCCCGCAACGGGTAAGCCGTCAACCGGCCCTGGCCCTGGACGATCAATTCCTCGAGGCCGTCATGACGCCACACCATGGGCGTGGAATAGGACGCCCGCGCCAGGGGCCGGGATGTCTCCCACAGGACCCGTCCGGTGGACGGCTCGAGGGCCACCAGTTGGGCATTGGTGCTGTCGCCATCCCGTTGAAGAATCAATTGGCCACCGGCCAGAATGGGCGAACTGGCCGTTCCATGTTCCGTCGGCACGCGAGCGAACGGATGCGTCCAGATCTCCCGTCCGGCAAGGTCATAGGCGATGAGGCCGTAGGAACCAAAATAGGAATAGACCCGCTCTCCGTCCGTGCACGGCGTGGACGCGGCCGGGGAACTGGATCCGTGACACTTCTCCATTTCCGCCGCGGGACTTGCCCGTCGCCAGAGTTCGCGACCCGAGCCGGCATCGTACGCCAGGGTGACCAGCTGATTCGAGACGACCCCGGTGAGGAACAACTGCTGTTCCCAGACAATCGGACTCGAGAGACCGGGAGGGATCCCGGTTTTCCACAACGGCTGGGCCGGACGGTCAAGGTGTACCGGGGGATTTCCCTGATCCTGGATTCCGGAGCCGTTCGGCCCGCGGAACTGTGGCCAGGATTCTGCCGCCAGCGCGACTCCCGGAAGCACCCCTGCCAGGACCAGGAACCGTCGCAGTGTCATAGAATGCCGGGAATCAATCCAAGGTGGGTGGAAGCTTGAGGGAATGGGAATCCGATACGGTTGCCACCGAATCGTGGCAAGGGACGAATTCAGTTTGAACCTCCCGGGGGCATTTCGGTCCGCACACACGCCACGGCAGTCGCCGCGGCGACCAGGAATGCGGTGGAACACAGGCCCATTCCAAATTTAGATGTGCGGTCCGGTTTTGGGCGGGCATCTGGAGTTGACTCATGCCGATGGAGAGAGCGGTGAACATCGAATTCGAGGATTCAACCCTCGCGGAGGCGTCCGATCAGGAATTCCTCCGGATCTTCGTCCAGTCCGGCTCGGAGCGGGCATTTGGCGCCTTGGTCGAACGCCACCTCGGCCTCGTGTACGCCACCGCGGTGCGCCGGCTCTCGGGCGACACGATTGCTGCCCAGGATGTAAGCCAGTTAGTCTTTCTGGAGCTGGCTCGAAATGCCGGGCAACTCATCCGCCACCCGGCGCTCCCTGGATGGCTTTACCGGACAACCTGCCGGATTTCCGGCCATTTCGTCCGGTCAGAAACGCGGCGGCGGCGGCGGGAGTGTATGTCCGCGTCCGCCTCGGCACTTTCCGACCCGGACTCGTCCGCCTTCCCGAATTCGGAGTCACAATCCGAAGACCGGCTACTGGATGCGGCGTTGGACCGACTTTCCGAGGCGGATCGTCAACTCGTGTTCCTTCGTTTCTACAGCGGGCTTCCACATGCTGGCGTCGGCCGCGCGCTGGGTATCTCCGAGAATGCCGCCCGCATGCGGGTGGAGCGCGCCCTGAAACGCCTCCGCCGATTCCTGGAACGTCGCGGGGTCCATTCGTCCGCTTCGGCGGTCACGAGCGGACTGATCTCGCTAGGGGCGGCATCCGCGCCGTCGGGATGGGCCCCGCAGCTCATTCAGGTCGCCGTTTCACAGGCCCGGGTCGCCCCAGGCGCTGCGGGATGGTTTGCCGTCACTACCATGAAAATCACCCCCCTAACGGCAGGACTCCTTGCCACAGGCGCGCTCACCGCCTGGTTGCTGTGGCAACATCACGAGATTGCCGGGCTTCGGCGGGAACGGGCCCATCTTTTGGAGCGTCTTTCCAACGACGATGCCCGGCCGGTCGTGAAGTTCACCCCTCCCGACGGGGATGCGGCCAGGGAACAACGGGCGGAGATCCTCCGGTTGCGGGGGGAACTGGCCCGACTCAGGAGCCTTGGCGTTGCGCAAACCATCCCTCACGCCGCACCCCCACGGCCCGCACCGGCTCGGAGCATCCCGCTCGATCTCGGAGATCGCGGTAACAGCACACCCGAGGCCGCGGTCACCACGCTTCTCTGGGCGCTGACCCAGCAGGACGAAGAACGGTTCATCGAGCTTGTGTTCGATCCCGGTACCGGCGCTCCCGGTGAGTCACGTCAATTTCAACACCTCTTCTACGCCAACCAGCTCCGGCACGCTGCGGAAAGGACGTTCACCTCGATCCTGAATCGACGTGAGCTCTCGACCGGACGGGTGCGACTCGACGTCGGATACATCGATCCCGCGACCGCCATTGAACAATCGATTCTATTGGATGTGCGGGAAGGCCCCGACGGTTGGCGACTGGACCCGGGCGACCCGCCGCCGGAGATGATCGAAGCCGCGGGGGCCACGCCCGAAGCCCCACCCTAAGTGAGATGCCGGTTTTCGCCCTGCCGGGCTGCAGCGCGGGTCAGGCCATTCGACGGCACCGTGTTGTCGACCCGCCTTCCACTGCCATTCACCGGATCTCCACAAAGCGGCTTTCGCCCGGGGGCACCTGAATGTCCATCGACGCGCCGGAACTCCATGCCTGACCGGTCTCCCAGTCCATCGCCCGCGTCCACGGCACCCGGGGCTCCAGGCGGACCCGGGCCACTACTTCCGGATGGACCACGGCCGGGGTGCGGCCGGTTTTCACCACGCCGTCGTTGTTGACCAGTTCCACCACCCAGCCGGCGGCATTCCGGTTGACCTGATACTGGATGGGGTCACCCGCAACGCCGATGGGCATACAGTCCTGCTCGATCCGCCGCAAACGCTCCCGGGAGATGGCCGCGGGACGTCCGGTGTCCGGGTTGGTCCAAGGCTCCAGAATCTCGACCGCGCCCGCCTTCCGCAGCGCCTCCAGGCGGTCGGCCCCCAGCGCCTCGGCGTGGCGCCGATGCAGGAGGATTCGACTTCCGCTGGCCGCCGCCGTTTTCAGTTCGTGAACCAGGAACGGCGTGAACTCCATGTCGCCCGCCAGCAGGATCACCGGATACCGCCGCATGATGGAGCCCGGTGCCGTCGACAACATCACATCGCACAGTTCGCCCTGCGGCGTCGGGTGCAGGTATCCGGCCTCCGGATTTGGCGGATTGCCGGGCACCGGGAGACGTGTGGCGCTGTAATACAATTGCCGCTCCAGCAGATCGAAGACCTCCTGGTCCCCGGGGGTCCGCGGCAGAACGCCCCAGGTCCGCTCGTGGTAGGCGGCGTATCCCGCCAGGTGATCCAGCAGGACCAGCACCGGCGTGTACGGCGTGCCGCGGTCGTGGGACTGCATGAACTCAAAGGCCCGAGCCGCCGCTTCGCCGTGGGAGGTCAGGGTCCAGGGCGCCTTGAATTCCTCGAAGAAGATCGCGCTGCTGTTCTCGGGTGTGACCATGGCCGCTCCGGCAAACCAGGCGTGGCGCCACATCCGAAGATAAAGGCTGAGCGAATGGCCGGCATCGAGGCCGGTGGCGTTGGGACCATGGGTGTTCAGCGGGCCCCGGGTGGTCACCGCAGGTCCGAACCAGGGGCTCACCTGGACGGTCCACGGCAGGTTCCACTGGCGCGACGCACCGCGGGCAAACGCGAACTTCGACTGGGTGAACCCGATGTTCTCGCCCACTTCCAGGCCCACCACGCTGGCACCCCATTCCGCTGCGTACGCCTCGTAATGCGAATGTCCGGTGACACTGATCAGCCGGCCGCCCTTGGTCTGGCGATGCCAGAGAAAGTACTCCCTCAACTGGTCGTAGCAGTCCCGCCGGGTGGTGGGCATGGGATCATAACCCCGCTGTTCGGCGGGTTTAAAAAACTCGGAAACCTGGCTGTCGTAGTCCGCCCCGAGCACTGCCTTCCACCACCCGCGGTCTCCGGTGAGCCGGTGGAAATGATATCCCCATTCCCCCAGCTGGATCGCTGTGAAAACGCCTGCCCGGTCCAGGATCCGAAGCGCCTCCTCATCCGCGGTGCTCAGGACACTGGTTCCGCCCTTGACCTGCATGCGGCCTCCATCCGGCGGGTAACAGATCACCGGCCAGCCCACCGTGGCCAGGTACTCGAACAGCGGGCGGGACGACGCGACGGCCGAAGGACCCGGGTCGAATCCGTTGCCGACATGCCGGTCCCGCATGACCGCAACCACCTCCTTCAGGGAGTCGAGCTGATCGGGACATCCGTAAAGGGTGAAAACAAACCCGCTCTGTCCGGGCAGCAACCGAGGCGGGCCAACATCCGCGCGGAACACCTGGTGGGTCGCCGCATTCACGGTGGCGGTCCAAACGGCGAGGGACAGCGCGGCGATGATTCGGGGGGCGCGTTTCATGAATCAGACCCGACTCAGTGCTTCACGTTGATGGACTCCAACGGCTCGAACTCAAACCAGGCGAAGTTGTTTCCCTTCCCGTAGTGAAAGGTGAGCAACTGGAGCCCAGCATTCGGAAACTCAATGGTGCCGATGGTCGCCAGGTTCCAGTGATGATAACCGGGCGTCGGATCCGGCAGGCGACACGTGGCCGCCGGTTTGCCGTTCAGGTCGAAGCTCACCGTGTTCGTCTGGAACGCATAGAAAGCCCGGATGCGGTAGGTGCCGGCGCGCAGCACCTTCACCGTGTAGTTGCACCACTCGCCGTTCTCGGTCCAACCGATGTAGAACTGGTTGATCGGCGGGGCGACCTGGTTGGTGTGGTTCAAGTCCGCCCAATCCTTCACAAAGGAGAGGTCGACGCCCTCGGCTTCCCGGAAATGCCAGATGTATTCCCCCGCGTGGGCACGCTGGTGTCCCGCCTCCCGGTTCAGCTTCCCGCTGCCGTTGTTGATGGCGTCGGTGTCGTGGTACGCGACTCCCTCGCCGCCCAGGTCGAACAAGGCGCACTGGACCAGCCCCGGGATGCACTGCGGCCCGGTTTTGTGGAAGGGATCGGAAAAGGGCTTGCCGGCGTAGTCCGCGGGCACCTGGGACCATAGCACGCCCGCCGTGGCGGCACTGGCGATCGCCGGCAGGAGGCTTCGAAGAATGCGGGTCACGCAGTCTACGATACCGCGATCACCCCGGGGAGGGCATCCGGGAAAACTCGACGGTTTGCGGCCGGCTCCCGATTCCATGTCCCACCAGGGACATGGAAACGGGAATGGCGTTGGAACCGGGTTATCGGGGGCGGAGTCGGAAGAGCGGCGGTTCTTACTCGGCGCCGCCACGCCGATTCCGCCGAGGACCCCGGG
>JBGAPN010000088.1:0-14595 GCA_044221235.1 Limisphaerales bacterium
AACCCGTGGTGCGAAGGCCGCTGGCGATGGCGTTGATGGAGAGGAGCACCTCGGGCAACAGGGCGTCCGCTTCGGATTGATGACCAGCGCTGTGAAGCTCCCGCCAACGACGAAGGAGGGAGATCTGCTGTTGATGGAGGATGCCCAACGCGCGGGCACGCAGGCCCAGGGTCCGCGTGAATCGTGGCCGCCGTTCGTCGATCGAACCTCCCCTCAACCGCTCCAACATGCTGCGGGTCCTTTTCCACTCCGCTTCGATCAGCGCCCAGATCCTTTCGCGGATGCCGGGATCGTTGACCAGGCCGGCGTAGGATCGCATCAGGGCAAGGTCGGTGCTGGCCATGGCGCTTTCGATGTTGGTGATGACGTAGTGAAGGAAGGGCCAGGTCCGAAGGTTCGCCCGAAGGTGTTCGATTTCGGCATCGGAGAGAGCGGCCAGGGCGGTGCCGGAACCGAACCAACCGGTCAGGTAGTAGCGCGATTGGGTCCAGGAGAACACCCAGGGAATGGCCCGCAGATCAGCCAGGCTGGTCTGTCCGGTCCGGCGCGAGGGCCGGGAGCCGATGCGCGCGTTCTCGAGCGCGTCGATGGGGGTGGCTTGGCGGTGGAATGCCAGGAATCCATCCGTCTCCAGGAGGGCCCGGTAGGCCTTCATCGACGATTGCGCGATCCGCTCCATCAACGGCGCCAGCGGATGCGGGGCCGGGTCGGCCGTTCCATGCAGCAGTGTGGTGGCCGTCACGCCGGCCAGCAGGAGTTCCAGGTGGTGCACAGCGGTCACCGGATGGGCGAACTTCTGGGCGATGGTTTCGCCCTGTTCCGTCAGGCGAATGGCGCCGGACAGGGAACCGTTGGGCAGCGCATCGAGGAACCGGTTGGTGGGACCGGCCCCGCGACTGATGGTGCCGCCGCGCCCATGGAAAAACTCCACCTGAACGCCAGCATCGGTTCCGGCCGACGCCAGCCGGCTCTGCGCCTTTTGGAGCGCCCAGTTGCTCATCAGGATGCCGGCATCCTTGTTGGAGTCGGAGTAACCCACCATCACCTGTTGGCGGAGCCGGTCCGGGCGGTTATCCCGCGTGGCGTGGTGGGACAGGCTGCCCCGGGTCACCGGGAAGTCGAGGAAGGCACGAAGGATGTCCGGCCCCCGTTCAAGGTCCTCGGCAGTCTCAAAGAGCGGCACCACCGGCAACCGGCAGACCATGCCCTCGGGATAACTTCGCAGCAGACCCGCCTCCCGAGCCAGCAGGTATACCACCAGCAGGTCGGAAGTGCGGCGCGTCATGCTGACAATCAACGCCCCGAGTCCGTCGGCCCCGAATTGGTCGATGTGCCGGGCTGCGACCCGATAGCAGCCCACCACGGCATCCGCCTCGGGACCCGCGCTGGCGTCGGGATGCAGGAAGGGACGCGGCGAACGCAGTTCGCGCTCGAGGAACCGCAACCGCTCGGCCTCGGTCCAGTCCTCCCATTGGGAGCCATCGATTCCCGCGGCCGACATCAGCTGCGTCAGCGCCTTCACGTGGAAGGCGGAGTTCTGACGGATGTCCAATCGCGCCAGATGAAAGCCGAACACGTCCAGGCTGCGCAGGACGGGGGCGACATCGTGCTCGGCCAGGCGCCGGGCCCCGGCCTCGGTCAGTGAGCCGTGGATGTCCCGCAGGTCCGCTGCCAGTTCCCGGGCGTGGATGTAGCGTCCCCCGCCTTCCCGGATTTCGGCGAGTTGTCCGGGGACCACACTGACCGGAAGGCGGGCAGCCAGCAGTTCGACGCACTGGCGCCAGGGCTCGCTCGGATGCCGCGCCAGAGTGGCGGCGGCCGCGTCGCCCAGAGCGGTCACGCACCGCTCCCGGAGCTCGAACAGCCGCTTCGGCGGTGTCTGCATCCATTCGGCCAGCGGGAGTTTCTCGGCGAGGGCCGTCAATTGACGGTGCAACACGACCAGGGCATTGGCCCGCAGACGTTGCAGCGTCACCGCCGTCACTTCCGCCGTCACGCCAGGATGCCCATCCCGATCACCGCCCACCCAGGTTCCGAAGCGCAGGCGGGGCAGATTCTCGGGACGTTCCAGCAGGGACGGATCCAATCCCGCGTGTTCCCAGGCGATGCGCAGTTTCCAATCCACCTGGGGCAGCACCGCCGGAAATACGTCACGAAGGTAGTGAAGCACATTCCGGCGCTCATCGCTCAGCGTGGGCTTCTGGAGCAGGATTTCTCCCGTCCGCCACAGGCGTTCCAGGGAGGCCTTGAGTTCCCGCCGGAGCAGGGAACCGTGCGTCGGCGCGTCGCCGGGCCGTCCGAGTTTCTCCAGCAGGGACATCAGGACCCGGTGTTGTTCCAGCACGGAGAGCCGTTTGGCCTCGGTGGGATGGGCGGTCAGGACCGGTTCGACCTCGATCTCGGGAAGAATGGCGGCAATGGCGGTGTCCGTCAGGCCGGCGGCGCGGAGTCGGGCGAGCTGCTCACCCCATTGTCCACGCTCGGCGGCGGGACCGAACGTACTCTCCCGAAGTCCCCGGATCTCCGCCGCCGTGTTTTCCTCCACCATGTTGAGGAGTTGGAAGGCGATGGAATAGACGAGTCCCAGCTGGGGAGGGAAGGTTTCGTCGGAGGGCGCCGTCTCCCCGCGCCAGGGGACCAGTCGGGCCAGCTCCGGCTCTCCGAGTTCCTGGAGCACTTCGGCGAGGCACTCGATCAGGACACCGAGATCGCGGTCGATTTTGTCGAAGCCCTGCGTGACGAGGTCGCGCGAGGACTGGGGGGATGACGTAGCGGCGGCGGGGGATTCCATGCCCGGCCGGTTAGGTGCCACACTCCGGGCTAAAGGCAATCCGGGACACGTGGCGGCGGAGATAATTCGCCGAATCGGAGAGCCGAAGGAGAGGGGACGAACGATGAACGCCTTTACGGCCGGAAATGAGGCATTTTTGTAATGCCCAAACGAAGGCCGCCCGCTGGCGATTTCCTCCACGGGGTCGCGCCTACTTGAGGCTTCCGCTCCGTTCCTTGAGCCAGTCCCAGTCGGTGGTGGGATCCGCGGCGTAGATGCCGCCCGCTCCGCCCTTGGTGTTGGGACGGAGGGTGGCACCCGGCCCGCTGGTGACCTGCCACCGATGCGCCTCCGCGTGGCCGTCGGCAAAGTTGAGATTGCCGGAGCCATTGTGGTAGCTGGCGGGAAGGTTCCCCCACTTGGGCGCCTCTTCGAGACGGTTCATGAAGAATCCGTCGTTGATGGTGTCGGGATGCTCATCCAGGAACACGAACACCGCCGAGGGATTCCGGAAGTCGGCTTCGCGGAAGGACTGGATGTATGAGGGATTGAACTTGTTGGTCAGCTCGCCCGGATCGCCGACCAGGGAATTCATGGAAAAGCTGCGGGTCCGGTTCCCTACCAGGCAGCGGGACAGGTCGGACGGACATTTGAACACGGCTGCCGAACGGCCGAGGTAGCTCCCGAGCTTGGCGTCGGTGAGGTAGGTGAGGTTCGTGTTCTCCTCGGAATCCTCCCAGTTCAGCACGTGGTTCACCCAGTTGGCCCGGCGCGCCCGCGTTTCACCCACCCCATGATTGTTGACGAGGCGGTCGGAGTGGTCGTCGGAATACAGCTGCCATCCGAGCTGAAGCTGCTTGAGGTTCGCCATGCAGGCGGCGCCCTGGGCCCGGCTCTTGGCGCGGCTGAGGGCGGGGAGGAGCATCCCGGCAAGGATGGCGATGATCGCAATGACCACCAGCAGTTCGATGAGCGTGAAGGCGGCGCGACGCATGCGATACGGTGGATTCGGACGGCGATCGGGGCGGCGGATTCAATCCAGGTTCACCACGGCCTTGATGACGCCCGTCTCCGGCTTCAGCCATCCGGGGAACCGTTGGATGATGTCTCCAAACGCCGCCTCGTGGGTGATCCATGGCCGAGTGTTGATGCGACCCGACCCGATCAAATCAATGATCCGGGTGAAATCCGGCGGCAGCGCGTTGCGGCTGGCCATCAGCGTGAGTTCCCGGCGGTGCAGCACCGGGGCATGCGGGAAGGTCAGGTCCGCCTGGGTGATGCCCACATAGACCACGCGCCCTGCAAAGGCCGTGTAATTCAACGCGTCGCTCATGGAGCGGTTGGAGCCGGTGGCGTCGATGACCACGTGCGCCAGTTCCCCGCCGGTCAGGTCCGCCAGCCGCTGCAATTCGTCCCCCTTGCCCGTCACTTGCAGGGTGTCGGGAACGCCCATGACCTCGCGGACAAACGCTAGCCGCTGCTCGTTCATGTCCATCACGATGGTCCGCGCACCGGCCAGCCGGGTGAACTCGATCACCGACAACCCGATGGGTCCCGCCCCGATCACCAGTGCGGTCTCGCCGGATTTCAAGGCACTGCGGTTCACCGCGTGGCACCCAATGGCCAGGGTCTCCACCAGCGCCGCCTGTTCGAAGGTGAGCCCGTTGGCCGGATGCAGTTTTCGCGCGGGCAGGACCACCCGTTCGGCCAGTCCGCCGTCGCACATGACCCCGAGGGTCTGATTGGACTCGCAACAGTTGGTGTGTCCACGGCGGCAGGCGGAACAGTGCTGGCAGTTGATGTAGGGCTCCACCGAGCAGCGGTCTCCTGGCCGGACATTCGTCACGCCGGATCCCACCGCCACGACCTCGACCCCGAGTTCGTGGCCGGGAATGCGTGGGTAACTGTAGAACGGCATCTTGCCGAGGAACCCGCCGTAATCCGTCCCGCAGATGCCCACCCGATGGACGCGCAACAGCGCTTCGCCCAGCCCCGGTGCGGGAGGTTCGGGAATTTCGATGAACCGGAATGACTGGGGACGCTCGAGCTGGAGGGCCTTCATGGCGAATTCAAGGTCACTGTGGTGATCCCTGACGCTGAACGCACGCCCCGATTTGGGGCGGGCCCTCATCCGGCCTTCGGTCACCTTCCCCTTCCGCCGCTTCGCTCTGGAGAAGGCAGAGATGAAGGTTGAACGATGAACGTTGAAGGTTCAGCGAGGAGGGGGGTGCTACGCCCTGAGGTCAGGGGATGCCCCAAGGTTCCAGCTTCGCCGTCGGGTCCCCCTCGCCCTTCCGACTCGGGGAGGAAGGGCGAGCCGGGGTAAGGGCCGTTGGTTTTTCCGTCAGTCCTCCAAATACCAGTAGGAGTGGACCACTTTCTTGCTGGAATCCACTTCCCAGAGCTTCTTGAAGGACATGCGCTCCACGTGTCCGTCGAGCAGCGCGAGGTTGGAGCCGTTGTCGTGGACCGTCGGACGCGCAAAATTGAAGGGAATATCCGGGTAGGCTGCCATGGTGTCGGCGGAACCATCCTTGTTCATGTCCAGGGTGAACTTGTAGGCGGCGTCGGCCGGCGAATAGACATAGTGGTCGACGGTATCCATGAACATCAGCGCGTCCGTGGGCTTGAGGATGCGCGACATCTTCAACGGCGGGGTGGTGTCGCCATAATAGAAGGGACCGCTCAACGGCTTGCCAAAGGCTCCAAAATGCGCGCCGATCCAGCAGTTCCAGTTCGTGGATTTCTGGGCCGCCTTTCCGGTGGAGAAGGGAATGCCCGCGAAGCTGCCGCCCGGACACTGGCGCAGGACGTCATAAAAGATCCCGGTGTCCCGGAAGTCCTTGCCCTGCCGCACCTGCTTGGCGACGTAGGGAGCGAGGAAGGCATGCCAGAAGGGTTTGCTGTAGTCGGTCGACTTTTCGCCGAACAACGGGATGCGTTCGCCGTTGTCGTCGGCGTACATGAGGGTGGCCAGGCCCCAGTTGCGCATGTTGGACGCGCATCGGGTGGCCTGGGCCTTCGACTTCGCCTTGGACAGTGCCGGAAGGAGCATTCCGGCGAGGATCGCAATGATGGCGATGACGACGAGGAGTTCGATGAGGGTGAAGCCCTGGGAAGGCGTGGAACCAGTGGACACCGGGCGACCGGCGGCGTGGACGATGGGTTTCATGGGAGGGGATCCCGCAACCAACGGCGGCTAGGCTGGGAACCTGCGGCAGACCTGCAAGACCAAAGCACGTGCCCGTGGTTGAAAAGTCGCGGAGAGGATACCCCAAACGTGGCTCTCAGGCCGGAACGAGTCCCGCCGCCTTCACGGAAAGATCGCGCGAGAACAGGAGGTGCGGCCGCTCCCGGGGAAGCGGGAGGCCGGCCGCTTCGGTCATCCGAAGTTGGGACCATTCCGCCGCCGCGGGCTGGAGCGGCCAGGGGACGTGTTGAATCTCCCCGCGGAACAACTGCCCGGCCCGGTTGGCCGCAAACAACCGATACCGCTCGGTAAGCCAGTGCTCGAAGCTTCCGGGGGACGCGGCAAACACCGGCCCGGCCGGGTGATAGGCGACGTCGAGTTCAGCCACCCCACCCCCGCGGTGCGTCCGGCGGCTCCGGTAGAGGATGCCGCCATCCGGCCGGGTCTGGCAGGCGAGGTCCGCATCGAAGTACGGCAGATGGTAGGTCAGGCGTGCGACTCGGACCGCCAGCCAGGAGGCCGCATCCAGGCTGAAGAACCAGACTCCTGGCCGGCCATTGGCCCGGACGTAGGTGCGAACGTTGAGTTCCGGGAAGGCGTGGGTTCCTGGAAACGGAGGCAATCCCCGGAACCGGATCCCGCTCATGCGAAAGGGGACGATGCCGATCCAGGCCCTTCCCTCCCAAAGGTCTAGTTCGAGATCTGGACGACAGCGGGGAAGCCGGGACGCCACCTGCTCCGGTTCCACCGGCCAGTGCGCAAACAGGAGATCATGCCAGGACATGACCACCCGCCACGGAAACGCATCCGGGGAACGGAAGCGTGCGCCAGAGCCATCGCGGAGCATGGACTGATGCTGGGTTGGGGAGACGCAAAATGAAGGAATTCTTTTGGATACCCACGGGCGGTTGCTGGGATGCGACGGGTTTTCCAATTTCCCTTTTGCCGGCCTCCCCAATGACCTTCACAATTGTCACCGTGAAACCCTGGTTCCTCCCCGTCTGCGTCTTCTCCTGCCTTGCCCTTCCCGCGGTCCAGGCCAACGAAGCCGAAATCACCATCGCCTGCCAGTCCATCGCCGTTTATTCGGCGTCCGCCGAGGACGCCATTGGGTCCACCTACGACAGCTCGTTCACCACCGATTTCACTGAAGAGGGGGTCCTCAATTCGCTGAACAACGAGTGGTATCCGGTCGATGGCACGGTGGGTTACCTTTCCGCCGTTCAGTTGGTGGACACGCTGTTTGAGGTCACCCATGTCGGGCTGGTCCAGGCGGACATCCCGCTGCCCGGTGACTCCAATCTGAATTTCATCACGGATTTCTTCGAGGTCGACCGCGCGGTCAGTGCGCAGACCTCGGGAACCATCGACTACGGTGATGGTGCGAAACCGGTCAAGGTGACGTGGTCGCGGGAGGCGGGGCAGGCATTGGGCTCCGTCGAGCTGAGCCTGCCGTCCCCATCCCCGGTGGGAGACGCGCTGACCTTCCAGCACACCTTTGAGATCCTGCAGTACCGCGGCAAGCTGACCTACACTCCGGCGGAAGGTATTGGAAAGCCCGTGAACGCCTCGGTGAATCTGACCCGACTCGGGGCGGAAGGCTCCTTCAAGGGACCCCTGCCGATGGTGGTGAGCGATGTCCGGACGCTGGAACGGACAGCAACCCAGTGGACCGCCGCCGACCAGACGGTGTTTGACGTGTTGGGAACGTTTGAGGTGGATGGCGTGGAGCTGTATCTGGACAAACTTCCCAGCCGCCCCTGGTATGCCGGGTCCTTCTTCTTCATGGACGGGATTCCTTCGACGCCGTTCCAGGACGAATTCGACTTGTATGATGTCTTTGTGAATGACCCGAACGACGGGGACGGAGACGGGATTCCCGATCTGACCGATCCGGTATCGACGGTGGTGCCCGACCCTCCCACGGTGGCCGTGCACATGGCGGAAGCGGGATTGCAGTTCACGATCAGCGGCTCTCCCGGCTCAACGGTCCAACTCGAACACCGGTCGGCGCTGTCGTCGGGTTCCTGGACCCTGCTCCAGACCGTTACGTTGTCCGCCGCCTCGGAAACCGTGGTCCTGTCGCGCCCATCCGCCGATACTTTTTATCGCGCCACGATTCCCTGAGTTCCCCTAGGATGGTCTCCATGCTGAGACCTTCCTTGTTGCCGCTTTGGGGCGCCTTGGTGGCGTTGACCCTGGGAACCTCCGCCCGAGGTGCCGATGCAGTCGTCCCGGTTGATGGCTCCGGCCACGTGTTGAATCTGGGATTTGAGACGGGGGATCTCAGCGATTGGACGGCCGCCGGAGGGGCCTTCGCGGGCCAACCGATCCGCGGTGACACGGTGAAACCGCGCCGGGGGGACATGACCTCCGGGCACGAGGGCGAATTCTGGATTGGGGGGTACGAGAAGGTGGGGGACGATCCGCGTGGGACCCTGACTTCACGTCCCTTCAAGGTCACCCATCCCTGGGGCAGTTTCCGGTTCGCCGCCGGGACGTGGCCGGAAACCCGGGTGGAGCTGGTTGAAGCCGGTTCGGGGGAGGTGTTCTTCAAGATCAGCGGCACCGAAAGTGAGACGTTGCGGCCCGTGGTGGTCGACCTGAAGGATCGTGTGGGGAAGGAGATTTTCATCCGGCTGGTGGACGATCGCTCGGGTCATTGGGGCCACCTGAACTTTGACGGGTTCCATCTGCACACCGCGCGGCCCCAGTTTGCCAACGAGTACACGCTGGCCGAAGCCCGCAAGAATGAGCCGCCTCCGGCTGACACGGTCCTGTATGGCGGACTGGATGCCGTCAAGGCCGCCGAGGTGGCCTCATTGCCTACCGGGTTCAAGATGCACGTGTTCGCGGCCGAGCCGGACGTCCAGCAGCCCATTGCCTTCTGCGATGACCACCGTGGCCGGCTTTGGGTGGCGGAGGGATTCACCTATCCACGACGTGCCGGACACCCGCCGAAAAACGGAACGCCGGACGAGATCCAGAAGGACATCTTTGGCGGCAAGGACCGGATCCTGGTGTTTGAGGACACGGACGGGGACCATCGCTTTGACCGCAGAACGGTCTTTCTCGAAAATCTCAATCTGGTTTCCGGAATCGAGCATGGGTTCGGCGGCCTGTGGATTGGCGCGGCACCCTATCTGATGTTTGTGCCCATCGCCGACGGGGACACTCCCAAGCCGGCGGGCCCACCTCAGGTCCTGCTGGACGGCTGGAACTACAGTGCCGACACGCACGAGACGCTGAACACCTTCACCTGGGGACCCGACGGCTGGCTCTACGGCTGCCACGGGGTGTTTTGTCCGTCGAACGTGGGCAAACCCGGCACCTCTGCGACGGAGCGCCAGTGGGTTGACGCGGCCGCGTGGCGTTATCATCCCGTTCGGCACCAGTTTGAGGTCTTTACCGAAGGGGGCTCCAATCCCTGGGGAATCGATTTTGACGAGAATGGAAACCTGTGGGCGGAGATGTGCGTGATTCCGCACCTGTTTCACATGGTCCAGGGCGCCCGGGTCACCCGGCAAGGCGGAGAGCATTACTGCATCAACCTGGCCGAGGCCGCCCGCAATGCGAAGTCCCGCGATCCCCGGAGCGGCAAGCCGGTGTTTCCCTACGTGTATGAGGACATCACCACCGTGGCGAACCACCTCCATTACGCCGGCAACCAGGGCCCGCATGCGGGCAATGGACGCAGCGACGCCGCCGGCGGTGGACACGCCCATGCAGGGATGATGGCTTACCTTGGCGCCAGCTGGCCCGCCGAATACCGGAATCAGCTGTTCATCGGCAACATTCACGGCCAGCGCCTCAACGTCGACCGTCCGGTGGCCGCCGGATCCGGATACGTGGGCGAACACGGTGCGGACTTCCTGAATTTCAACGACACCTGGAGCCAGACCCTGAACCAGCGTTATGATCCCGACGGCTCGGTCTACATCATCGACTGGTACGACAAGAACCAGTGCCACCACAACCGGGACGACGGCCATGACCGGTCCAATGGGCGGGTTTACAAGGTCGTGTACAACAACACGCCGGTGACGCGCGTGGACCTCGCCGCCCGGACCGATGCCGAGCTGTCGACCTTGGTGGAATCGAAGAACGAGTGGATGAGCCGTCACGCCCGCCGGCTGCTCCAGGAACGTGCCGCCGCCGGTTCGCTGAAGCCGGAGACCCGCGAACAGCTTCGCACGCGTCTCCTGCATGCCGCCAACACGGCGGCGCGTCTGCGGGACCTGTGGGCCCTGCACCTCACCGGACCCGTCCCGAACGACTGGCTTCCGCCGGGGGATGAATGGGTCCAGTCCTGGTCGATTCAGCTCGCGGCCGAACCGTGGCTGACCCAGGGAGCCGACGCCTGGGAGTCTGCGGCGGTCAAAACGGCCATGGACCGGCTCCTCGCTGCGGCGCAACAGGAGGCCTCGCCGGTTCTCCGGCGGTTCGCGGCCTCGGCCCTCCAACGGGTTCCGGTGGAGCGTCGCTGGGAGGCGTTGACGGCGCTGGTGCAACACGCCGGCGATGCCTCGGACCACAACCTTCCCGAATTGTACTGGGCCGCAGCGGAAGGCGGGGTGGCGACCGATCCGGCGCGGGCTCTCCAGTTGTTGAAGTCCTGCAAGATCCCCAAGGTCCGCGAATTCATCGCCCGGCGCCTGGCCACCGGCAGTCTGGCCCAGAATTGAATCCATCCCGAGTTTGTCCCAGCAATCCATGAACGTCCCGGTCCTGTCCCGATGGTCCATGAAGCACCTCCTCGCCAGCCTTTGCGTGGGGTTGGCACTCGCAGGAATGCCCGCCCGTGGTGCGGACTCCCTGCCGCAACTCTCGCAGCTCCTCGCGGAGACCAAGGATACCGAACTCCAGCTCGACGTCCTCCGCGGGATGAAGGCGGCGTTCCAGGGTCGTCGGACGGTTCCCATGCCCGCCGGTTGGGAGGCCGTGGAGACCGTGCTGGCGTCCAGTCCCAATGCCGAGGTGCGCACCCTGGCCGAAACCATCTCGCTCACATTCGGCAGTTCCCGGGCCCGCGCCGCGCTCCGAAAGACGGCCCAGGATGCCACCGCCGACCCGGGTTCGCGCACCACGGCGATCGAGTCCCTTCTCGGAATCCGCGACCCGGAACTCCCGCCGGTGCTCCAGAAACTGATTCAGGATCCCGCCGTCCGGGGTCCTGCCATCCGGGGGTTGGCCGCCTACGATGACGCAGCGACACCCGCCGCACTGCTGGCCGTTTATGCCGGACTTTCCGGTGCGGAAAAACGGGACGCCCTGAACGCCCTGGCGTCCCGGGCCGCGTTCGCCAAGCCCCTGCTGGTGGCCGTGGCGGCCGGGACCGTGCCCCGGAGCGACCTGACCGCCGACCTCGTGCGCCAGCTGCGCAGCCTCAAGGATCAGGAATTGTCGGCCCGCATCATTGAGGTCTGGGGCGTGATGAAGGACACCAGCCCGGATATGCAGGCGGAGATCGAGAAGTATCGAAAGCTGTACTGGGCGGGCGGCTCAACTCCCGGCGTGGCGCCGCGCGGACGCGTGGTGTTCAACAAGGTCTGCTCTCAATGCCATCACCTGTTCGATTTCGGCGGTGCCGTCGGACCGGACATCACCGGGGCCAACCGAAGCGACCTGGACTATCTGCTCCAGAACATCCTGTTTCCCAATGCCGTGATTCCGAACGAATACCGGGCTTCCACCCTGGAAACCAAGGACGGCCGTTCCATCATGGGTGTGGTGAAATCGCAGGACGCCAACGGATTTGTCGTCCAGACAGCCACCGAGCTGGTCAAGATTCCGCGTTCCGAGGTGGAGCGCGTGGAGCAGAGCGAACAATCCATGATGCCCGAGGGGCTCCTCGCGGCGCTGAAGGAACAGGAAATCCGGGACCTGCTTTACTACCTCAGCCGTCCCGGACAAGTCCCGCTGCCGGCGTCAGCCGAGTGAGTCGGACGGGTTCTCAACCGTGGTGCAACCAGTGCCAGGGCTCGTAGATGATCCGGGCGGGGTTGAATCGCGGATAACTCAGCCGGAAACCAAAGTCTCCGGCGTGCCGCTGCAGCCAGCGGAACGCTGACGTGTTCTCAAACTCCTCCTCCAGCGGGGGACAGCCGGGGGTGCCGATATCCACGGCACGGCCGGTGTGGTGCTCGCTGTAGCCGGGCGCCGCATTGATCCGGAGGATTTGATCCAGGGATTCGCCACGTCCGAGCTTCCTCTCAATGATTTGACGCTGGTAGTCGACGGATCGGAACCCGGAGATGAGGAGCAGGGTCACATCCTCCTGGCCCGCTGCCCGGACCATGTCCTTCCAATCCTCCGCCACGTTTGGCGTCAGCCGGATCTCGCGGCCGTCCGGCAATAGACGGGCGGTGGCCAAGTCCTCCGCTTCAGTCTGCAGGGAAAGGCCCCGGCTCGGGCCGTAATCCTCAGGAATCCCGATCGACCGGAGGATTCCCAGAATTCGGTGGGTGTAAGGGGTATCGGGAATCAAGGTGCGGTAAAGTTCGTTGGGGGAAAGCGGACTGATTTGGACAGGGTCCCTGAAACGGAGAGGATCGAGGGTCATGGAACGGATGGGAGTGCCGCTTTTCTTGGTTGGATGGGAGAATCCCGACAGTTGCCCGGCGACGCCTCCGACCGTGGCGGATGAACGGCCGACGTGCCCGGCAGGGCCGGGAACCTCAGGCGTCGGAGCCCGAATCTTCGCCGATGATTCACCGACGGAGGGAAGCGTGATCACACGCTAAACAAACTCTTCTCCAAGACCAATCGGGAGTTATTCGCCACTACTTCACAGGCCTTGATTGCGGTCACGGTGGCCTCGAATCCGGCCTGCCATCCCGCCGTGGGGGCCGTCGATTCGTTGATGTGTTCGACGAATTTCTCCAGGGCGTACTTGAGCGGCAGATCGGTGTCGCTGGCCGCCTCGGCGGGCTTCTTGCCCTGGGCCAGGATCTTGGTGGCGTTGGCCACCAGGGCGATGCCCTGTTCGTTCAAGATGTCATCCTTGCGGGCGTACACTTCCCATCCCAGCAGCGGCGAATCCGCTTCCTTGAACATCCAGGCACGGTTGTCCCGGATCAGGATCGAGGCGTCGCTGCCGAAGAACGTCTGCTGCTCCCCGCCGAAGGAACTGGCCAGGGTGGAGGAAAAGACCATCCGCAGTCCGCCCGGATACTCGAACACAGCCTGGACGGTGTCGGGAGTCTGGCGGTCGTCCTGCCAGAACATGTTGCTTCCGAACCCGCTCACCGCCACGGGAAGGGCATCCAGATACCAGCTGGTGCAGTCCACCGGATTGATGCCCACCTCTCCGACCAGTCCGAGCGTGGTCTCCTTGTACAGGCGCCAGTTGAGGGCGCGCTCCCGATCGGGGTTGGGCGAGGCACGGCGCCAGGACTGCTTCTTGTTCACCTGGGCCTGGGCCTCGGCCGTCTTCCCGCAGGCGCCGGTCCGGAAGAACTTGAGGACGTGATGATGTTGCGGATTGGCGCGAAACTGCAGTCCGGCCTGAAAGATCTGCTTTGCGGGCAGTGCCTTGGCTGCCTGTGCGATGACCCGCGCGTCGTCCAGGGTATGGGCCATGGGCACTTCCAGGTACACATGCTTGCCGGCCTGCATGGCGGCGAGCGCGATCTCCCGGTGCAGATGGGTGGGCGTGGCAATCACCACCGCCTGGACCGCGGGATTCCCGAGCAGCGCCTTGTAGTCCTCGTACTTCTCCGCCTTCGGGGCTCCTTCCCCGCCGCGTTTCAACGACGATTTGTAATTGTCGCAGATCGCCACCACCGGCCCGTTCGGAAGTTTGTGCAGCTGGCTGAGAATTTCGCGGCCCTGCACGCCCAGACCGATCACACCAAATGAAACCGGCGGCCCGACCGGCTTCTCCTTGTAATTCGGATCGGCCTTGGGCGGCGGCAGGGTTCCATCGGCAGCCTTGACCGGTTCATCCCCCATCACCGGGACCCCTCCCATCGCCGCCATCAACGCGGCAAAGGAGCCGGCCCGGACAAAATCACGTCGGTTCAAGTCAGCGGAGGAATCCATGGAATTCATGTGGTGAAACGTGTGAAGGGTACCCATGTTCCCGCTGATGCCAAGCCGGCCGGCGGGGAATCGGGGGAGATCCATTTTCAACGTTCAACGGGGTCGAGAGGAACCAATACCGCGAGGTAGGGACCGACTGCGTCGGTCCGAAACCAAATCCGCCGACGCGTGGAGTCACCGGCGGGGAACGCGGGAAGGTCCTGGCGCCAGAAGCTTCCCGCGATGCACAGCGGGGTGGGCTGGAGCGAAGAGGGGTTTAGATGAGGCCGCAGGCACTGCGACCCTACCTTTCCTCATCCCGCATCGCCGAACAGATCCAATTGCGGCGGCGGCGTCAGGCGGCGCAGGGATTCCCGCTCGCGTCGGGACCTGCGGGGACGGGCGGTTCCCGCGTCCTCGCTGCCCAACACCTGCTGCAGATTCAACTCCGCCTCTTCCAGCACCCGCAGGATGACCTTCGCCCGGTCGATGACCGGCTTTGGCACTCCGGCAAGACGGGCCACCTGGATGCCATGGCTCTTGTCGGTCGCCCCCGGATGCACCTTGCGCAGGAACACCAGCTGATCATTCCACTCCCGGACCGCCACATGGT
>JBGAPN010000089.1:0-14796 GCA_044221235.1 Limisphaerales bacterium
CGAAGAGCGGCCCGTCGATCCGGCGCCTCAATCTCGCCCGAGACCGTGCCCCCGTCCCCCCCAATGGCCGTGTACCGAAAGTTACTCATTCCTGGGCCTCGCTGGCACACACACGGACGATCTCCTCCAACGTCGTGAGGCCTTCCACGGCCTTTTGCATGGCGTCCTGCTGCATGGTCGTCATCTGACGCTGGGCATGGGCGCGCAGTTCGGCGGCGGAGCGTTTCTGGAGAATCATCTCCCGCAAGGTCCCGGTGATGGCCAACAACTCGAAGATCCCGACGCGGCCCAGGTAACCACTCCGGCATTGGTCGCAGCCGGCACCCTCGTAGAACACGCCGGAAAGGGAGTGGCCACCCATGGATTCCAGCTTGCTTCGCACCGCGGGTGAAATGGGGGCCGGACGCCGGCAGTTCGGACAAATCCGACGAACAAGGCGCTGCCCCAGCACGCCTTCCAAGGACGAGGAAATCAGGAAGGGCTCCACACCCATATCGATCAACCGGGTCACGGCACTCGGGGCATCATTGGTGTGCAGCGTGCTGAAGACCTGGTGGCCGGTCAGTGCTGCCCGAATGGCGATCTCCGCCGTCTCAGCGTCGCGAATCTCACCGACCATCACGATGTCCGGATCCTGGCGGAGAATGGCGCGAAGCCCATGGGCAAACGTGAATCCCCGGCTCGGTCGCACCGGAATCTGGGAAACGCCGGCCAACTCGTATTCGACCGGATCCTCGATGGTAACGACCTTCTTTTCGGGTGCGTTCAACCCCTGCAGGATGGAATACAGGGTGGTGGTTTTTCCGCTGCCGGTGGGCCCTGTGGTGAGGAACAGGCCGTGGGGTTTCCGCACCAGGTGGTCCAGCGCCGCCGCCCGCTCCGCACCCAGTCCCAGTTCCCGGGGGTGTTTCAGCTTCTCATCCTTCACCAGAAGGCGCATCACCAGGCTTTCGCCGTGAATGTTCGGCATCGTCCCCACCCGGATGTCCACCCGTGCGCCGCGATGGTGGATCTGGATGTGGCCGTCCTGGGGCATGAACCGTTCCGCAATATTCATGTCCGCCATGATCTTGATGCGTGAGACCAGGGCGGCGTGCAAGGGCTTGGGCGGAGGCGCGGTTTCCTGCAGAAGCCCATCAATGCGGTAGCGGAGCTGCAGGGTATTCTCGAAGGGGAGGAGATGAATGTCGCTGGCCCGTTCCCGAAGGGCGGTGGAAATGATCAGGTTGACCAGGTTGACGACGGTGGGCTCATTGGCCATCACCTCGATGTCGTGAAGATTCTTGGACTCCGCGCCCCCGTCCGGAGCGGAATCCAGGTTCTCGATCATCTTCTCGACCGTGACCTGGTAGCATTCGGCGATCTTTTCCGCGATCTGGTCGGCGGGAGACAGGCATTCCTCGACCTCGAACCCGCTGAGCAGGCGGATATCGTCGAGAAGCCGCTGGTTACCGGGGGATGCGGTCGCGATGGATAACGTTCCGTCCTGAATGGAAAGCGGGATGATGCGGTGCTGCTGGGCAAACTCCGCAGGAAAAACGCGCAACACGTCAGCCGGAACGACCCGCTTGGGCAAGTCAGGCACGGACCGGAGCCCGGTCAGGGTAGGTTCCTGACCCGCGCCGTTGTTGGTCTCGCCGGAAGCGACGTGGTCGACAGTCATTGCCACAGGTTGTTCACAATCGACGCCCTGAATGTCAGGTGGACTGTGCTGAGTGAGTCTAAGCTTGAGGTGATTAAACCGAGCTCAGCCGGTTTTGTTCCGAAGAATCTCCGCCGGGCTGCAGGGCTTGTTGATTCTGCAATGACCCAAAGCATTCAAAATTGGGTTGGAAAAAATCGAATGAAATCGCGTGGGAGAGCCGGATGGGTCCCGCAGCGCCGGCGCCGGCGGGCTATACTGGCAGTCGCCGGCGACCCGTTTGAGTGAGCCGTTTGCCCCGGCGTCTCGTGCGAATCCGTGACGACACGGTCATTCCGGGGCCGAGTCATAAGGTGTGAAACGGCTGGCGAAGGAGGCCCGGCCACCAAGTGAGGTCGAATTCCCGTTTCGCCGGGATTCACACCATCTCCTGCCCGCCGCCGTCGTAACCCTGGCCATCGAGGTCGATGAGGACGTCGCGAGGTTCGGCGCCCTTGCTGGGGCCCACCACACCGCGGTCTTCCAGGGTATCGAGCAGGCGGGCGGCGCGCCCGTAGCCAATCTTGAGGCGGCGCTGGAGCAGGGAGGTGCTGGCCTTGCGCTCCGAGCGGATGACGTCCATGGCCTTGGCGACCAGCGCCTCGTCCTCGTCGCTCAATCCCTCATCCTCGGCCTCCGGATCGAACGACATGGATCCGGCGCTGCTGGGAACCTTTTGCAGCGCGCTGTGGATCTCCAGGTCGTAGCTGGGCTTGCCCTGACGGGCGATGAACTCGACGATGCTTTCAATCTCCTGGTCGGTGATCAGGGCGCCCTGGGCGCGGTTGAGTTTGGCGCTGCCCGGAGGCAGGTAGAGCATGTCGCCCTTGCCCAGCAGCTTGTCGGCTCCCATCTGGTCCAGAATGGTCCGGGAATCAACCTTACTGGCGACCTGGAAGGCGATTCGGGCGGGAATGTTCGCCTTGATCACGCCGGTAATGACGTCCACCGAAGGCCGCTGGGTGGCCACGATGCAATGGATGCCGGCAGCGCGGGCCATCTGGGTGATTCGGGCGATGGCCATTTCCACATCCGCCGGCGCGACCAGCATCAGGTCGGCCAGCTCGTCGATGATGACCACGATGTAGGACAGTTTTTCGGGGATCACGATGTCGTCATCGCGCGGCACAACGATTTCCTCATCCACCTCCACGGCGAATCCGTCGGCGCCGGCCTCGATCTTTTCCTTCTTCTGGAGCAACGGCAGTTCCGGTTGCTTTTCCACGAGGGGCTTCTCCTTGGGCCGCTCGTTGAAGGCTTTGACGTTTCGGACCCCCACCTTGGCAAAGATCTGGTAGCGCTTCTCCATCTCGTTCACGACCCAGCGCAGGGCCAGGATGACCTTTTTGGGGTCGGTCACGACCGGAACCACCAGGTGGGGAAGGGCGTTGTACTGCTGCAATTCCACCACCTTGGGGTCGATCATGACGAATCGCAGCTGATCGGGACTGAACCGGTAGAGCAGGGAGGCGACAATGGTGTTGATGCAGACCGATTTTCCGGAACCGGTGCTGCCGGCGATCAGGATGTGCGGCATGTCCGCCAGGTCGGCGATGACCGGCTGGCCGTAGACGTCCTTTCCAAGGGCGAGCGGGATGCGGGCCTTGGTGTGCTTCCATTCCTCGGATTCGAGGAGGTCCCGCATGATGACCTTGGTCTTGACTGCGTTGGGTACCTCGATGCCGACCGACGATTTGCCCGGAATCGGGGCGAGAATGTGGATGCGCTCCGCCTTCAGGGCCGCGGCGATGTTGTTGGATAGCGCGTTGATCTTCTCCAGCTTTACCCCCGGCGCGGGATGCAGTTCGTAGCGGGTGATGGTGGGTCCGCGGGTGATGTCACCCGGGGCTACCTCGATCCCAAATTGGGCGAGGGTTTGCACCATGAGCCGGGAATTGGCCATCAATTCCTCCTTGGTCTCAGTGGGGCGGACTGTGTGATCGGGGAGATGGAGGAGCTCCAGCGGGGGCAGTTGGTAATTCCCGATGATGGGGGTCGACGCGACGGTGATGGGCTTGTTGCGACGCGTCTGCAACTTGCCACGGGGAACGGCGACCGGGACGGGGAGGGGTTCTGAATCGGCTTCCTCGTCGCGGGCGGAGGACTCGTCCTCGTCGTTTTCACTGCCGCCCGGTGAGTCCCCCGCGTCGTCGGAGGGCGTTCCGATCGGTTTCGCGGCGGATTTGCGCCCCAGGATGGCATCGCTGGCCGTGGCGGGCAGGGTCTTGGCGATCTCGTCGGCGGAAATTCGGGTCCCTTCCGTGGCGGGTTCGGCGCCGAGCTTTGAAATACTGTTGTCCTGGAATCGCGGTTCGGGAACGGGCTGCAAGTCCGCGCCCAGCCCGCTCGGTGTGGCCTTTTCTTCTGGTTCGAGGTCGGAGTCGTTGGATTTGTCCGCTGACGGTTCGGAGGACTTGGCCGCGACGGGTTTCTGGGGCGTTTCGGCGGCGGCCTTTTCCTCCAGTTTGCGGGCCTGCTTGGCCAGGCGTTTGGATTCCTTTTCCAGACGGGTCTGTTCCGCGGCGAGGCGTTCCTCTTCGGTTCGGGGAGGCCGGACAAAGAGCTGTTTCACCACGTTCCACAGGAGAAAATCAGTCAGGAGCACCAGGCTTCCAATGTACAGGACGCTATAGACCAAGGCGGCTCCGGTGCGGTTGAGGAAGTACACCACCAGCCCGCTGTTGAGCTCCAATCCGAGCAGTCCGCCGGCTCCGAGGGTATTGCCACGCGTACCGAGGGAGGGCAGTTCGGGACTGAAAAGGTCGAGCATGCCCATGGCGGAAACGATAAGTCCGAACGCGGCCACCGGGGAACGCCAGCCGCGCCGAAGGTACGCCAGCGCGGGGACGAAGCTGGCCAGCCCAAATCCCAAAAGTAGCACCGGGATCAGGTAGGCGGCGGCTCCCAGGCCGAACAAAAGAAAGTGGGCCAGTCCCGCCCCGAGTCGTCCGAGCAGGTTGTGGATGGGATGATTCGGAGGTGAGGCATTCGCGGCGAGGTCACCCCGGTCATAGGAAAACAATGCCAGGGCCAGCACCACGGACCCCGCCAGCATGATCAAGCCGGTCAGCTCCCCTGCACGGGCAGAGGGTTGTTCGGGTACGGCGGCTTTGACGCGCGGCATGGGCAAACGTTCTCCGCCGATCCAGTCGGGAGGCAAGCGGTAAGCGAACGCGGAGTATCACGCCTAGCTGAACTTCATGGAATGCGATCTCCCGTGAACCGGTTCGGAAAGGCCGTGGGAGGAAGGCCAATTTCTGTTGGGAAAGTGGCCGGTTCGACGTTGCGCCCGGAATGAAGGACGCCAACCTCCTTGGCGTCATGGCATTGTTGGAGATTACCCAGCTCAGCAAGTCCTACCGGCGTCCGGACGGCACAGTGCACGAGGTGGTACGCATACCGCATTTTGCCCTGGAGGCCCGCAGCCAGGTCGCCTTGAGCGGTCCCAGCGGCACGGGCAAGACCACGTTCCTGCACCTGATTGCAGGCATCCTGGCCCCGGATTCCGGGAGCATCCGGCTGGCTGGGGTCGATGTCGGCAACCTTCCGGAAGCGGCGCGGGATCGCCTGAGGGCCACGCATATTGGGTACATCTTCCAGACCTTCAACCTGCTTCAGGGGTTCACCGTTATTGAGAACGTCATTTTGGGCATGAGTTTCGGACCGGGAGTGGATCGGGGACGCGCCCGAACCCTGTTGGAGCGGGTGGGGTTGGGCGGGCATCTGCACCATTATCCCCGCCAATTGTCCACCGGGCAGCAGCAGCGGGTGGCGGTGGCCCGCGCTCTGGCCAACCATCCCCAGCTGGTATTGGCGGACGAACCGACGGGAAACCTGGATGCCAACAATGCCAGCGAGGCCCTCAAACTGATCCGTGAGGCCTGCACCGAAAATGGCGCTGCGCTGTTGCTGGTCAGCCATGATCGCGACGTTCTCGGGGCCTTCGAGCAACAGGCCTCATTGGCGGAGCTGAACCGCGCCAGTGTCACGGCGGGAGGTGCCCGGTGATCCTCTGGCTGATTGTCCGACGCAGCCTGCGTCAGCACCTGCTGTCGACCCTGGTCACCGCGGTTTCGATTGCCCTGGCGGGTGGATTGTTGATGTCCGTGTGGGTGGTGAAAAACCAGGCGCATGACACCTTTACGGGCCAGAGCGGCGGATGGGACGCGGTTCTCGGCGCCCGGGGGGCGAAGCTGCAGCTGGTTCTCAACGCCATCTTTCACCTGGAAGCCTCGCCCGGGAATGTGCCGTTCGCCGACTATGAGACGCTGAAATCGAACCGCGCGGTGGCTGTGGCCATTCCGATCGCCGTCGGGGACAATTACCGCGGCTACCGACTGGTCGGAACGCTGACCAACTATTTCGACACCGAGTACTCCAAGGGACAGAAATTCCGTCTGCAGCCGGGTGGACGGCAGTTTGAAGACGGCTACCGGGAGGCAGTGGTTGGCAGTTTCGCGGCGGAGAAACTGGGACTGAAGGTGGGGAGCGAGTTTAAACCTTACCATGGTCTGAACTTTGATCCCAAGGCCCAGCATGAGGAGACCTATGTCGTTGTCGGGGTCATGGAACCCTCCAACACACCGGCCGACCGGGTGATCTGGATCCCGCTGGCTGGCCTGCAGAACATGAGCGGTCATGATGCGGCGGCTGCGGCGGACGTCAGTGCCGTGCTGGTCAAGCTCTACACCCCGGTCGCAGGCCAGCAGTTGGATATGATGTACAACCGGCAGGGCAACCGGCTCACCTTCGCCTGGCCCATCGCCAAGCAGATGGCCGATCTGTTCGACAAGTTTGGTTGGTTTGACGCCGTGCTCACCCTGGTGGCCTGGCTGGTGGCTCTGGTGGCGACCGGCGCCGTCCTGGCGAGCCTCTACAACTCCATGAACAGCCGCCGTCGCGACATCGCCATCCTGCGAGCCCTGGGAGCACGCCGGAGGACGGTGTTTGCCGCCATCGTGCTGGAATCGGCCACCATATCCGCCTTGGGCATGATCCTGGGATTTGTGGTGTACGGGATCATCCTCACCGGCGCCGCAACCGTGATCCGGGCCCAAACCGGGGTCGTTCTGGATCCGTGGCAACCCGCGGCGGTATGGATTTGGGCCCCGGCGGCTCTGGTGGGTTTGGGCGCCCTCGCGGGGATCATTCCCGCCTTCAAGGCGTACAGCACCCAAGTCGTGGATGGGCTGTCGCCGGAGTCATGACCCAGGGGGTCACGAATTTGCGCGGGATTCCAATTCCTGACGACGAAGTTGTCCGCATGCGGCGTTGATGTCGCGGCCACGGGATCGGCGGAAGTGGGCCACCACTCCGCGCCCCGTGAGGATGCCGGCAAATGCCGACGCCGCCGCCTCCGGGGACGGGGCATAGTGGGTGCCCCGCAATCCGGGACCAGTGGGATTGTATCGCAGCAGGTTGACGTGCATGCGGTGAGGGGTCAGTAGATCCGCCAGCTGATGGGCCTGTTCGACCGAATCATTCACCCCCTGCAACAGGCAATATTGAATGATCACCGGACGACCCCGGGCTGCCTGGAACCGTGCGGCTGCCTCCAGGATTTCAGTGATCGCATACCGGCGGCCCATGGGCAGAAGCTTGGAGCGGGTGGCATCATCCGGGGCATGCAGGGACACGGCCAGTTGGAGATTCAGCCCGGTGGCGGTCAACGTCTCGATTCCCGGCACGATGCCCACGGTGGAGACGGTGATCTGGCGCCAGCCCAGTCCGCCGAGTGCGTTGTCTCCCATGCGGCGGACCGCGGTCAGGACGGCGTCCAGGTTGAGAAGAGGTTCACCCATGCCCATGAACACGACGGTCTGAAGCCGTCTCCCCAGGGCGTGAGCTTCCTGACGCAGGATGATGAACTGTTCGAGGATTTCCCCGGCGGTGAGGTTTCGTTCCAGACCATTCCGCGTGGTGGCGCAAAAATCGCATCCCATGGCACAGCCCACCTGAGTGGACAGACACCCTGCGGCCCGGTCGGGACGATAGTCCGGCATCAATACGGACTCGACGGTGCGACCGTCCTGCAGGCGGAGGAGCAGTTTGGTGGTGCCGTCCTCTGCCTGCTCCCGGCGGCTTAATGTGGCCGATTGGACGGGGATCTCCTCAGACAGCCGTTCGATCAACCCGGCAGGCAGGGCGCAGCCCGTGGATGACTCGGGCTTTCGTCCCGAAAAATGGGCGCGGAGTATTCGCGCGGCGTGGACCGGGTTGAACCCCCACTCCGCCAATCGCCGGCCGAGTTGTTCAGTATCCAGGTCTGCCAATGCCATGGGCAGGGGTGCGATGTCCGTCCGGTTCAATTTTCGACGAGGTACTTCAACAACTCGATCTGTTCGCGATCGTTGAGGGATTCCAGCAATCCTTCCGGCATGAGGGACTTGTCGGTCGTTTCCCGGCGGGCGATGTCTGCGGTGGCAACCCGGACCTGGTCGGTTGTGGTTCGCACCGTGAGTGCCGTGGGGGCTTCGTTGACCAGGATTCCGGAGATGACGTCCCCCGATTTGGTTTCCAGGTTCGTCAATTGGAAGTCGGTTCCCACCACCGCATTGGGGTCGATCACGTTTTCGAGGAAGTAACGAATGCCGTGGGATCCGGCGCCGGTGAGTTCGGGCCCGATGCGGTTGCCGTCTTCGCCCAGCCGATGGCAGGAGGCGCACAGCTTCTGGAAATGTCCCCGGCCTTCCCGGGCCGAATACGCCCAGAGCGGAGCCTCGTTGAAGATTTTTTCCATCCGGTTGATGCGATCCTGTTTCTCTGCCGGGCTTTGCTGGATGCGTCCCCAGATGGCGGCGACCTGCTTGTCGACGTCCGGGTTTTTGAGTCCGGTCAGGGCCCGCACCTGGAATGACGTGAGCTGGTCCCGCGTCACCTGACCGTTCTGGACGGCCTGGAGGAGGTTGATGGCCGAGGAGCTGCGGCGGGTCAGCGCGGCCAGTGCGGCGGCCTTCTCCGGGGCGGGCCAGGAATTGAAGCGTTGAACCAGAGCCGGGGGAATGTTCGCGGAGTCCATGGACCCAAGGATGGGAATCACCGTGAGCCGAAACGTCGGATCGTCGAGAAGCGTCAGGAAGACGGGCAACGAGTCGCGATCCGGTCCTCGACCGAGTATGGACATGGCGTGCTTCCGGGCCGCCGAATCGGCTTTGGAATCGCCCAAGGTTTGACGCAGCCGGGGGAACATCGAGTCGTCACCCAGAAGGGCGCCAATCCGCTCAGCCTGCCGCTGAATCCTCACATCAGTATTGGCGTAGAGGGACGTTCCCACCGATTTCCAGGCCGCAACCGCCGGCACCTGGCCCCGGGCATCCAACGCCAGAAGCAGCCCGGCAAGACGTCGACGTTGAATCTCTCCGGAGGTGCGGCCGACCTCCGCGACCGCAGCGTCCAATCCGGCGCCGTCCAGCGTGGCGGCGTACCACCAAACATAATCGGCCAACTGGGGAAGGGCCGTCTGCCGGGCCACGGCCAGGGCGCGTTCCAGGCTGGAGGGCATCCGCTGCGCCAGGCCGTCCCAGAGGAGCAGGGGAATGTTCCGGTCTTCGCGGTCCTCCCCATGGCAGGCCAGGGATTCAATCAGCGCCCAGCCGGTTTCGGGTGACACCCGTTGGATGGCGGAGGCCAGGTAGCGTCGGACCACCGGAGACGGATCGTTCGCCGCCAGGTTCACCATCTGGGTCTGCAGCTCGGGTGTGGCATCGCGCCGGTCATTCGACAATTCAAGGGTCCAGCCGCGGACAAATTCATCCGGATCCTTGAGGAATGAACTCTTGTCCGACGAACTCAGGGCGCCAATGGCGTGAAGGCACCACAGGATGCGAAGGCGTTGTGCCGGGTTGAGGGCGGAGGGAATCGATGCCTTGAGTGTGTTGACGACGGCCGGATTGGGGGAGCCTGCCGCGGCCCGCTCCTGGAGCAGACGCCTCGCCGTGCGGGCGTACCACTCATTGCGGTGCTGTTGAAGCTGGGCCAGTTGGACGTCGTCCATGGCCGCCAGATCCACCTTCCGCGGCTGGTAGGTGGCCTGCCATTGCATGCGGTAGATGCGGCCGTTGCTGCGGTCCCAGCGTTCGGTGTTGGGATTATGACAATGCTGCTGGTCGTACCAGTCGATGAAGTAGACGGCGCCGTCGGGGCCGTACTGGAGGTCCACCGCAACGTATTTCGGGTCGGTGCAAAACAAAACGTCGCGTCCGGCGTGGACGGTGTTGAATCCCGAACCCATGCGGATGTTGACCTGCTGGTTCATCTGGTGACCGCCCAGGTTGTGGGTGAACAGGTGGCCGCGGTATTCCTCGGGCCAATTGTCGCCGAGATAAATCATCGTCCCGACATGGCTGTGTCCACCGTAGATGGCGTCGCTGCCCCGGACGCCGGCGCCGCCCGCCCCGTGGTCATATCGGGCCGAGGCCAGCAGGAAGTTTCGGAACCCGGGGAATTCCTCCGGCGGTTCGGCGATGATGAACGGCGCGTAGTTGGCGTTGGCCTGGTTCCAGAAGTGGCCGCCCTGGAGCACCTGCGTGGTCAGACCGCGACCCCAGTAGCTGCGGCAATGCGTCATGAAGAGTTGGCCGCGTTCATCGAAGTCGAGCCCCCACGGATTGCTGCCGCCGTGGGCATAGACCTCGAATTCGTGCCGCAGCGGATGGTACCGCCAGACCCCGGCCCGCAATTCGGTGCGCTGGGAATCGGGGGCTCCCGGTTTGCCAATATGGGCCAGGTTGAAGACGCCCTGATTGCCATAAAGCCAGCCGTCCGGCCCCCACAGGAAGCTGTTCAGGCACTCATGGGTGTCCTGATAACCGAAGCCATCCAGCAGCGCCACGGGCGGACCGTCCGGGACATCGTCATGATTGCGGTCCGGAATGAAGAGGAGCTGTGGCGCAGCTCCCACCCATACGCCGCCAAAACCGACTTCGAAGCCGCTGACCAGGTTGAGGCCCTCGGCGAAGACCTTTCGGGTCTCGAATTTTCCGTCGCCATCGTTGTCGGAGAAGATGACCAGCTTGTCCTGTCCCTGGCCTTCCGGACGCTTGGTGGGATAGCTGTAGGCCTCGGCGCACCACAGCCGACCCCGTTCATCCCAGGCGAAGGCGACCGGTTGATGAAGATCCGGCTCACCCACCACGAGGTCCACCTGGAAGCCCTCGGGCACATGCATTTGGGCGACCGTCTGTTGGGGACCTGTCCGGGGTGCGCCGGCGACCGGATTGGGCTTCAGGTGCTGGAGGACCGGACTCGATTTCAATCGATCTGCGCTGGGAAGCGGGTCCTCAGCCTGGATGACAGTCGAGGCCAGGGCGGCGGAAAGGGCAACGCGAACCCAGAGAGGGACCGATACGGCGGAATGCACGCCGAGGAGATACCCGAGTGTCCTGCCCGGTGGAAGTCCGCGACGGCGGCTTGTGGCGGATCAATGAGGCTGGCGTGTGACCATCTGGCCTTCCGCCGACCCATTGAGCTGGGCACGAACATGAGTCGCCCGCTCGTTGATGAACCGTTTGAGCTGCCACACGGGTCGACTGGGACTGGATGGATCGCCGTCCCGGGGGCCCTCCTTGACGTCGCCTGAAACAGCAATGTCGAACTGGCTCAGCCGCTCGGGCGACCATTCCTCGACGAGCGGCCGGATCCCCGCCGCCAGGACATCAATTCGTGCGCTCAACCGATCCGGGATGAATTGGGTTTCGAGCAGGTGTTCCAGTTGGCCCCGGTACCGCTGCCGGAACGCCTCCACCTGGAGCATGCGTTCCAGGAAGCGGTTGGTGCCCACCCACGGATGCCACAGGCTGGCGCGGGTCCGTTGCTCGGCCGTGCCCAGGAAGGGAGCCTCCCCCCAACAGTGGTCCAGGTCCCATGGAATAAACCCGAATCGGTTGGAGCGCGGATCGTGGTAGAGAAGGAAGTTCTGACCGTTCGCCAGGAGTCCGTCCAAGTTGGAGAGGATCACTTCACAGGCAAGAAACCGGGAGAATTCTTCGAGGTCGATGAAGTTGCCGATCTCGCGCGCGAAGGTGTCATCCGGGGCATGGGTGACCAACCGGGCGAGATCCATCAGCCGCTGGGTCTGCATCGGGGAGACCGCGGTTTTTGGGTCGTAGATGCGCCGGTAGGCGGACCAGTCCGGACCCAGATCCAGAAAGAGGTCCATGGTTACCGGCTTGAACAGGGCCATGTGGGTGTTACCCAGTTGGTCCCGAACCCAGTCCTCGTCCGGGTTTTCCACCATCAGGTACGGGCCAATGAGGCGGTTGGTCGTGGCGCCTTCGATGTCGAGGAACACCCGGACGAACGTGGTCCGCGGCGCGGGGACGCCGGCCTCGCGATAGAATTCGTAACCGAGCGTGTCGCTGAGACAGCTCCGGTCGGCAGTAAGATTGGCGAGGTTGAATTCGGATCGGCCTGCCAGCCGTCGGCCGGACGCGCCGCGTCCGAGGTCAATCTTGAAGGGTTTGCGGAAATTGCGAACGGAGTCGAGGAAGGTGCCGTTCCCCTTGAACCGGATGGCCGTGTTGGTGAAGACCACGCCGGCGAAATCCACACGGCTGGTGGACCAGGGGAAATCAAATCCCAACACGCCGGAAAGCCCGTTCCGCGAGGCATTGGTATTCAGGAGTCGGAGGGCGCCGTCCTTGCCTTGGGTCCAGTTCTTGAGCGGTTCGACCCGTTTGGCCTGAATGCCCTTCCATTGATCGGCCGAGAATTCCAGATGGATGTCCCAAACCCGGCTCGGGTCGGAAGAGGTCATCCGCCGATTGCAGGACGGCAGCGCTCCCGGTGGGGCCCTTGTAACGCGGAACGAGCGCCGGGGCCGCGGAGAGTTCCTTGGCGCTGGGCACTTCCATGGCCAGGAACCAGGCGAACATCCGCAGTTGGACCGCGGGGGATTGCACTGCGATCCACGCGGTAATCCCGAGGATAACCAGCAGGACCACCAGGCTACCGGCGGCGATCCCCAGGAGGGTAAACCAGCGTTTCCAGCCCCGGGTGGGTAGTCGGATTCGGAGTCGGGGAAAAGGCACGGAGACTGGTAACGATCCCGCGGAAGGGTGGCAAGAGGCGGCGGCGGTTCGCCCCCTCCGGCCCTCAATCCAATGACAAACGCTTGAAGCCCGGAAGTCCGGTTCCTAGTTTGGTCTGGAGATGAAGCGCATGTTGACGTTGGTGTGCTGCGTGGCCTTGGGCAGCACGATCTGGGGCCCGGTTCGGGCGCAACAGGTGGACGCCGAGGATATCCGGCGATTGAACGCCACCGTGGAATCCCTCACCGAGGGGCAGGAGACGCTCCGGCGTCAGCTTCAGGAATTGCGGGATGCGGTCTCCCAGTTGCGGCAGGAGAATTCCCAGTTGAAACAACGCCTGCAGTCGAGCGGGGAGTTTGTCACCCGGGACCAGCTGAAGGACGTGGTGAAGTCGATCCAGACCGTGGATGAAAAGCGGGCCGCGGATGCCGACTACGTGAAACGCCAGTTGGAGAGCATTGCCCGTGACATCAGCAAATCCCTGTCCGCACCGGCCAAGGAGCCTGCCCGCCCGGTTTCAAAGGCACCCTCGGCGAAGGAAACCAAGGAGACCAAGGAAATCGCGGATGCCGCCGCCAGCCTGCCCGAAAAACAGTACGTCCATAAGGTCCAGCCGGGAGAGACCCTGGGCGCGATCATCGCGGCCTACAACAAGGAGTACGAATTGAAGGTCAAGGTCTCCGATGTTCTGGCAGCCAATCCCAGCCTCAAGGACCCCAAGCGCATTCGAAACGGGCAGGAACTGAATATTCCCGCGGTCAAATAGCGAAATTCGCGGACAGGCTCTAAAGGTTTCCCCAGGGATCAACGGGAGTGGATCACCCGTGTGCCGGCAATCAGGTCGTGGAGGGCCCGCTTTTCCGGGTGGAACGCCACCAGAAGGTAACCGGCTCCAAAACTCAGGAAGGTGACGAGCTCAGCGAGATACCGGAGGGCGGCACGCCGGTACCCGAGGGCGGAGCCGTCTTCACGGACCACCCTCAGGCCCAGGAGTTGTTTGCCCGGGGTGGCGCCCCGGCGTCCGTTGAACCAGGTGTTGTAGAGGAAGCCCAACGGCAGATTGATGGCCATGGAGATCAGCCAGAACCGGGTGAGAATCTCCATGTTGGGATGCTCAAGCCGCGCCTCCGCAAAGGCGGCCCTCTGCAACTGCGTGAGCGGTCCGTCCGGACCCGTCCAGGGCAGGGTCACCAGCGAGATGAGCGCGGTGAACACGATCCAGTCCACCGCGAATGCCGCGGCCCGGATCCAGAACCCGGCGGAGATGATGAACAGGTCGTCGGTCGAAACACGTTGCGATGGTGGGACGGTCGAATCCGGGGCAGGCGCCCGCGTGGGCGGCGCTTCAGGGGGCAGATCCCATTTCAGTTCATCCCGGTCCCTGGCCGCGACCCACCGCTGTTCATCACTGCGCCAGACCAAGGTTTTCCGGTCGACACGGCCCTGCTCGCACCATTCCCGTGTTTCCTCCAGGGACGCCGGTCCGTATTCATGCCCGTCTCCGCCGATGATCTTGTATTCCACCGCCATGAAGCGCGGGTGGATAGGCCCGATTGAAGCCAATCGCAAACCAAAATCCCCTTGTCTTGATCGCAGCCGTTGGTAGCGTCCCCGCTCATTTTATGAAGGCAGACACGCATCCGAAGGCTTACCGGCCGATGATTTTCCGCGACTCGGCTTCCGGCCAGTCGTTCCTGACCAAGTCCTGCGCCAGCACCCCGCTGACCGCGACGTGGGAAGACGGAAAGGAATACCCGCTTTACCTGATGGGCATCAGCGGGTTCACCCATCCGTTCTACACCGGCCAGCAGAAGTTCGTGGATACCGCCGGACGGGTGGACAAGTTCCAGCAGCGCGCAGCCCGCACTGCCGAAATGCAGGCGGCCAAGGCTGCGGCCGGCGGCAAGAAGAAGAAAGCCTAGCCCGCCTTCCCGACACCGCCCGCCCGCCGGACCCCCGGCGGTCGGGCGGTTTGTTTTTCCCGGAAACATCTTCGACGTCACCTCGCATCCGCGGCCAGCTACCATGGATCTCCACCCCTTCATCCGGCGGTTCCGGGACCGCTTTGGCGAGGTGGAATCCCAGCTC
>JBGAPN010000090.1:0-15007 GCA_044221235.1 Limisphaerales bacterium
CAAGGCCGGGCTTCGACTCGACACCAAGGAAAGCCTGTTCGGGTCGACCAAGAAGGAAGGGTCGGTGGTCGTCCCGGGCAAACCCGACGAGAGTGCCCTGTGGAAACGCATCACCACGAGCGACAGCGATGATGTCATGCCGCCGCCCGATTCTCACAAGGAGCTCAAGCCGGCACAGAAGGAGTTGATTCAGCAGTGGATTCGACAGGGAGCGCCCTGGCAGCCGCACTGGTCGTTCGTCAAACCCGAGCGTTCGCCTGTTCCCGCCCCGTCAGGGCCCGCCCCGCAGGAATCCAATCCCATCGATGCCTTTGTAGTGGCCAAGCTGGCCACCAAGGGACTCACCCTGAATCCGGAAGCGGACCGGCGGACGCTCGCCCGTCGGGTCACATTGGATCTCACGGGCCTTCCGCCCAAGCCGGAGGATGTGGAGGCCTTCGTGGCCGATCGCTCCCCCAATGCCTATGAAGCGTATGTCCAGCGCCTGATGGATTCGCCTCAGTGGGGCGAGCACCGGGCCCGTTACTGGCTGGACGCTGCCCGGTATGCTGATACGCACGGACTGCATTTCGACAATTACCGGGAAATGTGGCCTTATCGGGATTGGGTCATCCGGTCCTTCAACCGCAATCAGCCGTTCGACCAGTTCGTGGTCGAGCAGATTGCCGGCGACCTGTTGCCCGATCCGACCCAGGACCAGCTGGTCGCGACGGGATTCCACCGGTGCAACATGACCACCAACGAGGGCGGGACCATCGAGGAGGAGAACCTGGCCAGTTACGCGAATGACCGGGTCACCACCACCGGCTGGGTATTCCTGGGGCTCACCACCAATTGCGGCGCCTGCCACGACCACAAGTTCGACCCGTTCACCACACGGGATTTCTACTCCATGGCGGCGTTCTTCCGGAACACGCAGCAGTCCGGCTTCGATGGCAACGTGAAGGATGGCGCCAATGCCAGTATCGTGGTGGTGACGGATCCGGCGGACCAGACCCGATGGCAGGCCCTGCCCGCGGAGATCGATGCCGGAAAGAAGTCGGTGGAAACCCGCCGGAAGGAAGCGGAGCCGGAGTTTGTCGGTTGGGTGGAATCCCTCAAACCGGACGCCATCGACCGGGAACTCGCGCTCAAAGACCTGGTTTTCCGTGCACCGCTGGATGACGGGAACATCCGCCAGGTTGCCGCCCAGTGGGGTGGCGGTTTGACCAATGCGGTGCCGGACGGCGAACTCACGCTGGCCACCAATGCCTTCTTTGGACCCGCACCGCTGTTTGCGAAGGGGGTGACCGTGAAGTTTGCCGACGTGGGCGACTTCGACCACGGGCAGCCGTTCTCCTACGGCGCCTGGGTGTTCGTGCCCCCCAATTACAACGACACCGCCGCGGTGTTCGCCAAAATGGATCCCGATTCCGCCGGGTACCGCGGCTGGGACCTGTGGATCCAGCAGGGGCAATTTGCGACCCACCTGGTCAACCAATGGCCGGAGAACGCGCTTAAAATCCGGACCCAGAAGCGTCTCGCGAAAAAGGGACAGTGGCAGCATGTGTTCGTCACCTACGACGGATCCGGAAAGCCCGAGGGCGTGAAGCTGTATGTCGACGGCGTTCCCGCCGAGACCGAGGCGGAGAATGGAAAGGGCATCACGGGCAGCCTCCGCGCCAAAGCCCCGCTCACGCTCGCCCAGCGGAGCGGTGGCAGCCATTTCGACGGCGTCGGACTCCAGGATCTGCGGCTCTATTCCCGCGCCCTCGCTCCGGCCGAAGTTTCGGCCCTGGCTCAGCAGAGCCTGCTCCGCACCCTGGCAGGAGCTCCGGCGTCCAACTGGAGACCGGAGGCGCGGGCCGTGGCCTATGAGTATTTCCTGACCACCCGGGATGAACCGTATCAGCAGGCCCAAAAGACGCTCGCCCGCCTGGAAAACGAGCGGGAGGGAATCCGCCTAAAATACCCGGTCACTCATGTTCAGAAGGAAAAGGCGGACACCATGGCCACGGCCGCCATTCTGTTCCGCGGCCAGTACGACAAGCCCAAGGACAAGGTCCAGGCCGACGTCCCGGCTGCCCTCAATCCCCTGCCCTCCGGAGCCCCACGCAATCGCCTTGGGCTCGCCCAATGGCTCGTGGCCGCCGACAACCCGCTGACGGCCCGGGTCACGGTGAACCGGTTCTGGCAGGAATTGTTCGGAACTGGACTGGTGAAGACCACCGAGGATTTCGGCATCATGGGCGAAAATCCCTCCAACCCGGAATTGCTCGACTGGCTGGCGGTCGAGTTCCGTGAAAGCGGTTGGGATGTGAAGCGGCTGTTCCAACTGATGGTGATGTCGAAGGCCTACCGCCAGAACGCGCGGACGACCCCCGAGAAGCTGGAGAAGGATCCGGCCAACCGCCTGTTGAGCCGGGGTCCGCGGTTCCGGATGGATGCCGAGATGGTGCGGGACTATGCGCTCTCAGTGAGCGATCTGCTGGTTCCCAAAATCGGCGGCCCCAGCGTCAAGCCATACCAACCCGAAGGGGTCTGGGAAGCGGTCGCCATGCCGGAAAGCAACACCCGCCGGTACCAACGCGACAACGGCGAGGCCCTGTATCGGAGATCCCTCTACACCTTCTGGAAACGTGCCGCGCCCCCGGCCACCATGGATGTCTTCAACGCTCCGAGCCGTGAAGTGTCCTGCACCCGCCGCGAGCGCACCAACACGCCGCTCCAGGCCCTGGCGACACTGAATGACCCGCAGTTTGTCGAGGCAGCCCGGCATCTCGCCGAGATCGCGCTGAAGCGGAACGGCGGGGATCCCCAGCAGGCGATCGACACCATCGCGCGACGCCTTCTGGCGCGTCCGCTCACTCCCGACGAACAAAGCGTGGTCCGCCGAACCCTCGCGGAATTCAGCGGGTTCTATTCCAAGAATCCCGAGGACGCCCAACAGCTCATCACCGTGGGAGAATCCAAGCCCGACGCCAGCCTTCCCCCGACCCAGGTCGCCGCCATGACCATGGTGGCCAACCAGCTGTTGAACCTGGACGAAGTCCTGAACAAGTAGCCGCGCCCCGAGGAACTCCCATGAACCCCTTCTCCGAATACGTCCAACTCGAAACCCGGCGCCAGTTCTTCAGCCGCGGCCGGAATGTTCTCGGGTACGCCGCCCTTTCCTCCCTGTTGGGCAACCAACTCCGGGCCTGGGCCGAGAATCCCGCCGCGGGTCCCTCGCTGCTGCCCCACTTCGCACCCAAGGCCAAGCGGGTGATCTACCTGCACATGGTGGGCGGACCATCCCAGATGGATCTCTGGGATTACAAACCGCGGATGGCCGAATGGTACGACAAGGATCTCCCCGATTCCATCCGGCAGGGTCAACGCCTGACCACCATGACCTCGGGTCAGTCCCGGTTCCCCATTGCCCCGTCCAAGTTCAAGTTCAGCCAGGCCGGTTCGAACGGACTGTGGATGAACACGGAGTTGTTGCCCTACACGTCCCGCGTCGTGGATGACCTCTGCATCATTCGGTCGATGCACACCGAGGCCATCAACCACGAGCCGGCGATCTGCTACATGCAGACCGGCAACATGAACTCCGGCCGCCCCTGCATCGGATCCTGGGTCAGTTACGGTCTGGGTTCGATGAACCAGAATCTGCCGACCTTCGTGGTGTTGGTTGCCGAGCCCACCAATAAGGAGCAGATCCAAGCCATCAGCGCGCGGCTCTGGTCCAGCGGCTTCCTTCCGGGCGAACACGCCGGCGTGTCCTTCCGGAGCACGGGCGATCCCATTCTCTTCATCAACAATCCGCCCGGCGTACCGGCCGACCTGCGCCGTTTCCAGCTCGACGGACTGAAGCAGTTGAACGAGCTGACCTACCAGCAGGTGGGGGATCCCGAAACCCACACCCGCATCCAGCAGTTCGAAATGGCGTTCCGGATGCAGGCGAGCGTGCCCGAGCTGACCCGTGTTTCCAGCGAACCAGATTCCACCTACGAGCTGTACGGTGAATCCGCCCGCAAGCCGGGCACCTTCGGCTACACCGCCCTGCTCGCCCGTCGCCTCGTGGAACGCGGCGTTCGCTTCGTCCAGGTCTATCTCAACAACTGGGACCACCACAGCAACGTGGCCGGACGGCTGCCTTCGCAATGCAAGGACATCGACCAGTCCATCTACGGCCTGATCACCGACCTGAAGAATCGCGGCCTGTTTGACGAAACCCTCATCATCTGGGGCGGCGAATTCGGCCGCACCATTTACAGCCAGGGCGGACTCACGAAGGAAAACTACGGACGCGACCATCATCCGCGGTGCTTCTCCATGTGGATGGCCGGCGGCGGCGCCAAGGGAGGCGTGGTGTACGGGGAGACGGACGACTTCTCCTACAACATCGTGGAGAATCCGGTTCACATCCGCGACTTCCACGCGACCGTGCTGCACCTCCTGGGCATCCGGCACGATGCCTTCCGCTTCAAGTACCAGGGGCTCGATCAACGCCTGACCGGCGTCGAGGATGCCCATGTGGTGAAACCGCTCCTCGTTTGATCCCACGGGACCTTGGGCGGACCCACGCCCCGTCCACAGTTGGGGAAATTCCCCTAGTTTTTTCTGCCGGATTCCGGACGAAAAACTCCGGATTCGGACTTGAGCCCAACCGGGAACCGGTTCAGTTATTCCGCGTCGGTGGCCACCGACGGCTCTTTACAATTTAACCCTGCCCGGTGCGTGAATCGAGACAGCGTCCTTCGACCTAATTACAACCTCGGGAACATCAAAGCGGATACCAAGCTGGCCAACGCCAGGCCTTATTTACAGGACGGCGACGGCTGCCCGCTGTTCCCACCTGGTCTCTTCGGTAGAGGAGACCTGTCTCTTACGGCCAGGGCGGGGTTTTCTTGTTTTTGAACCATTCCAGGGGACGCCCATCGTTGCCGAGCTCCCGATCGCGAGACTCCTTGGAGTCGAGTCTTCCGGCGACGTTGACGGTCCTCGATCCGGAATTGACGCCCTACAGCGTGGCGGCGCTTTCCATTGTCGGTGAACTGGGTGTCACCTACCGAATTGACTACCGGGAGAACAAATTGAGTAGCACCTGGATCCCGTTGGCCACCCTCCAATTCACCAGCAATCCGCAGTGGTTCATCGACCTGAAATCAGCTACGAATCGCTCCCGAATCTATCGTTCGGTCCGGCTCGGAAACTGAGGGCATGGGCTCCGCTTGGAAAACATCATGGAACATGCCGATTCCAGGAACGACGCCACCGAGGCCCCGCACGGCCCCGGCGCCAGGGCCTTCGTCACCACCCGGTGGTCCTTGGTGCTTTCCGTGCGCTCTACCGGAGCGCCCGAGGCGACACAGGCCCTCGAACTGCTGTGCCGGGATTACTGGTACCCGCTATATGCCCACGTCCGGCGATTGGGCGTCAGTCCGGTCGAAGCGGAGGATCTCACCCAATCTTTTTTTGCCCGGCTGCTCAAGAAGGAGTGGATCCACGCGGCCACACCGGAACGGGGGCGTTTCCGATCCTTCCTCCTGACGTCGCTTCAACATTTCCTGTCCAACGAATGGGACCGCGCTCGGACCCAGAAACGCGGAGGCCGATTCCAATTCCTTTCGCTGAATGCGGCGTCGGGCGAGGAACGATGGGCCCTCGAACCGGCCACCCACCTGACCCCGGAACGGGAGTTTGATCAGCGCTGGGCGATGGCGTTGCTGGAGACGGTGCTGATGCGCCTTCAACGGGAATACTCCGAGAACGGCAAGAGGGATCTCTTTGAGCATCTCAAGGGGGCGGTCAGTGGAGAAGCCCCGGATCGCCTTGCATCCACCGCCGGGCCGGGTCTGGGCATGAGTGCCGGAGCCGTCCGGGTGGCGGCGCACCGTCTGCGGAAACGCTATCGGGAGCTGTTGCGGGAGGAGATCGCCCAAACCGTTTCCAACCCCTCCGATGTGGATCAGGAACTCCGGCATCTCTTTGCCGCCTTGTCTGCGACAACCGCCGGTTGAACCGGCAGATGTTTTCTGGCGGACTTCCGGGGTCACCCCGGGTCTGAGTTCCACTGAGCCCCATTCATTCCAAAAAAATCCGGTAACACTTCGAACGCATTCCTTCAGCACGGGTGGGCCGACGTTTCCCCGCAAGAATTCGTTGTTCCCGTTGACAACATGATGAACCTGCCGCTGTTGCCCCCACTCGCCATGCTGGGAACCGCCGAGGTCCTGGTGATCCTGGCGGTCATCTTGTTCACTGTGGGCCTGTTTGCCCTTTGGATCGGCCTGGCCGTCTGGTATATTCTGCGTTCGAAGCCCTCCACTCCCCCGAATCCACGTCCTGCGCAGGAACCACCTCCAACCCTGGGAACAACCGTCACGGACCCCGGCGCCCTCCGTTGTCCGCGGTGCGGCACCCCCTCGGAACGGCGCGGACCCCACGGACTGTGTCCAAAATGCGCGCTGGGAGCCGGGTTTCCGACAGCAGCCTCGAGTTCCGGGGACAAAAACTCCCAAGCTGCCGAGCCTCCGCCGGTGACGGAACTGTCCGAACAGTTTCCTCAACTGGAGATTCTGGAGCTGATCGGACGGGGCGGCATGGGTTGGGTCTACCTGGCACGGCAAACCAAGCTCGACCGTCGCGTCGCACTGAAAATCCTGCCTCCGGAAAGTGCCCGGGATCCCGCGTTCGCCGAGCGGTTCCAGCGGGAGGCCCGCGCCCTGGCCCGGCTGAATCATCCGAACATTGTTTCCATCTATGATTTCGGACAGGCGGGCCCGTATTTCTACTTCCTCATGGAGTTCGTCGATGGCGCCAACCTCCGTCAGCTCGAGCGAACCCGCCGCCTGACCCCCGAAGAGGCCTTTGCCATCGTGCCGCGGATTTGCGAGGCGCTCCAATACGCCCACGAGGAAGGCATCGTGCATCGGGACATCAAACCGGAGAACATCCTGGTCGACCGACGGCATCGGGTGAAAATCGCCGACTTCGGTCTGGCAAAACTTCTGGGTCGAAAGCCGGACATCACGCTGACCGGTTCTCAGAATGCACTGGGAACCCCGCACTACATGGCACCCGAGCAATTGGAGGCTCCCGCCACAGTGGATCATCGGGCCGACATCTACGCCCTGGGTGTGGTGTTTTATGAAATGCTGACGGGGGAATTGCCGCTGGGACGGTTTGAGCCTCCCTCGCAGAAACAGTCCGTCGACACACGGCTGGACGATGTGGTGATGAAGTCGCTCGAACGCAGTCCGGATCGCCGTTACCAGAGCGCCCGCGCGGTCCAAACCGATGTCGAATCCATCGCGTCGGGCCCGCCAGGAACCATTCCCAGCTCCACCCGGGATCCCAAGATACCCGAATCTACCACCGTCCCGACGCCACCGGCGTCGGGATGGTTCCGTCTTCTGGAAGACGCCGGGCGGTCCTGGTGGAACGACCGGTCGCGTTGGCTCCTCGTGTCGGTTCAGGCCGTTCTGGGTTTGGTTCATCTGGTCTGTCTGGTGGCTTTTTTCAGTACCCGGGTGGTCAACCGACCCGAGGGAGGACACTCGGCGTTCTCCTCCAACGTCGGCGCGATGACGCCTTGGTTCCATTTCGAAGCCTATCCGTCCCCGTCTACACCCTTCCAAACCGGCCTGAATCCGCTGGCCAGCTCGATGACGTTTCTGCTGGTCGGATTCGCCGTCTACTATGCGCTCTGGCGCCTTGAGATTGTGCGGAATCCGAAGGCGGGCTTCTGGAGCACACCGGTCGCCATGGCCGGTCTCTGGGCCCTGTTTGCCCTCGCCGCCGTGGGCACCGGAACCGCCATGGGACACCAGGCGGTGCGTCAAATCCTCGCCGAGCAGGGGCGCATCCCGGTGGAACTTCGGGGAGCCCTCTCGATTCGGGGAGATACCGAGCGCGATCAGGCCCTGAGCCGGCTGGCACTCGAGGCGGTATCCAAGGGAACGTTCTTTACCGTGCAACGGGCCATCCAGTCGCTGCAGGACGACAGTCTCCACGACCGGACCGCCCGGGAGTGCGCCCTGCTGCTGCACCAGCACCATCGGAAGATCGAGGCACTCACCGTGGCGCGAGAAATCCGGACGGTCTCCCTTCTCGATGCCACGTTGGCCAAACTCACCCGGATGGACCCAACCAACCCGGCACCCACAACGGTGTCTCCAGAGCCTCCCTCTGATTCCCGGTGAGACACGACTAAACTCCTGCAGGGAATCCGTCCCCCAAACACCCCGCGGCAGTCCACCTCATTTGCCACCGTTGCAGCTGAAGCTATCGACGCACGCCTTCAGACGCGGCGCGAATCCAGCCCACTGTTCCTCCAGAGCGGTCGCCGTGGCGACATAGGCCCGGCCTCCTGATTTCTGAATTCGGGCGTACCAATGGAGATTCCGGCCTTGCATCTCCCCAGAGTACTCAAACACGAGGGCCGAATCCTTGGTCTTGGACTGGTGGATGACTTTCAGATTCGCCTTCTTAAACTGGCCGAGGGAAAGCACCGCATAATCATCGATGCTCCCCTCATACGGCTGAATCTGCACATTCACATTCGGCGCGAAGCCGTTGGTTGCCGGCAACATCATCATCAGGACTTGCTGGGGCGATCGTCCCGGCGGTGCTTCCAGTGGCGCTATGGAGAATCCACTCTCGGCAAAGAACATCACGTTGGTGGACCCGGCGCGTCCCACCCCGGCCGAAAGCACCATCACTGCGATGAAATGGAGTGCGAATTTCCTCATAGGTTCGCCAATTGGGCGGAACGCCCCGGCACCGGGACCGTACCGCCTCCTGGCCCCGGGGGAAAGCACCCGCGATCCACCGGATCCACGATCATCTCGAGTCTCTCAGCGCGCTCATCGGATCGGTTCGGGCGGCGCGGAGCATCGGCACCAGGCCCGCCACCACGGACACCACTGTGATGGTCAAGAGCACGGTCAGGATCGTCGGAACATGAAAGGCCGGCACCGAGAAGAGAATCCCCTGCATGAGCCGTCCCACAAACCAGGCGCCCAGTGTTCCAATCAGGATTCCCGCCACGATCATGCGAAGGGTCATTCCCATGAAGTGCCGACCGATGTGTCCCCGTGTGGCTCCGAGTGCCATCCGCAGTCCGATTTCGCCCCGGCGCTGGGCCACGGCGCTGGCCAGAACGCCATACGTTCCGAGCGCCGCCATGACGAGCGCCGCAGCGGCGAAGAGGGTCGCCAGCAACGCCGGCGAACGCCGCCCAATCAGGCTGTTCTCGATCCGCAGCTCCATCGTCTGAAGATCCGCCACGGGAAGCTCCGAATCGAGTTCCCGCACCCGTTTCTCCAGGGCCAGGCCCAACTGCTCGGGCGGGAGCGAGGTTCGGACCACGATGTAGAGGTCGGAGGCATTGTGACGGTACGGCAGATAAACGGCCCGTCCCGGCGTATCCTCCGTCACATTGTTTTGTTTCACGGCTCCCACCACGCCCACAATGGTGAACCATTCCGACGGATGACGGACATCCGGCCCTTCCGACATCTGTTTCCCCAGGGCGCTCTGACCCGGCCAGTAGGTCCGCGCAAATTCCTCGTCCACTACGCACACCCGCGTCGAGCTCAGGGAATCGCCCGCATCCAGGAACCGTCCTTCGCGGAGCGGAATCCCCATCGCCCCAAAATAGTCCCCGGCCACTCCATGGCGATGGTGGAGGATGGGCGGATTGGCGAGTTCCGGGGAATGGCCCGGGATCCGCATGACATTGAACTCCCTGGCCCCACGCATCGGAATCTCAGTGCACACTCCCGCCGACACCACGCCCGGATTCGAACGCACGGCGTCCAGCAGGCGGTTGGCGAAAACTTCGCGTGATGCCGGGTCGGGATAATGGGTCCAGGGCAAGGCCAGGTGACCGGTCAGGACGTGGTCGGCCTGAAACCCCGGCGACACGGCGAGCGCCTGGCGCAGGCTTACCCCAAGGAGTCCGGCGCCGCTCAGGAGCACAAACGCGAGCGCAATCTGGGCGACGACAAACCCATGCCGCCATTTCTGGGCAAGTCGATGACCGGTCGCCGATCGGGAACCGGACTTCACCAACCCATCCAGCGGAACCCTCACCGCACACCACACGACGGGCACCATGCAGGCCACTCCCAACACGGCCATGCCGCTGAGGGTGGCCAGCACAAGGCGGCCATCGACCTGGACCTGCGTTCCCAGCGGAAGGCGGTCGATTCCGAACAATCCCAGAAGCCGAATGCCGAGCGCGGTCAGGGTAAATCCCAGCATTCCGCCGGCCGCCACCAACAGGACAACTTCAAGGGCTGCCTGTCCCGCCAATCCCTTCCAGCTGGCACCCAGTGACTGGCGAATCGCAAACTCCGGCGTCCGCGCCAGGGTGCGGATCAGCAGCAGATGGACCAGATTGACTCCGCCCACCAGGAGCAGGCAGATGACTCCACCTTGGAGAAGCCAGAGCGTGGTCCGAACGGAGCGAACATGATCCTCATGCAGTGAGGTCACGCGGGTGCGAAAACCGAGATCCGCAACATCCTTGGCGTAGGGAAAATCCCGGTTCATCACCTCGTTGTGGGCATCCACCTGGGTCTGCGCTTCGGCCCGCGACACCCCGGGCTTCAGGCGTCCGATCATCTCGTAGCCTCCGTTGTGGAGGCGCTCAATGCGCAGGGCGTCCTGATCCACGGGCAGTGGGAGATACAGTCCGGAGGCGGACGACAGGAATCGGTATCCGGCCGGCAACACTCCCACGACCGTCTTGGCAACACCGTCGACGCGGACCGTGCGTCCGATGACGGCCGGGTCCGCGTTGAAGTTCCGTCTCCAGAACTCGTCCGTCAGGATGGCCAGGGTGTCCTTCTGTTCGACCGCATCGGAGGCAGTGAACACCCGTCCGAGAGCGGGATGAACGCCCAGCGTGGAGAAGAACTCGGGCGAAACCCGGGTGATGGGTATCGATGCCGTGGATCCGGGTTCACCCACGATCGCTGTGGTTTCGTCGAGGAGGGACACATGGGAGAATGCCGCCAGGGCACCCTGACGGCTGGCATAATTGAGATAGGAGGATTGCCCCCGGTCGCGGCCAATTTTCGGATAGCTGTTATACAGTGCAACCAAGCGGTCGGAATCGGGAAACGGCAGGGGCTTGAGCAGCACTCCGTCCACGATGGAGAACAGGGTCAGATTCGCGGCAAGGCAAAGACACAGGGTCAGCAAGGCCACCGTGGTGAACACAGGGCTCCGCCTCAGCTGACGCAGGGTGAATCGAATCGGATGCATTTTGGATTTGCGGAATGGGGTGGTCGACTTCAGGCGATTCGAAGTCCGCTCAGTGGGAGCTTTGGGCGATCGTCACCTTGCCCGCTTGAACCCGAAGACGATTCGGTTGCATCTCGATGGCCACCGAAACGCCCTGGCTAATCTGGACCCAGTCCAGGCTGTTCACCCGCATCCGGGTGGGCTCAATCGTCACGACCCCGGCCGGTCCCGTGATCACTCCACGATCGGACGCCGTATCGACCTTGTGGGTTCCCCGGATCCGAACATGGAGGGGATGGCCCGCCGCATGGGATGTCAGTTCCGGTGTACGGTGACACCCGGTGAGCACGGAAAGTCCAACGACGACGGCACAGAGTGAGTTCAGCGGTTTCATAAATGGGGATAAAGACCAAGATGGGGCAAAAGGGGCGTCCATGACTCCGTTCACAGCCCGGTTCAAGGAGATGCGACCTGTATTCTGGCTCGTGAAATTCGCTCCTTGCAGGGGGTCAATTGTGACGCCGGACCCATTGGATTCCTGAGGCGGCTCATTCCGCCCGGAGGGCGTCCAAGGGATCCAGGCGCGAGGCCCAACGCGCCGGCAGCCACGACGCCGCAGCCGAAACCGCCAACAACACCAGCGGGACCGACACCAACGTGGTGACATCCGCCGATCCGACGCCGAGGAGAAGATTGCGAAGCAGCCGCCCAACGCCAAGGGCTCCAGCCAGGCCCAGGCCCACACCCAGGGCCGAAATGGCGAGACCCTGGCGGAGAATAAGCCACTCCACATCCGTCGGCCTGGCACCGAGAGCCATCCGGATCCCGACTTCCCGGGTCCGCTGCGAAACCGCGAATGCAATCACGCCGAACAGGCCGGATCCGGCCAGAACCAGCGCAACGAGACCCAATCCCCCCAGCAGCAGACTGGACACACGCAGCGGAAACATCACCAGCGAGAGATGCTCTTCCAGACTCGTGGCATCCACCAGGACGAGTCGTGGATCCAGATCGCGGACCAGCGTCCGGAGCGCCGTGAGAAGGGCCGTCGACGGCCCCTTTGCATGAACGACCAGAACGGCGCCCGGATTCGGTTTCTGGAGGAAGCACTCAAACAGAGCGGGGAGCGGTTCCTCACCCAGGGTCCGATACCGCCCGGAGGCCACCACCCCCACTATTTCCAGGGCATTGTCGGGCCCAGTCCCGCCAGAAAAAATCCGGCGCCCAAGAGGACTCTCTCCAGGCCAGAATTGCCGCGCTGCAGTCTCGTTGATGATCGCCACCCGGCGGGATCCTAGACGGTCCGTGCCGACAAATTCCCGCCCCTGCAGCAGGGAAGTCCCCACGGTCGCGAAATATCCGGGCCCCACGCCAAACTGTTCGAACAGGAACCCCGATTCTCCGGCTTGAGGGGTTCGACCTTCAGGTTGGACCCATCCATTGCTCCGCTCCGTGCCCAAGGGAAGATAGGACGTCCATGCCGCAGCCTGCACCCCGGGCAGGGATTCCACCTGGGCCAGAATCCTCGCCTGGAACTCCTGTGCCTGCGGTCCTGTATATCCCTGCGCACCCAGGTCCAGGCGCGCCGCCACGCGATCCTGGATCTCGAAGCCCGGATTCAACGCCTGCGCATGGACCAGACTCCTCAGGCAAAGGGTGGCACCGACCAGCAGGGTCAAGGCCACTGACATCTGCCCCACGATGAGAGCCTGAATGAGTCTCGAATGGCGCACCGACGTTCCCGCACCTCTGCCCTTCAATGCGCTCACGAGATCGGGGCGCGATCCGCGGAGGGCGGGTGCCAGTCCGAAGGCCAGACCGGTGAAGAGCGTGAGGAGGGAGGTGAACGTCAGCACCCGCCAATCAAAATGAACCCCGATCCGGAGCGGCACATTGGGGGGCACCAACTGCATCAACACGCGGGTGAGCCAGGTGGCCAATAGTAGACCCAGGATCCCGCCTATACCGGCCAGCAGGAGACTTTCGGCAAGCAAATGTCGAACTAGCCGGCCCCGAGTGGCGCCCAGGGCCGATCGGACGACCAGCCCGAATGGCGGGCGGTCGAGCGGGCCAAAAGGAGGTTGGCCACATTCGCGCAGGCGATCATCAGCACCAAGGCGACAGCGCCCATCAGCGCCGAAGTGAAGCCCTGAACGTATCCTCGCAAGGGAACCGGCACCTGGTACGACGGGAGAAGCGCAACGCCGGAACGTACCTCGTCCCGACCGATGGACTTATCGTAGTCCTGACAAAGGGTCGATAGCTCGGCCTCGGCGGAGGCGGCCGGGATTCCGGGCTTCAGTCGGGCGAGACCCATCAGCCAGTGGGAACTCGGGCTGGTGAGGCAGTCGGGTTCGTGCAGCACGGCCGGACGCATCATCGTCGGCAACCAGAAATCCGGGGCGACTCCCGCCAATACGCCGGTAAACGTCTCAGGTGCCACGCCAATGACGGTCAATGCGACACCATTCACGGTAAGCGTCTGTCCCATCGCCCGGGGATCCTCCGACAGGTGGTTCTTCCAGAATGAGTGGCTGACAATCGCCACCGGGTGGGTTCCAGGAGTCTGGTCTTCCTCCGCCCGAAAAAACCGCCCCATGGCGGCCGGGACTCCGGCGAGCTCGAAGAAATTCCCGGTGACAAAGGATCCAAGTGCCGTTTCACCGAATCCGTCGCGACTCCACGTCAGCCGGGATGGCTCCACGGTGACACCGCCCGCGTCCAAACAGGATTTGGACGACATCCGGAGGTGCTGGAGCGCTGGAAAACTCCAGATGGAATGACGCTTCAACGTGGACGTCGCATCGGACCGGAAACGCCACACTTGATGGAGCGAGTCCGGATTCGACACCGAGGGCGGGGTCAGCAGCAGCGTGCTGACGAAGCTGAAGACCGTCGTGTTGGCCGCAATTCCGAGGGCGATCGACACGACCACCACCGACGTGAACCCGGGATTCTTGAACAGCTGACGCAGCGCATATCGAAGCGGGTTCATGGTGGGTCGGGTTGAACTTGAGGAACAGGGGCGGGGTTGAAACTGGGGTCTATTCCGCGCGCAGGGCCCGAACCGGATCCGCCCCAGCCGCACGACGCGCAGGAATCAATAACGCGGCGGCGCCGACCGAAGTCAGGGCAGCCACCGTGCCGCCGTAGATCCAGAGGTCATACGGTGAGGGAGGAAACTCGGGAATCAGTGCCCGGAGTCCCACGGACGCCGCCAACGCCAACAGCACTCCGATTCCCGCGCCGAACCCGATGAGCCCGAGTCCCTGCCTAAGGACCATGCGCAGGAGTTGGTGCTGGTTTGCCCCCAGTGCGAGGTGGATTCCGAATTCCCGGGTGCGAAGGCGCACACCCTGGGAGACGACCCCAAACAGGCCGACGCCGGCGAGCGCAAGCGCTCCGAGTCCGCACACCACGAACAGGACTCCAAACGTGTTCATGCCTACCCGTTCCATCTCTATCAAGGACTGCACGGTTTGCAGCTGGGTCACGGGCAGCTCAGGATCCAGAGACGCCACGGTGGTCCGCAGGGTTTTCACCACCTCCGACGAGTTGCTGGAACTTCGAACCAGCAGGGTCATGGCCCGGTACGGACTTTGGGCCATGGGGGAGTAGATCACCGGCCCCCGACTGGTCTGGCCCGCCTTGATGCTGCCGAGGTCGGGCGTAATGCCCACGATGGTCACCCAGGGACCGGGATTGGCCTTGTCGCCGGCGATGCGGAATCGTTTGCCTAGCACGTCGGCCTCCCCTCCGAACTGTCTGGCAAAAGTAATATTGA
>JBGAPN010000091.1:0-14755 GCA_044221235.1 Limisphaerales bacterium
GCTGCAAGGCCAACCAGACCAGTGCCGACGCCTTTTTCAACGGCCGTTACAACGGGGCGTTCACCTATTACTTCGTGAAAACACTCCGGGATACCAAGAACAAGCTCTCCCGGAAGGACGTGATCGCCCGGATCCGCACCGCCTTGAAGGGCAAGTTTGCCCAGGTCCCCCAACTCGAAGGTAACGCCACCAACCGGTCCAAACCGATCCTCTACTGATCCGTTCCGGTCCCTGGCAGAACTCTGGAGCTTGGGCGGGAAACGTGGACACTCCCGCCCATGTTCCGACATACGCACACATTGCGGGTCACCTACGCGGACTGCACGGTCGGCAACCATGTTTACTATGGGCGCTACCTCGAGTTCCTGGAAGCGGCCCGCGGCGAACTATTTCGGTCGGCGGGAGCTCCCTTCACAGATTGGCAGGAGCGCGGGGCAATCTTTCCCGTCATTGAGGTCCAACTGCGGTACAAGTCCCCGGCCCGGTACGACGACCTCCTGCGCATCGAGACTACCGTGCTCGAAGCCGCCGGAATTCGATTGACCTTCGGATACCGCATTCTCCGCCCGGATGGCTCCCTTTGCGTGGAAGGGGAAACCCGCCACGTCTGTACCCACCTCGACGAACGCCCGCGTCGTTTGCCTCCCGAACTGGTGGAACAGCTTGCGAGAGACCCTTCTCCCTGACCGGAGCGGACGGCACACCACCTGGTCAGGGATGCGCCCCGGCAACGAGGAATCCATCGATCCATACTGGTCACGAAACGGCCAGAACGGCAGACTCCTGTGGCGATGACGCGCGAGCGATCCGACATCCCGGAGGTGAGCGATCCGGTTCCGGTCCCCACAAGGCCCGGAAACGCGTCCGATCTCTTCGACGAGTTGCGGGACGAGGCTGGCGAGATCCGACCTCACTACGCCAGTTTGTGCCATCACCTGGAGGAGCTCGGACGACACGAGATGAGGCGGCGGACGGAAAGCGCCCGGCGTATGATCCAAGAACAGGGCATCACCTACAACGTCTACGGTGATTCCGAGGGGATGGAACGGGCCTGGCAGCTGGATCCCGTTCCGCTGGTGCTGTCCGCGTCCGAGTGGCGTGGTCTGGAGGCCGCCTTGATCCAGCGGGCGACTCTTCTGAACCAGATCATGGCGGACTGCTATGGTCCGCAGGACTTGATTCGGTCCGGATGGCTCCCACCCGCGCTGGTCTTCGCGCAGCCTGACTTTCTCCGACCGGCACACAATGCCAGCCCCGCTCAGTCAAGTTTTCTGCAGTTTTACGCCGCCGACCTGGCCCGCTCACCCGACGGTCGGTGGTGGGTGATTTCGGATCGAACCCAGATTCCCACGGGCTCCGGATACGCCCTGGCCAACCGGCTGGTCACCGCCCGGATCCTTCCTGAGGCGTTCCGGGAAAACCGGGTGACGCGGCTGGCCCGGTTTTTCCGGGAGGTTCAGGCGACATTGTCCCGGCTGTCCAACCGCACGACCGATGAACCACGGGTGGTCATTCTGACCCCGGGTCCCTACAACGAGACCTATTTCGAGCAAGGCTACCTCGCGCGCTACCTGGGCTACACCCTGGTGGAAGGACAGGATCTCACCGTCCGGGACGACCGGGTCTACCTGAAAACCCTGAGCGGGTTGGAGCGGGTGGACGTGATTCTGCGACGGGTGGACGACGATTTCTGCGATCCGCTGGAACTCCAAAACCAGTCCATGTTGGGGGTGCCTGGTCTTGTCGAGGCCCTGCGGGCTGGAAATGTTACGGTCGCCAACACCTTGGGCAGCGGTCTGCTGCAAAGTCCGGCGTTCATGTCATTCCTCCCCGGCCTGTGCCGGCATCTTCTCGGCGAGGAATTGCAACTGCCCTCCGTGGCCACCTGGTGGTGCGGACAGAAGGAGGCGGCGAAGTATGTCGCCGACCATTTCGACAAACTGTTCATTAAGCCGGCATTCCGCTCCCACCTGCGCGGAACACCGCCGCAGGGCCGAATGACAGCGGCCGAACGGGAAACGTTGCGACGCCAGCTGGAATTTCAACCGGAGCTGTGGGTGGGCCAGGAGCGGGTCGAATTATCCATGGCACCTGCATGGAGCGGCGACCACCTTTCGACCCGCCCGGTGGGACTGCGTGTCTATCTCGTGGCCACGGAGGAGGGGTATTGCGTCATGCCCGGCGGCCTAGCCCGAGTGGCTCCCGAACCCGGGAGCCGATTCATCTCCATGCAGCGTGGAGGGGCCAGCAAGGATGTCTGGGTGTTGAGCGACGGTCCGGTCGAAGAAGTCTCGTTGCTTCACGGAGCCGCGGGTTCGGTGGACCTCCGCCGGGTGGGAAACAATCTCCCCAGCCGCATGGCGGACAATTTTTATTGGATGGGCCGGTATTCCGAACGGGCCGATGCCTCCACGCGCCTGTTGCGATCCACCCTGCTCCGCTTCCAGCCTGAAAGTGCAGGACTCGCCCTGCCCATTCTGGAACCCCTGTTATCCACCCTCGAACTCCAGGGACTTCTGGCACCGCCATCCGCGAAGCCCGAATTGCGCCAAAACCCCGAAGCCCTCGAGGCGGAGTTACTCAGCGCCATCTTCGATCCCCTGCGCGATGGCAGCCTCCGGAGCGTCTCCGAACAACTGCTCCGTTTGGGAATGCTCGTCCGCGACCGGACGTCCACCGACCTCTGGCGGGTCGTCAGCCAACTGGCACAACGGCTGGAAACGCCGCCAACCGGAGGAGTGATGCTGGCCGGGGACGCCCTGGGAGTCCTGAGCCAGACCCTCCTCCACCTGGCTTCATTCCACGGGTTGGCCCGCGAGAACATGACCCGGGCCCAGGGATGGCGATTTCTGGACATGGGCCAACGCATCGAGCGGGCCCATACCCTCTGCCGGTTCCTGAATGGCGCCCTTCACAGTCCGGAAGCCGACAACCCCAGCGTGCTGGAAGCGGTCCTCGAGGTTGCGGACAGCACGCTGACCTATCGGTCCCGCTACAATCTGATTCCCGACATGGCGGCGGTGTACGATCTGGTTCTCCTGGACGACACCAATCCCCGGTCGCTGCTGTTCCAACTGCTCCAACTCGAGACCCATTTTCAACGGCTGCCGCGGGAACGGGATCAGGCACTGCCCAGCCCGGCGCACCGGATCCTGATCGAATCGCTGACCCGCACGCGGCTGCTCGAACCCAGAGACCTTTCCCGTGTGAGTTCCGGCTGGCACGAAACCGAGCCGGGCAACGCGATCCGTCAATTGCTCCGCGATCTGCCGAGGCTTTCGGATGCCATCACCGTGAGCTACTTCGCCCATTCCGCCATCTCCCGCTCCGGCGGCGCCTGAATTTCCCTTCCCCGCGCTGATGACCTATCGAATCACCCATCGCACGGTCTACGACTATACGGAGCCGGTGGCCGTTTCCCACCACGCCGCGCGGGTCAAGCCCCGTCCGCTCCCCAATCAGCATCGCGACTCCTTTGAATTGGCGATCTGGCCCGATCCGGCGGTGCGAAAGATGCGAACGGATTATTTCGGCAATCGGGTGTGCTTTTTCAGCATCCAGGAACTCCATGACCGGCTCGAGGTCCTGGCAGTAAGCCGGGTCACGGTGAATTCCGAAACCCATCCTTCCCCGGCCCTTTCACCCGATTGGCAGGACGTCCGCGCCGAGTTCACCGACCCGGTTTCTCCCGAGGTGGTTGAGCCGTACCAGTTCGCCTTCAATTCACCCTTGATCCGGAATTCGCCGGAGCTGGCGGACTATGCACGTGAGAGCTTCCCCGAGGGAACACCTCTCCTCGTTGGGGCGCTGGACCTCAATCGACGAATCTTTCGCGACTTCAAGTACGACCCGGTGGCCACCAGTGTCGCCACTCCGTTGGAGGAAGTGTGGAGCAAGCGGCGTGGCGTCTGCCAGGACTTCGCCCACCTTGGAATTGCCTGCCTTCGTTCACTGGGCCTACCCGCCCGGTACGTGAGCGGTTACCTGCGGACCCGCCCTCCGGAAGGGCAGCCGCGCCTGATTGGAGCGGATGCCTCCCACGCGTGGTTCAGCGTGTTCTGCCCCAGCATTGGATGGGTGGATCTGGATCCCACCAACAACCTCCGCCCGGATGAGGAACACATCACGGTCGCCTATGGACGTGACTTCAGCGACGTCAGCCCGGTGAGCGGAGTCATCACCGGCGGTGGGCGTCATGAAGTCCGCGTGGCGGTCGACGTGGAGCCGTTGGACGAAGAGACCCCGCCCGCGGAATCGAAAGAGCGATCATCGGATGAACCTGCGGGTAAGGATTCAACGGCGGACGAGCCATCTCAGGACTGATTCCTTAACCGTCCGGCGCCAAACTGATTGTTGCCAAGCATCACCATGTCCCTCCCCACCCGTCCCTTGGGCCGAACTGGCCTCCAACTCCCCATCCTGTCGTTTGGAGCCTCCTCATTGGGCCAGGAATTCCGAAGCGTTTCCCTCGATGACGCCCTTGCCTCGGTCCGCGTCGCCCTCGAAGTCGGCCTTAATTTCATCGACACCTCCCCGTTCTACGGTCGCGGCATGAGCGAGGTTCTCCTGGGAATCGCCCTCCGGGGAATCCCCAGGGAGTCCTACCTGCTCTGCACCAAACTGGGGCGATACGATCTCCAGCACTTTGATTTCTCGGCGCGCCGGGTGGCGGAATCGGTGGACGTCTCGCTGCACCGGCTCGGCACGGACCACCTCGACATCGTCCTGTTCCACGACATCGAGTTCGTCCCCATGCAGCAAATCGTCGACGACACCCTCCCTGCGCTGCGGCGGCTGGTCCAGGCCGGCAAGGTGCGCTTCATCGGATTCAGCGGCTATCCGCAGAAGATCTTCCGCTTCATCGGTGACCAATTCCCGGTGGACTGCGTGCTGAACTACAACCAGTACACGCTCCAGAACACCCGGTTCGCGGACGAGACCATTCCCTATCTCCAGTCGAAGGGCATCGGGGTGATGAACGCCGGCCCATTCAGTGCGCGGCTTCTGACCCAGGCTCCCTCCCAGCCTGGCTCGGAACCCGAGGAGGTGAAGGCCGCCGCGGGGGCTGCTGCGCTCTGTGTGCACGTCGTGGCATCGACTGTTGCCCAACTGGCCCTTCAGTTCTCCTGCGCGAATCCGGACATCACCACCATCGCCGGCAGTGCGAACCAGCCAACATCCGGCGCTGGGCGGACTGGCTCCGCCAACCATCGACACCGCGCTGCTCGAGGAGGTGCAGCAGCTGTTTGCACCGGTCAAGAACATCGGCCACCAGGAAGGGCTGCCCGAAAACAACTAACGCTCGGGCTTCCGGATCCGGCATCCGACATCCACCTCCGACAAGGCTTCGATTCTTCTTCCCAAAACGCCGAGGCCGTGCGGATTTCAGGGACTGGCCCGGCGTCGGCTCGGCGATTTGGAATTCCGGGCGGCCACCGTATTCCTGCCCAACAGGGCGAACTCCATGGAATCCACCAGCGCCTGGAGGGAAGCGCTGATGATATTCTCGCTCACTCCCACCGTTCCCCATTCCCGGTGGCCGTCGGTGGACTGGATGAGCACACAGGTCTTGGCTCCCGTTCCCGCCACGCCATCCAGGATACGGACCTTGTAATCCGTCAACCGAACCGGTTGGAGCTTCGGAAACGAGCGGGCTAGGGCCGACCGAAGGGCGCCATCCAAAACATTCACCGGGCCGTCCCCGTCGGCCACGGTGTGGTGAACCTGGTTCCCCACCCGCACCTTCACCGTCGCCTCGCAGGTGGACGCCGTATTGCCTCGCATGGAGACATGGTAGTCATCGACGTTGAAGAGCAATTCGGGATTGTGGTCGAGCACACCCCGGATCGCCGGGCCGGCGACTCCTGCCTCGCGTCGTATTCAAAGCCCTGGGCCTCCAGTTCCTTGACGCGGGCTGTGATGGCCCGGGTCTCCGGCGCATCCGGGCTCAATTGGCGAGTTCGGCCGCTTTGAGCAGGATGTTGGTCCGTCCGGACATGTCACTGACCAACACGCGACGGTGGTTACCCACTGATTCGGGCTGGATGTGCTCATAACTCCGGGCCACCCGTTCGATGGCGTGGACATGGATGCCACCCTTGTGGGCAAAGGCGGTCTGGCCCACCCAAGGCTGCCGGGTGTCATGCCGAACGTTGGCGATCTCATCCACGAACTCGGACAATTCCGCGGTTTCAAGGAGCAGGCAGGCGCACGCCTTTTCCAGCCCATCTTGAAATGCACGGTCGGAATGACACTGGTGAGATTGCAGTTGCCGGTGCGCTCCCCGTATCCGTTGACCGTTCCCTGGATGTGGCAGGCTCCCGCCTGAAAGCGCTGCGATTCCGGCCACCCCGAAACCGCAGTCATTGTGGGTGTGGATGCCGATGCGGGCGTTCAACTGCCCGTGAGCCTGGGTGACAATGTCCGCGATTTCGGAGGGGAGCCGCCCTCCATTGGTGTCACAGAGGCAGATCACGTCAGCCCCGGCCTTTTCAGCGGCCTGCCAGGTGGCCATGGCATACTCCGGTTCATCGCGGAATCCATCGAAGGCGTGCTCGGCATCATAAACCACCATCCGTCCGTGGTCCTTTCGGTGGCGGATGGTGTCGCCGATCATGACCGGGTTCTCTTCGAGCTACGCGAAGCACCTCGTGGACGTGAAGCAGCCACGATTTTCCGACAGTGTGATCACCGGCGTCTCCGCCTCCAGGAGCATCCGCACCTGGTCGTCCTGCTCCACCGCGGTCCCCTTGCGGCGGGTAAACCCGAAGGCGGCGATGCGGGCGTGACGCCATTTACGACGGGCGGCCTGCTGAAAGAACTCGAGGTCCTTCGGATTGGAACCCGGCCAGCCACCTTCAATGTAGTGCACCCCAAACTGGTCGAGGCGCTCCGCAATCCGGAGCTTGTCGGCCAGTGAGAAGTTGATGCCCTCGGCCTGTGCGCCGTCGCGCAAGGTCGTGTCGTAGATCTCCACCTGCGGTGTCTTCATGGGATGCGGGGTTTCGTTGACCCGAGCCAAAACCAAAAGCCCCGTTCCGGGTCGCGGAACGGGGCTTTCTGATTCGGGAAAACTCGTTCAGCGACGCCGGAGGCGACCGATGCCAATCACAATAATCTCGATGCCGCCCACACAGGCGGACAACGAATCGATGGACGGCATCAATCGCACGGTGTGAATTAGGTGCCAAAGGATGCCCCGCACCGCAAGTTTGAATTCTTCCCCCTTTGCCTCACAGGCCAAACCGTCTAAAGAGCGCGGCCCTCAATGAACGAACGCTTTCTCGCCCGGATCTCCGCCGAACTCAAGGCCCCCGCCAGCCAGTCATCGCCACCGCCAAGCTCCTCGCCGAGCCGCCACCGTTCCGTTCATCGCCCGTTACCGCAAGGAGGCGACCGGCGGTCTGGACGAAGTCGCGGTCACCACCATCCGGGATCGCCTGACCCAGATGACCGAAGTGGAACAACGACGCGAATCCATCCTGAAATCCCTCACCGAACGCAGCCTTCTGACCGACGCCCTCAAGGCATCCCTTTCCCAGGCGGAGACCCTGGCCGGCCTTGAGGACCTCTTTGCTCCCTACCGGCCCAAACGCCGGACGCGCGCCATGATCGCCAGGGAGGCCGGATTGGAACCACTCGCCGACCAGATTCTTGAACAGCAGGCGACGCTTGACCCGCTGCAGGCCGCCATCCCGTTCGTGAACGCGGAAAAGCAGGTCACCGACGTCGCTGCCGCCCTTGCCGGAGCGCGGGACATCCTGGCGGAGCGCATCAGCGATGATGCCGATGCCCGTGCCCGGCTGCGCAATCTGTACTGGAGCTCCGGAGTCATCCGTTCCCGGGTTATCACTGAAAAGCAGGCCGAAGGCGCCAAGTACAAGGACTACTTCGATTGGTCGGAACCGGTGTCCAAGGTTCCCAGCCACCGGCTGCTGGCGATGCGCCGGGGGGAGGAGGAAGGATTCCTCTTCATGCGCATCACCCCGCCCGAGGACGAGGCGTTGAATCTGCTGGAACCCCTGTTCGTAAAGGCCCGTGGGACCCCGGCCGGCGAACAAGTACGCCTGGCGGTGGTCGACTGCTACAAGCGTCTCCTCGGGTTTTCCCTCGAGGCGGAACTGCGCATCGAAACCAAGAAGAGGGCCGACACCGAGGCCATCCGGGTCTTCGCCGAGAATCTTCGCGAACTCCTTTTGGCCGCCCCTCTCGGGCAGAAGAACGTCCTCGCCCTGGATCCCGGTTACCGGACCGGTTGCAAGACGGTGGTTCTCGATCGACAGGGCCAGCTCCTGCATCACGACGTGCTTTACCTCGCTGCAGGGGGCGCAGGACAGATTCGTGATGCCGCGGAGACGCTGCGCGCGCTGGTCAGCCGATTCCAGGTGGAGGCCATCGCCATCGGCAATGGGACGGCGAGCCGGGAGACCGAGCAGTTCGTCCGCGCCCTGAAGCTGCCGTCCGGCATTCCCATCGTGCTGGTCAATGAGAGCGGGGCCTCAATCTACTCCGCCAGCGAGGTGGCCCGGGAGGAATTCCCGGATCACGACATCACGGTCCGGGGCGCCGTGAGCATCGGACGACGCCTCATGGATCCGCTGGCGGAACTGGTCAAACTCGACCCGAAGTCCATCGGCGTCGGACAATACCAGCACGATGTTGATGAAGTGGCCCTGCGACGCGGGCTCGATGACGTGGTGGTCTCCTGTGTGAACCGCGTCGGCGTGGAGCTCAACACGGCCAGCAAACAGCTCCTTGGCTACGTATCGGGACTCGGGCCTTCGCTTGCTGCCAACATCGTTGCCTACCGCAACGAACACGGGCCGTTCCGCTCCCGGAAGCAGCTGCTCCAGGTGCCAAGGCTCGGTCCCAAGGCCTTCGAACAGTGCGCGGGATTCCTGCGGGTCCGGAATGGGGAACATCCCCTCGATGGCAGCGCCGTCCATCCCGAGCGATATGACGTGGTGGACACCATGGCGCGCGACCTCGGTTGCCGGGTGGACGATTTGCTGCGGGATGGTGCAAAACGTACGCAGATTCGACTCGAGAAGTACGTCGCCGAGGGCGTCGGTCTGCCCACTCTCAAGGACATCCTGGAGGAACTGGCCAAGCCTGGACGCGATCCACGACAGCAGTTCGAGGTGTTTTCCTTCCAGGAAGGTGTGGACAAGATCGAGGACCTCAAGCCGGGCATGAAGCTTCCAGGCATTGTCACCAACGTCACCGCGTTTGGCGCCTTTGTGGACATTGGAGTTCACCAGGACGGCTTGGTTCACATCAGCCAGTTGGCCGACCGCTTCGTCAAGGATCCGTCCGAAGTCGTCAAAGTGGCTCAGAAGGTCCATGTCACCGTCACGGAGGTGGATCTCCCGCGGAAACGCATCGCCCTGTCCATGCGCGCCAAGCCCGAGATCGGCGTCGCACGCGAGGCACGCCAGGCTCCAGCGCCTTCCCGGCCGGCCAATGGGAATCGCGGTGATTCCAGAAGCGGAAGCCGACCGAACTTCAACCCGTCCGCCGGCGGCTGGAATGCGCTCGCCGACGCCATCGACAAGGCCAGCCGGAAATAGTACAACCCCCCGGGCCGCATGGTTTCCCGTCCGTTCCGCACCGCCCAACGCTTTCTTTCGTTCCTGGTCTTCAGCGTCACCAGTGTTCGGGATTTCCAGCGCAACGTCCGACCCAGGGAAACCTCCGGCCCCAATCCCCGCCTCCGCGCGGAGTGGACTCATCGCCATGCCCGTCGCCTCTGCCGGATCCTCAACCTGACGGTGAACACGGTCGGCCAGCCACCCGCTGCCGCCCTTTATGGATCCAACCACATGGGCTACCTCGACATCGTTGCCCTCGGTGCCGCAACCCCTGTGGTCTTCGTCTCCAAGGCGGAGGTGCGCAACTGGCCCATCATGGGAACTCTGGCCAGCTGCGGTGGAACGCTCTATCTCGACCGGGAGCGGAAGGGCGAGCTCAAGCAAATCGCCCACAATTTCGCGCCGGTGATTGATTCCGGGATTCCGGTGGTGATCTTCCTGGAGGGCACCAGCAGCGGTGGCGAGGACGTCATGCCCTTCCGCGCGAGTCTCCTGGCTCCGGCCGTCGCGGAACAGTGGCCTGTGGCGCCGGTCGGCCTCGATTACGAGGTCAGCTCCGGACGTGTGGCGGACGATGTCGCGTATTGGCGGGACGACACGTTCTTCCCCCACTTTATGAAACTCCTGGCCCAGGATTGGATCCGGAGCCACATCGCGTTCGGCCCCGCCCAATCACCGGGAGAGGACCGGAAACAACTGGCCCGCGAGCTTCGCGAACGGGTGGTTGAACTTCGGCGGCGGCGGTCATCGTGACAGCCAGGACTTGATGCTGCGCCGGACCAAGTCCGTCGCGTCCTGCTGCACAAAATGACTCGCGCCCGGAATGGTCACCAACGTCAGGTCTCCGTCAATCCAGTCCCAATTGCCGTTCAGGGCGGGCGACAGAAGCGCCGTGTCACCCAGACCATGAATCATCAGGACCGGCCCCTTGACCCGGACCACTGGAGCGGTGTCTTCCGTGTAGGGTTCCCGGGGATAATTCCGGCGGTAGTAGTTCATCATCGCCTCGAAGTCCGAACGCTGGAATGCCTCCACATAACGGGCCTTTGCCTTTGGATCCGAAACCCAGAAGGCGAGTCCCTCGGCAGTCAGGTCCTTCTCCGAGCCGTCCATCTGAAATTTTCGGGCGTACCCACTGGCGGATTGTTGCTTGGGGTTGTTGGCGAGCTCACGCGCCAGCCCGCGAGGATGCGGCAGATTCAGAATGACCAGCTTGTCCACCCACTCCGGATGTATCATGGCCAGGGTCCACGCCACGGCACCGCCCCAATCGTGTCCCACGATGATGGCCTTGTCCCGACCCCGGGCGCGGATCACCGCGCCGACATCCTCCACCAGATTCGCCATGGAGTAGGCGTCCACGCCCTTGGGCCGGTCGCTCAGGTTGTACCCCCGCTGGTCGAGAGCCACGACTTCGTATTCACCGGAGAGCCCGGTCATCAGATCACGCCAGGTGAGCCAGTAATCCGGAAACCCGTGGATACAGACCACCAGGGGCCCCTTTCCGACGGAGGCGTAATGAATCCGGACTCCGTTGTTGGTCGCAAATCCATGCGAAACGTGTTGCTCGATGGGAAGCGGCGTCGATTCCCCGGCGGCCAGTTGCTGAACGCCACCCAGCAGAATCCCCATGGCCAAGGTGCACCCCAATGTTCCAGCGATCATGATGGCGGGACTATTCATCGCCCATTGGCCCGGGGAAGGAGGAAGTCGGAACTGGGACGCATCTGCCCTTGACCCGGGAGCCTCCTACGCCTTCCGATTGGTCTCTCGGGTTAACCCTTCCCAAGCAACCGGATCCCCTGTTCCATCCGCCCTTCGTTTTTCTATGGCTGCAAAGATCAAGTTCGGGACCGACGGCTGGCGCGCGGTCATTGCTGAAGATTTCACATTCGAGAATGTGGCGCGGGTTGCCCAGGCCTCGGCTGATTTCTGGAAGCACAATCCCGCACCCGGAACCCAGCCCACGATTGTCGTGGGTTACGACCGCCGTTTTCTGTCCGATCGCTTTGCCCGCCGAACCGCCGAAGTGCTGGCCGGAAATGGATTCTCGGTGATCCTCAGCGATTCTCCGGTCCCCACACCTGCAGTTTCCTTCGCCGTCAAGGCCATGAAGGCCGTGGGCGGTGTGATGATCACGGCCAGCCACAATCCCCCGGAGTTCAATGGCTTTAAGGTGAAGGCGTGGTACGGAGGATCGGCCGACCCTTCCATTTGCCAGGCCATCGAGGAACGACTCGATCAGGGGACCGTGAAATGGACCGCATTCGACTTTGCCGTGAAGTCGAAGAAGATCATCGAGAAAGACCTCAGGACCGCCCACTACGCCGCCTGCCGGAAATTGGTCAACTTCGACCTGATCGCCAAGTCGAAGATCCGTTTCGCGCACGAGGCGCTGTACGGCGTGGGAGCCGGATGCTTTGAGGAAATCCTCGCCGGCACGACCTGCAAGGTCACCACGCTGAACGCAGAGCACAATCCGGGCTTTGGCGGCATCAATCCGGAACCGATCGCCAAGAATTACGTCAAGTCGGCCGCCTGGCTGGCCAAGAATCCCCATGACATCTGCCTGGTCACCGATGGCGATGCCGACCGCGTGGGTGGCATGATGGGGGATGGCAGCCCGCTCACGACCCATCAACTCATCTGCCTGCTGCTCCGGCATTTCGTGAAAAACCGCCGGCAAAGCGGCCGCGTCATCAAGGCCCTCACCACCACCACCATGGTGGACCGCATGTGCGCCGCGTACGGTCTCGAACTCGTCGAGACCGGGGTCGGGTTCAAGTACATCGCCAGCGAGATGATCCGGGGCGGCGTCCTGCTCGGCTTCGAGGAAAGCGGCGGCATCGGATTCCCGGGGCACATTCCCGAGCGCGATGGCATTCTCGCCGGCCTGATGCTGCTGGAGATGCTCGCCGTCGAGAAACGGCCGCTGTCGAAGCTCCTGGCTGAACTGGATGACGAGTTTGGGCTCCATCGCTATGCGCGCATCGACACTCATTTCCCGCTCGAGAAACGCACGTCGTTGATGGAGTACTGCAAGCTCAACCCGCCCGCGAAGCTGCTGAAATCGCCGTACAAAGAGATGAAGGCGTTCGATGGGGTGAAGTTTATCGCAGCAGACGGGTCCTGGTTGATGCTTCGAGGATCCGGAACGGAGCCGATTCTCCGCATCTACGCCGAAGCCAAGTCCGACACCGATGCCGAGAAATTGCTGCAACTCGGAATCAAGCTCACCAAGCAAGTCTGAGGACTGAACGGTTGGGAACTCTGGAGTGCAGGGGCTCGGTTCAAAACCCCAAGCCCCAAATTCAAAGCACAGGCAGCCTGCGTTGAGAGCTTCTGGAACCGCTGGAACAGGGCGGCAACAGGTCAGATTTCCTCACAGACCTCCTCCCTGACCTCGTTTTAGGGAGAGGCGGTTGATCGACGTTCCAGTTCCAGGCAGTCGCTGTCTCCCGTTTCGAGCCTCAACCTCCCCTTCCCAAACGAAAGACTCGCGGCTTGGGAGCCGTCCAGCAACACCACGCGGCTCCCGGGAATCCGCCATCGGGCGGGCGACAGTTCCGCGGCAAGGGGGGCGCCATTGGGGACCAAAATGACGAGTCGCGGCACCCAACGTTCAATCCATCGGTGCAGGGCCTGAACGTTGCGTCGGGATACCTCGACAATGACGACGTCTGCAGTTCCCTCAGGTCCGTTCGCGGCGGTCACCATTCGATCCAGGCAGCCGGTTCCAGCCTCAGGGGCCATCACCACCCCGAATCCCTCCACATCCCCCCACAGGACCAGCGCATGGTCGGCTGCAGCGCGAAGCGGTTCGTCCGGGCCGGGTGCCAGAATGTTCCAGGGACCGAACGGTTCTCCACCGCGCACTTCACGGATGGGAATCCCGCGAGCCTTGGACGCTGCCACCGCGGCGCGAAAGTGGGGGGAGCGTTGCCGTGTAGTTCCCACGACCAGTTCTCCCGGCCTCCAATGCTCGAAGAGATTGGTCATTCCTCCAGCATGTCCGGCATCCGCCTGCGTGATCCCAAGCCGGGGAATCGAGTTCCAGCCCTGGGACTGAAGATAGGGAATTACGGTCCGGTTCACCCGGCTGGCTCCGCCTGAGTTGAGGACCCAGTCGTCTTGTCGTCCTGGCAAATCCAGGATCACCGCACCTCCAGGGAGAAGAATCAGCCGGGTCGATCCCGCGCCAATGTCGTCATCACGACTGCGACGGCAGCAACGACCGTGATCGTCCACACACTCCATTTCCAGAGGCGCCGCGCCCGGATCCATCGGGCGGACAACCCCGTCACAAGTCCCGCATAGGCCACCCAGGCAACGAACGGGGGTGGAGCGACGTACCACACGCTCCAGGGCCATCGGGCAAACCAGCGTCCCAGCCAAGTCATCGCGCTCATCCAAATCCAGCCACCGGCGTTGAACCACGCCGCAACTGGCGGAGCCCAGCCATAGGTCACCAACGCGGCGAGGCCTGAGGCGAGGGGAACGGCGGACATGGGCACCACCACCAGATTGGCCAGGAGGCTGACAGGACTCAGAAGGTGGAAGTAATGGACGGTCAGCGGAAGGGTCGCCAGGGAAGCGGCTGAGGTGAGCGCAAGAGAAGCTGCCAGACCGGCCAGCGCCGAATTCAGTCGGGCTTTCCAGACCGGCAGGAGATTCTCGGGCAAGAACGGCTCGACCGGGAGTGTCGCCGCACGTTCCCAGGCGGGTCGCCAGGAGGGCATCCAGACCGCGAGCCCGGTGACGGCCGCAAAGGACAGTTGGAAACCGGCCTGGAACAACTGCCCGGGATCCGCCATCAAAATGATCCACGCCGCCAGGGCCAGCGAATTGAGGACATCCCCTGGACGGCGAAGGACCCAGCCCCCCACGACAACACTCATCATGACCGCAGATCGTTCCGCCGACGGCTGCCAACCGGTGGCCGCCACATAAAACCACATCACCGGCAGCGCCACCCACCCGCAGGCCGCACGTCCCAACCGACCCAGCCGAAGCACGGCCACCAGAAGTCCTGTCAACAGGGCGATGTGCAGGCCACTGATGGCAAACACATGCATGGTTCCGGATTCCACGAAATCCGCACTGGTTTGCGGATTCAGTCCCGTCCTCCACCCCAGGCACATGGCCCAGAGGAGCCGGGTCGATTC
>JBGAPN010000092.1:0-14474 GCA_044221235.1 Limisphaerales bacterium
CTGGTTCAGGTGGTTCTGAACCTGCTGTCCAATGTCGAGAAGTATGCCGCAGGCGGGCACGAGGTGCGGATTGTCGTAGGCCCTGCGCAGGACCCTTCGCGGGGCGGCGGGGTTCAGGTGGAGGTTTTGGACCGTGGCCCTGGCGTGCCCCGGGGTGCGGAGAATCGGGTGTTTGACCAGTTCGTGCGCGGAGACGATTCGCTTGCGAGCGGAATCCCCGGAAGCGGATTGGGCCTCACCCTGGCGCGCCAGGTGGCCCGAGCGCATGGCGGAGATGTCGTTTACCAGCGTCGTGAGGGCGGTGGCAGCGCGTTTCGGCTGGTGCTTCCCGGTGCGACACTCCCCGCGGCTGGTTCGGAGGTTCCGTCATGAAACGCCGCATCCTCATAGTGGAAGACGATGCCCATATTGCCCTCGGGCTTGAGGAACTGCTCAAAACGGAAGGGTTCGAGGTCCATCGGTGTGCTCGGGGTGATGAGGCCGTTTCCACTGTGCAGCAGTCGCACCCGGCGCTTGTGGTCCTCGACGTCATGTTGCCCGGCCTGAGTGGTTACGATGTCTGCCGGCGACTTCGGGCACTCCGGATATCGACGCCCATTCTGATGCTGACCGCCAAGGGGCAGGAGCTGGACAAGGTGGTGGGTTTGGAACTGGGGGCGGATGACTATGTAACGAAGCCCTTTGGCGTCCGGGAACTGATGGCGCGGATTCACGCGCTGTTGCGGCGAACTTCCAACGGTGCCGATCCTGATGGGATGGCGGACGTGTTTCGCATTGGCGACTGCGAGGTAGATGTCCGGCGTCTGCAGCTGCGTCGGGGCGAGGTGGTGGAGGACCTGACCGCGCGGGAGCTCAAGCTGCTCCAACTGTTTCGGGTCCATGCCGGAGAGGTGTTGTCGCGGGACCGGTTGCTCAACGAGGCGTGGGGCCATGGCTATTATGGAACGACCCGGACGCTGGACCAGGTGATCGTGCAATTGCGCCGCAAACTGGGAGACCGGGCGGAGGAACCACGTTGTCTGCTCACCGTTCACGGCGTCGGCTACCGCCTCCGGGAGTGAACTTCAAAATCGGAGACCGCCGGGATGGGAACCACGAAAAACACCAACCACACGAAAGAGAGACGAGAGAAGAGAGATCGTTGGGACGATCAGGAACTGATCTCATTTTCCAAAGAATCGGTTTGGTGTGGTTCGTGCCTCTCGTGGTTCGAATATCTAGCGAAGTACCATCCGGACCGCCTGGACCGGAGCGCAGGTCTCGACGTCAGGCCAACAGGCCTTGGACGACGTTGCCGGCAACGTCGGTCAGACGGTAGTCGCGGCCGTTGTGTCGGTAGGTCAGGCGTTCGTGGTTGAGCCCCATCAGGTGCAGAATGGTGGCGTGGAAGTCGTGAACGTGGACGGGGTCGCGGGCCACGTCGATGCCATAGTCGTCGGACTCGCCGTAGACAATGCCCGGCCGAACCCCGGCGCCGGCCAGCCAGGAGGAAAAGACCCAGTGATGATGCTCCCGACCCTTGGCATCGGCCGCGGCATTAAACGGCGTGCGACCGAACTCGGTGGTCCAGACCACCAGGGTGTCCTCGAACATCCCGCGGGACTTGAGGTCGCGGAGAAGCCCGGCAATGGCCTGGTCGACATTCCGCGCCAGCGGGGCGTGGGCGAGCATGTCACCATGGGCATCCCAGTTGTCTGAAGAGCCGGTGTCGATCAGTTCGATGAACCGCACGCCGCGTTCGGCCAGTCGCCGGGCCACCAGACATTGCCAGGCGAACCCCTTTGTGCTGCCGCGTTCGAGTCCGTACAGGGACAGCGTAGCGTCACTTTCGCGGGACAGGTCGAAGACTTCCGGCATTTCCGTCTGCATGCCGAACGCCGTTTCGTACGACTTGATCCGCGCCGCCAGCAGCGGGTCGCCGGGCCGGTTGGCCAGGTGTCGCTGATTGAATTTGGCCAGCAACCCAAGTTCGAGTTCCTGCAGCTCCGACGACGGAACCCGACGCCGGATGTTCGACACGGGTTCGTCGCCCGGGACAACGAGCGTGCCCTGGTGGGCTCCGGGAAGGAAATCCGAGGCCCACACCTGGCTGCCGGCGTAGGGCGTCTTGGGGGCGATGACGATGTAGGACGGTAGGTTTCGGTTCTCAGTGCCGAGCCCGTAGCTGGCCCACGCGCCGATGCTGGGACGCGTGAAGCTGAAGGAGCCCGTGTGGATCCCCAGCGTGGCCTCGTAGTGATTGGTGTGGTCGGACTTCATCGACCGGATGACACACAAGTCATCCACGCATTTCGCCGTGTGCGGGAACAGCGTGCTGACCTCGATGCCGCTCTGCCCGTGCGGGTGGAAGTCCCACTGTGGACGCTTGAGGAACATCTTGAAGTCCCCTTTGCGCCCCTGGAATTCGTTGACGGAGACGGTCTGGCCGGCCTGGGCAAAAAGCTTCGGCTTGGGGTCCCAGGAATCGACGTGCGAGACGCCGCCGCTGAGATACAGGAAGATGACCCGCTTCGCCTTGGGGGTGAAATGAGGTGCCTTGGGGGCCAGCGGGTCCCCGGAATCGGTTTGCGCCTGGTCTTCGGCCAACAATTGGGACACCAGACCGGGGAACAGGATGGATCCGCCCACCATGGACCGCATAAATCCACGCCGGCAGGAATCAAACGGAGAGAGGGGGTTCATGGCGTTCAGTCCACGTGGAGGAATTCGTTGTCGGCGAAGAGGACCCGGATCAGGGCGGCGAGGGGAGCAGCCGGATTCTTCGGGTCGTCCAGGCGGGCGCGGTAGTCGGACAGAAACTCGGCCGCCTCCGCTTGGTCCGTAGGGGCAGGGTTCCGGTCCAGTACGGCGCGGAATGCCAGGCGAATCTGCTGCGCCTCGGGCAGGTCGGCGCCCTGGAGTCGTTCGGCCAGTCTCGTGGCCTTCTCGTGCACGAAGCGGTCGTTAAGGAAGTACAGCGACTGCGTGGGTACGGTGGTGGTGCGGCGTTCAGCCGTGCTGGCATTGGGGTCTGCACCGTCGAACAGGGCGAGGAACGGATGCCGCTTCAGCCGCTGAGTCATCAGATAAATGCTTCTCTGATTGTGATCATACACGGCGGCAAAGGGGCCGTGCTGGGTGTAGCCCCAGCCGGTGGGGGAAGGGAAGGGATGACCGCGACCAGGGCTGGGATCGAGTTCCCCAGTGACGGCGAGGATGGAATCGCGGATCTCCTCAGCGCTGAGGCGACGGCGTGTGAAAGAAGCGTGCTCAACCGGGGGGATGACCCCGGCGTGCGCGAGGGTGGAGGACTGCTGGTACGTGGCACTCAGGACCAACAGTCGATGCATGGCCTTAAGGGACCAACCACTGCGGACAAACTGGGTGGCGAGGTGGTCCAAGAGCTGCGGATCGGAGGGACGTTGACCTCGGGTTCCGAAATCATTGGGCGTTGCCACCAGGCCGCGCCCGAAATGGTATTGCCAGATGCGGTTTACCATCACCCGCGCGGTCAGCGGATTCTCCGGGCGGGTCAGCCATTCCGCCAGCTCAAGGCGGCCGCTCCCGGTGGTTCCGGCGGGAAGTGTTCCACCGCCCAGAACCCGGATGAACCCCCGCGGTATTTCCTCGCCCGGCTTCTCCGGTTCACCGCGATATTGAAAGTACGCGTTGTGCGGCGTGCCCTCGACGACGCCGTATGCCAGGTCAAACGGACCTTCCACCAGCAGCCGTTCCAAATCCTTCCGTGCGACCTCGGCTTCCTGCGCCAGGGCTGCCATTTGCTGGCGCAGGGTTTCGGCCTGACGCGCGCGCTGTTCCTCCGTGGCGTCGTCCCGAACGAGGGCCGGCTCCGACAGCGGACGAAGCGGGGTGTCCTGGATCACGAAATTGTCCGCGTCCAATGCCGGCTTCACTCCACCCAAGTGTCCATAACTGTCGATAAATGTGTTGTCGATCGTGCCGTCCCAGCCGCTGGCGAACTGCCCCTCGAACGGAGTCTGCTGTTCCGGCGTGGCGATCACTCCCGAGTACCGGCGTGTTCCCAGATCGAGGTCGAGCCGCACCTGATACCACCGATTCTTCTCCAACGCTGCTACGGCGTCCCGGGTGTCGCCGCTGCGACGAAAGAACTGACTGCCGTTGAAAAACAGTTCCACGGCCGCAGAAGAGCCCGGCCCGTGTCCCAGATAATGGCGCCAGGATCCGGATCCGCCGGCCGAAACATCGCCGCAGCGGAAATCGAAGGCGACGTGGAGGCGGTTGGTGGGACCCGCCTTCCAGGCTCGGGACAAGGTCTGGCCAAAGCCGTTGTACGCCCCGCTGTTGGGCAGGTGCACTCCGAGGCGACCGGCCGGGAAGAGGTTCCGGTAGGGACTTTGGGAGGTGCCCGAGATTCTGACCACGCTGTTGGGTCCCGGTCCCCAGGGCTTGGACGGAGCGGCACCGTCGGACTGAAACTCAAAGCTGCCGTCGATTCCAACCAGTGCCTTCCATTCGTCCATCACTCGGGTGGCGTTCGGTTCGCCCGCGGTACCTGTGGCGAAGGCTGGCTGGTTGGAAACGGGAGGAATCGGAGTCGATTGGATTCCAATGTTGTCGACGCGAAAGCCGGGAAGGGGAGCTTCCGCTTCACCGAAGGACTCCAGTTCCAGGTGCTCGAGCACGCGTCCGGCTCCGGCGCGCAGGGAGATCGGTGCGAAGTCGTGTCGCTGGCCGGGGGTGCCCATCGTTCCTGTGGCCGTTCCGCCTGCGAGATCGATGGCGAGTTGGATGTTTTGCCAGGAGGCGGTGGGCGGGAGCGGAAGCGTGGACGCGGCGGAACCGGATCGCAGAGTGACGCCCTCGGGGGAGAATTGAACCTCCACCATCGGCAACGAGCCGGCCTGACCCAGCCACAGCCGGTGGCCGGCCTTGGATGGTTGAGTTGGCGCCTCCAAGTTGAAGTCGAGATTCAGGTACACTTTGCCACCGGACCCACCGCGCATTCCCGGGGGAAGGGACTGGCCCAGATGGTACCGGTTGGTGCCGCCCAGGATCTGGGCGCCCACCGCACCGGACGGGTGAAGATTTTTAAAGGGGCTTTGGGCTTCCGCGGTGACCGCGATCATGCCGGCGCACATCCAGGGAGGAACCAGGACCCCCTTGCTTCCGCCCGCCGCGGCGGCCTGCATCTCGAAATCACCGTCAAGATCGCCCAGCGATCGCAGGATCGCCGAGGGTGCCGACAGTTGCTGCTGGTCCAGGAGCCGGGCGAGCCGGGCGACCTGTTGTTCATAATTCAGCCATTGGCGTTGTGCCGCTTCAGGCGGCACCAGTGGACTCATCGCCCGCCGCTTCTGCTTCTGTTCGGAGCCCGGGAAGGCGTAGCGGGTGCTCTCGAAGATGCCATACAGCGCGTAGTAGTCGGTTGAGGGAATTGGATCGAATTTGTGGTTGTGACAGCGCGCGCAACCCAGACTGAGTCCCAGCACCGTCTGCCCCAGGGTATCGAGCGTGTCCTGCAGGGTCAGATGGTGATAATTCTCGGAGTCGAATCCGAACCGCCGGGAAATGGCAATAAACCCGGTGGCGGTCATGCGTTCGGCAAACCGGTCGGGAGGCCCCTGCAAGGCGAGAATGTCGCCGGCGATCTGCTCGCGGAGGAACTGGTCGTAGGGCTTGTCGGCGTTGAAGGCGTCGATGACGTAATTGCGGTAACGCCACGCGTTGGGTACCGGGTAGTCGGCGGTCTCGCCGGCCGTGTCCGCGTAACGCACAACGTCGAGCCAGTGACGCGCCCATCGCTCGCCGTAGTGAGGCGACTCCAACAACCGGTCCACCACACGGGCATAGGCATCCGGCGAAGGATCAGAGGCGAAGGCCTCCACGTCGTCTGCCGTCGGAGGAAGTCCGGTCAAATCGTAGGAAACGCGCCGGATCAACATCCGGGGATCGGCTGGCGGCGCTGGAGGCACGCCATGGGCCTCCAAGGAAGCCAGAACGAACGCGTCGACTGAGGTGCGGGGCCAGGCGGTGTTCCGGACGGCAGGAACAGGGGGATTGGAAACCGGTTGGAAGGACCAGTGCTTCGCTGCGTCGGACGCCGCACCCTTTCCTCCACTGGAATCGGAGCCCGGAAAAACGGCGCCGCGCTGAACCCAGCGGGCGAAGTCTGCCACGACGGCCGGGGGAAGGGGTTGACGGCCCTCCTTGGGCGGCGGCATGCGCAGGTCGGGATCGGTCTGGCGAAGGGCCCGAATCAGACGGCTGCGCTCGGGGTCCCCGGCAACGACAGCGGCGCCGGAATCGCCCCCCTGATCCAGTCCGTCCCGAGTATCGAGCCGCAGTCCGCCCTTACGCTTGGCCGGATCGGCGCCGTGGCAGGCGTGGCAGTTTTCAACGAGGACCGGGCGAATCCGGTTTTCAAAGAAGGCAATGTCCTCCGCCGAATCTGCCGCCAATCCGATGGAGAAACTTCCGAGGGAAAGTCCCGACAGGAGAGCCCATCGCAGGGCTCGGAGGCCCCAGACACCCCGACATGCCGATTCGGCCGATTTCATGAGGCTGAAACTCCAGCCGTTCATGCGGTCCGGAGTTGAGTTGTCGGCGGGGTATCACCTTGGCCGGCTTGGCCGCCGGTTCGTCCACTGGTGGCCGGGAGAATCATGACGAGAATCTCGCCGGCATGCCTTTCCCAATCAATGCCAAAGCCCGTTTTGATCCCAGGCAGACGTTTGCCGCCGCTCGGGCATTCGGCGGGGCTGACTCATTTCAGCCACGACGCTTCAAAGGAGGAACCATCCGCGGCGATGTCGTACTTCTCCCGCGGACTCCTCCGGGACCGTAGGTGGTGCGAGATCGCCCGAGTCTGCCGTAATTGCCCGTGACCGATTTATCAAGTTCCAGGGAGGGGTTTCCAGGCCTCGTGTTTGAAGCGGTTCCAGACCCAGACGAAATCCGGGTTCTTGGGACCGGCCCCCTGCCAATAAAAGCTGCTGACCCCTCGGGCGGAATCGGTGGCGGCCTTGATGGTCTTGGCGTCGGTCCATCGCTTGCCTTCACAGTGGGCATCGGCGAAGGCAAAGGTGCTGAACGCCCCGTGGAAGATGGCGAAGGGGTCCACCCATCCCGGAGGACTGACGTCGATTACCCAGGTTCCCAGGTTATAGTTCCGGGGATCCGACTCTTCGATGAAGGTCATCGACATCGAGGGTTCCGGGATGGAGGAGTGCTTGGTGAACTGCTTGATGCCGGCCCACCCGGAGCCCAGACGCCAGCGGTCATCGTAGTATCCCCCCATGGAGTCACACTTGGAGTAGCTGTCCCAGGCCCATCCGGCGCCGGGCTTGCGCTTGGCTCGGAGATCTCCCGGGCAGTGGATGGCGCCCACCGCGCTGCAATACTTGAAAATGATGGACTTCTCGTAGCCGGTCTTGACCCGCTCCTGGGCGACCGCCACCGAGATGCCGCTGCTGATATCGGGGCTGGGTGCGGCCCAATAGCCGCCGCCGGGATGTTGCAGTCCGGGTGCCGCCGTGGGCAGCAGTTCGTCGCGGTTGTCAGTCGAGTACATGAACCATCCCAGGACAAGCTGCTTCTGGTTGCTCAGGCAGGCCGCCCCGGTGGCCTTGAGCTTGGCCTTGGAAAGGGCCGGAAGGAGCATTCCGGCGAGGATGGCGATGATGGCAATCACCACCAGCAGTTCGATCAGCGTGAACCCTCCGCGGCGAACGGGATGCCGTGGAGCGTGGGTGAGAATTCTCTTCATTTCAGGCGGTGAGTGGGAGTGGGAATGGCGTCGACACATCCAACCCGGGCAGCCTGTGGATTCCCAAATGCCGACCTGGACAGGGCGGAATGGGCTCCGATGGGAATCAGGGCACTGCCGGGGAAGTTCAATAGACTGTATGTATTACACCACACGGTTAACTGGGAAGCGAAAAATGACCCTGGCGGCGAGTTTCGTGGAGTCGGACTTGGGTCGTTCGCCGGTGGGTCCGGCACGGGGAAGATGGAATCGCGCCTTTTCCGTTGGCAGGATGCCAAGGGGTGTCGCTAACCTTTCCCTCACCGCGTTCGTGCCGTGCTTGGGTGGTTGGGGCTTTTTCCCGACCGGAGCCGGCCCGGGCTGCGGGTGATCGAAGATTCATCCTGTTCCATGACCACTGTCACCCAGCTTAAAACCATCAAGGGCAACACGGCCTCGAAAGTGGCCGCCGAACTGTCCCGCACCGGAGGCCTGCTGCGCCTGGCACCTGCGTGGGTGCCCCGTTCGTTCCTTCAGCCGGGATTGCGGCTCAAGCTGCATCCGGACGACACCTACGCTTACGGTGCCCATCGTGGCGGCATCGACGAGCGCTGGTTCGCTTCTACCACCGAGGCTGCCAATGAGGGGCGGGTCCCGGACGAGGGCCTGAGCTACGTCGTGGTGGGTGGCGAACGCTTTACCCTGCGCAAGGCGGTGGAAGACGGCGGAGCCGCCCTGGTGGGCAAGGTCATTTGGAAGAAGTACGGACGCTGGCCCGTGTATTCCAAGTTCTTCGACAACATGGGTCCGATTCCGCACCACATGCACCAGTCGGCCAAGCAGGCCAAGCTGGTCGGCCAGGAAGGGAAGCCCGAAAGCTATTACTTCCCCCCGCAGCACAACAACGTGGGGAACAATTTCCCCTACACTTTCATGGGTCTCGAACCCGGCACCACCAAGGCGCAGGTCCGCAAATGCCTCGAAGATTGGAACCGCGGCGACAACGGGATCCTGGATCTCTCCCGCGCCTACCGCCTCAAGCCGGGAACGGGCTGGCTGATCGACCCCTGCATCCTCCATGCACCGGGCAGCCTGTGCACATATGAGCCGCAATGGGGCAGCGACGTTTTTGGCATGTACCAGAGTATGGTTGAGGGACGCTATGTTCCCTGGAGCCTGCTGGTGAAGGACATGCCCAAGAAGTACCATCAGGACCTCGACTTTATCGTCGACCAACTCGACTGGGACAAGAACGTCGACCCGAGCTTCAAGGACAACCACTACCTTGAGCCCGTTCCGGTGGCCGATACCCGCAAGGAAGGGTTCGTCGACCGCTGGATCGTGTACGGCAAGGTGGACGGCGAGCAGCTGTTCACGGCCAAGGAACTGACCGTGGACCCGGGTGCCAAGGTCACCCTCCGGGACAACGGCGCCTACGGCCTGATCTGTGTCCAGGGCAAGGGCACGATCAATGGACTCCCGCTGAACAGCCCGAAGCTGATTCGCTTCCACGAGTTGACCGAGGACGAGTACTTCTGCACCGAGGACGGCGCCAAGGCGGGCATCACCTTCGAGAACACCAGTGAGACTGAGCCCCTGGTGACCCTGCGTTATTTTGGTCCCGAGGTGAATCCGGAGGCCCCGGCCATGGGTGCCTACCGAAAAAACAAATTCGCCTGATCGGGCGAAGATTCGGGCGGCCGGTGGAGAGTTTTCTGGATTCTCCCCGGCCGTTTTTCATTGGGGGGAAGGGTGGGCTGGAGTGAGGGCCGATTGACGAAGAATGGCGCGGGCATTGCTCGGTCGGGATTGAATGGGGGACCAACACCCAACCCACCCCGATCAGGTTTGTGAGACCCTCGCTTTCCGTTGGTCTCAGTCCTTCGAATTGCCCGAAGGATTGGCGCCAGGGGATAAGGTGCGGACCGTGCGGTCCGACGAGGGTTTTTGGATTGTGGAGGGATTGAAGCATCCAGGCCGGTTTTGGCGGGTACCCGGATTCCTGCTGGAGGTCATCTCGAAGGTGTGATCCGGACAGGGGCTCCGGAGGAATCCGCTTCAAGCAGAGGGCCTCTCGCGCCATACTGCGGGGGACCCGGATGGACCGGGTTCACGAAAGCAGCCCGTTTGCCTCATGCCCCTCTCTCCCCTTGCGGGTAAGCCCGCTCCCCGCGAATTGCTGGTCGATTTAAGCCGGTTGGAGCTGGAATACTACACCCGTAAACCCGATCTGGACGATCCCAATGCCCGGGTCAGTTTCGGAACCAGCGGACATCGGGGAACGTCCCTGAATGGCACGTTCACCGAGGCTCACATCCTTGCCATCGCCCAGGCCATCTGTGATTACCGGCGCCAACAGGGAATCACCGGCCCGCTCGTCATGGGTAAGGATACCCACGCGCTGTCTGGACCGGCTCAGCGTTCCGCCCTGGAAGTGCTCGCGGCTAACGGGGTCACTGCTTGGATCCAGCGGGACGATGGCGTAACGCCCACGCCCGTCGTGTCCCGGGCCATTCTCGTCCATAATCGCGGACGCTCAGCGGGGTTGGCGGACGGAATTGTCATCACCCCATCCCACAACCCTCCGGAAGACGGGGGCTTCAAGTATAATCCTACCAACGGCGGGCCGGCAGATACCGATGTGACCAAGTGGGTCCAGGACCGGGCCAATGAGCTGCTGCAAGCCGGCAATGCCGACGTGCGCCGGATGCCTTATGAGCGCGCTCTGACGGCGGACACGACACAGGTTCAGGACTTCGTCCTGCCCTATGTTGAGGATCTCAAGAACGTGGTCGATCTCGACGCCATTCGGGGGGCGGGGCTCAAATTGGGCGTGGATCCGCTGGGCGGGGCAGCCCTCCCGTACTGGGAACCCATCAACCGAATCTATGGGCTGCAAATTGAGGTGGTAAACCGGAAGCTCGACCCGACCTTTTCATTCATGACCGTCGATCACGACGGCAAGATCCGAATGGACTGTTCCAGCCCGTATGCCATGGCGTCACTGGTTCGCTTAAAGGACCAGTATTCTGTCGCCTTTGCAAATGATCCGGATTCGGACCGGCACGGCATCGTGACGCCGTCGGTGGGATTGATGAACCCCAACTACTACCTCGCCGTGGCGATCCAGTATCTGCTTACTCATCGTCCGCAATGGCCGATGTCGGCGGTGGTGGGCAAGACCCTGGTGAGCAGCGGGCTGATTGACCGGGTGGTGGCCAAATTGGGGCGTCGGCTCTGCGAAGTGCCCGTGGGTTTCAAATGGTTTACGCCCGGCCTGTTCGACGGATCGTTTTGCTTCGGAGGCGAGGAAAGCGCCGGCGCGAGTTTCCTGCGACGGGACGGAACCGTGTGGAGCACCGACAAGGATGGTCCCATCATGAACCTGCTGGCGGCGGAAATCACTGCCGTGACCGGCCAGGATCCGGGTCGCCACTATCAAGCGCTCGCCGCAGAATTTGGTGCGCCGTATTACACACGCATCGACGCGGCGGCGACGCCGGACCAGAAGGCGCGTCTGCTGAAACTGTCGCCGGAAGCCGTCAAGGCCGACCAGCTGGCCGGAGAGCCAATCACGGCGAAGCTGACCCGTGCCCCTGGCAACAATGCCTCCATCGGTGGCCTCAAAGTGACCACGGCGAACGGTTGGTTTGCCGCACGGCCATCGGGTACGGAGAACATCTACAAGATTTACGCCGAGAGTTTCCGCAGCGAGGCCCACCTGCAGACGCTGGTCCGGGAGGCCCAGGAATTGGTGACGCATTCTCTCAGTGGCTCTTGATTCCCGGCCGCCTCTGGGGGTTATTTGACCCCCTCAATTCCATTCATCATGTCCACACCGACCGAAACCCCACCGGTTCCGCCGGAGCGAAAGTTCCGCCGTCACCTCACCTGGCTGGCCAGCATTGTTGGCCTGTATCTTGTGGTGGCCTATTTCATCCTGCCCATGACCTGGCGGGTGGGTGAGACACACAAGGAAAAGAAGGAAGGGGACTTGGCAGATGCACCCCGGGTCAGCCGGACCGCCAACGACATTCCCGGTGACCCCATCAACCTCGCCATCGTGGGATCGGAGACCAACCTGATCCGGGGAATGATCAAGGCAGGCTGGTATCCGGCCGATCCCATCACCTTGGAAAGCAGCCTGAGAATCGCGGTCGATTCGGTGCTTCGGCGGTCGGATGACCAGGCGCCGGTCAGCAGCCTGTTCCTCTTCGGACGCAAGCAGGACCTCGCCTTTGAACAACCGGTGGGCGACAATCCCCGCCAGCGACACCATGTGCGATTCTGGCGATGGAATCAGGAACGGGATGGGCGCCCGGTTTGGATCGGATCGGCCACCTATGACGAACGGGTGGGGCTGAGCTACACCACCGGTCAGATCACCCACCACATCGGACCCGATGTGGATGCCGAGCGCGACCGCATCGCCCAGGAACTTCAGAAGGCCGGATTTGTTGAGAAAGTGGAGTGGAAGGACCACTTCCAGCCGCAACTCGAAGGACGGAACGGAGGCGGGGATCTCTGGAAGACCGACGGCCGGCTGGCGATCGTGTTCCTGAAGTCGAGCCCCTAAAGGTCAGTCCACAGGGAACGGCGCGACGCCTCTGTCGGCGGAGGCGCTGCCTTCGGTCGACCGCTTCGGCAGAAAGCTCCGAAGGGATTTGAGCACGTCCGGAAGACGTCGCAGTGCGGCTGCTTCCCGCTTGGCCTCCATGGCGGGCCTCGCGGGGGATCCCCACACCACCTGGCCGTCCGGGATGTCCTTGGTCACCAGGCTGACCGCGCCGACGACGGCTCGGCTGCCAATCTTGACGTGGTCGACCACGCCCACACGGCCCGCCATCGTCACCCCGTCGCCAATTTGGACGCTGCCGGAAATGCCCGTCTGGCCCGCGATCAGGCAGTCGCGACCGATCACCACGTTGTGGGCGACCTGCACCTGATTGTCGATCTTGGTGCCCCGACCAATCACCGTGTCGTTCAGCATGGCCCGGTCGATGGCGACATTGGCGCCAATTTCGACGTCGTCCTCGATGATCACGCCACCGACCTGGGGCATCTTCACCGTACCGGTTGCCCGTCGGACATAGCCGAACCCGTCGCTGCCGATGACGGTGCCCGAATGGACGATCACCCGGGATCCGATCCGCACGTGGCGATACACGGTCACATTGGGATGGACCAAGCAACCGCAGCCCAGTTCCACACCCTGGCCGATCACGCTGTTGGCAAGGATGACGGACTGGTCCCCCAGGCGGACTTGATCCTCCAGCACGACATTGTGCCCGATGTGGACGTCGCGACCGAGGATCACCCCTTCACCAATCCGGGCGGATGGCGCGATCCCCGGAGCATACTTCGGAAGCGGATGGAAGATCATCATGGCCATCGCGAAGGCCTCACGACAATGGTTGACCCGGATCAAGGTCTTGGTGCTGCTCGGCGCGTTTCGGCCAACTAAAACCACCGACGCCTTGCTACTGGCAGCGTGTACGAGGCTCTCTGCGTTGTCGGCAAAGGTGAGATCGCTCACGCCGGCGTTGGAGAGAGACGCCACCCCGGTCAATTCGAGGCTCCCGTCGCCTTCGACCTCGCCCTTCAGTTGCTCGGCCAACGCGCGCGCCGTGATTCTCATTCCAGTTCCATTCTGGTTCAGACCCTGTTTTGCAGGGCTTGGAAAGCAAACCAATTCGCCGGATATCCGCGGTGGGGAACTCACCGTGGACCCAATTCTCGGTCTGCAAGCCACGGTGACAGGCCACGCTTACCACCTGCCTATTGAGGCCCGTGACTATTGGGGCCCGGGTCATCCGTCGTGGTTAATCCACGACCACTCGATAGAGTCGGGAGGATGAGCTTTCAGGCTGGGGATCCGTCCAAAGAATGGGTTCCTGCTTCAAGTTCACTTCCCCTGCTGGTGCCCAACCTGAGGTGTCCAAGAGCGCCTCGCGAACCTCCACGCGACAGTCGGCTCCACCAGGACCGGCGAGATAGAGGCGACCGGGGGCGATGGCGTGCAACGTGACGGGAACTCCGGACTGGAGGATGGCACCACCGGCACTCACGGCGATAAATGAATCCCGACCAAAGGCGAGTCCCCAAATGGGTCGGGTGCCTGCGGAGGCCGTATGGCTCCATAGGGTCGCGTGCGAAGAGAGTTCGGGTTGTCCGCCGCTCCCCGCGGCGAATAAGCCATTCCCATACGCCAACGCTGAGATGCGCGGTCCGGACAACGTCCCGGCCACCTCCCAATGTACAAGGTCCGACGATCGGAAGCTCCGGTGCTGAATATCGACCACCAGGAACTGGCCTTCCCCATAAACCGCACGGTAGAGGTCGGAGGCTGCCGGGTTGGGAATGGGGGTCCAATCGGAACCGGTGGTGGAGACCAGGAGATTTCCGCCGTTTGCTGCCGCGAGTTGTGCGAGAAAATGCCCGCCTCCAAATGCCAGCAGGCGGCTGTTTGCAGGGGCACCAAGGACAGAAGCGGTCCAATCGAAGAGATTGGTGGTGGACCAGAGGGTGCCGTTCACGGTGGCCACAAATGCCCTATTGCCAAAAACCAACTGCGAAACCTGTCCGGGCAAGGTCGGCGGCAGCCACGCCCAGCGTCTGGAGTCCACCGACGTGATCAGGCCCCCGCTCTCCGTGCCCACGAGCCACTGCCCGTCACCATGGGCTACAGCCGTAAGCCGGTCTGTGCCGGGGGAAGGCACAGACTGGGGTTTCCAATCCGCACCGTTTGTGGAATTGAGGAGCTGCCCCC
>JBGAPN010000093.1:0-14462 GCA_044221235.1 Limisphaerales bacterium
GGCCCTGGGTCTGCGCAACCCCTGGCGGTTCTCCTTCGATCGGCTGACCGGCGACCTCTTCATCGGTGATGTTGGGGAACGGCGGTTCGAAGAGATTAATTTCCAGCCGGCGGCATCTAAAGGAGGCGAAAACTACGGGTGGCGGGTCCGGGAAGGCCCTGCGGAATTCATGGTGCCGCCGGAGCTTCCGCCCGGAACCGTGTTTACGGACCCGGTCGCCTGGTACGGACGAACCGAGGGAGGATCGGTCATCGGCGGTTACGTCTACCGTGGACCGGATGAACCGCGCATGAACGGGCTCTATTTCTACAGCGATTACCTGACGTCCCGCTATTGGGCCCTCCGCCGTACGGAATCCGGCTGGCAGTCCGCCCAGGTCGCTCTGGGAGCCGTCACCAATAGCACCTTCGGCCAGGGCGAGAACGGCGACCTGTATGTCGCGGAGTATCTGGGCGGCCGGATCTTCCGGATCCAGGACTCCCATCAGGTTGCCGCGCCGACACTCAACCCGCGGGGCGGAATCATCAGCTCCAATACCGTCCTCGTCACCTGCGCCACACCTGGAGCCGCCCTGCATTTCACCACCGACGGGCGCGAGCCCTCCGAAGTCGACCCAATGGTTCCCTCCGGCGGCAGTCTGACGGTCACCATCGACACCCTTCTCCAGGTTCGCGGATTCCGGGACGACCTGCTTCCCAGCCCGATCACCGCGGGACGATACACGGCTAAAGTAGCCAGCCCCGTGGTCTCGCCGGCCTCCGGACCCATTGCAAGAGGAACATCGGTCACCCTGGTTTCCTCCACCCCCGAAGCCACCATTCGATACACGCTGGACGGATCCATCCCCGACACGTCGGCGCCGGCCTATGTCGGCCCGATCCTCGTGGACGGCGGGTCGACCCTGAATGTACGGGCCTTTCGGGCCGGCTTCGATGCGAGCGAGGTCGTCACCGTGTCTTACGACCTTGCGCTGGCTGCCACGCCGGAACTTCAGGCGCCCCAGGATCCCGTGACCAACGGAACCCCGGTGTCGATATCCTGTGCGACGCCGGATGCGAGGATCCACTACACGTTGGACGGATCGGATCCCACCGCCCAGTCACCGCTCTACTCCGGTGCGTTTCCCATCCAGGGAAACACCTGGGTGAAGGCCATCGCGCTCCACGAACGGTATGGTCCCAGTTGGATCGCTTCCCACTTCTTCGAGTTGGTGACGGTCGCTACGCCGGAGTTCTCCCCTCCGTCAGGACCGATCACGAACCAAACCGTGGTCACCATCACCAGCCCCACTCCAGGCACGGAGATTCGATACACGCTGGATGGGTCGACACCGGGTGCCGGCTCTTCGCTCTACACCGGCCCGCTGACCCTTTCCGGCAACCTGACATTGTCCGCGGTTGGGCTGAAGTCCGGTTACAACAACAGCGCGGTCCAGGTGGTCCGCTATAACCGCATCGTCCGGGAATCCACGGTGGTCTGGACCCTGGCTGGCACCGGCCAGGCAGGAGCCGCCAACGGTTTTCGTACCGCGGCCGCCTTCAATGCGCCCGAAGGCGTCTGGTTTAATCCCAGCAGCGGCGAACTCGTTGTCGCCGACACCGGCAATCACAAGATCCGGAAAATCCTTCCGTCGGGTGACGTGGTGGATGTCGCCGGCACCGGTGAAGCTGGATTTGTGGAGGGACCCGCCGCACAAGCCCAGTTCAACGGACCCACCAGCATCTGTGGGGACGGACAGGGGAATCTGTACGTGGCCGATCGAAACAACAGCCATCGTATCCGGAAAATCAGTCCTGACGGGATCGTTTCAACCTACGCCACCGTCCGGGAACCGCATTTCCTGCCGGGCATTACACAGATCGACATCGACGCCGCGGGTCGCCTGTTCGTCGGCAACTGGGCCCTGGTGACCATGGTGACCGGTTACGAAGTCGGCCACACGGTTGCCGGATCCCAGAACGCCGGGCCTTTTGAGGGATGGAGTCCTCCCATCGGGATCGCGGTTGACCCGAACGGAATCGTCTTCGCTTCGACTCTCAAACGCATCGTCCGGATCATCCCGGACGTCCTGGTGGAGGACTACAGCGGAGGTCCCGAGGGGTTTTCGGACGGCCCGCGTCTGGAGGCCCAATACGAAGGTCCACTGGACGTCGCCGCCGCCCCTGAGGGCGGGTTGTTGGTTTCGGATTGGTCCAGGGTCCGCAGAATCGGCACCAACGATTCGGTCACAACCCTTGCCGGTTCTGGCATCCTGGGTTTTCGCAATGGTCCGGGTGCCCTGGCGCGTTTCAATGTCGCCAACGGCCTGTGCGTGGGATCCCGCGGGAACGTCTATGTGGCCGACACCTACAACCACTGCATCCGTGTCATCTCCACCGACTCGGATGGTGACGGCATTCCGGATTTCGAGGAGGGAGGCAACACGCCCTACGTCGTGGGGGTGGACGACCAAGGCATCGACACGGATCAGGACGGCATGAACAACACGGCGGAGTTCCTTGCCGGAACCAATCCGCGTGACGCGTTATCCCGGCTGCAAATTGCCAGTCCTGACCGGAACCCAGAGGGGGGCATTCAGATTCACTGGCGATCCCGGCGTGGAGTTTCCTACGTGATCGAGGCCTCAGAGGACATGATCCAATGGACTCCGGTGGGCGGCAAGGTCGCTGGCGACGGTGAATCGTCGACGTTCACTGTGGGTCCAACGGATTCGGAAGCGACGGCACGGATGTATCGAGTGGCCGTCGCAGATCTGGAATAGCGCAATCCATCCTGGCCCCGAGAGTTCAATCCTCTTCCCAGAGGATTGAAACGGAGCCATTGGACCTTTCGGCGCATGGCAGGTCACGGGCTCGGCTGTCAGGTTGCGAGCGGCGAACGCCACGACCGTCCCCGTGAAATCAATTTCAACTTACCTCAGAGCGTCCCTCCTTGGGTCCTTTATCCTGGTCCTGCTCCTGCCATTCACAGGCCGGAGCGACGAGCGGTTTATCGGCATCTGGACCTTCGACGAGGGAATTCAGGTGACGGAACTGACCTTTCGCTCCGACGGGCGCTACCAAAAGGACACGTGGAGCACGGATCCGGTACTGGACTTCCACTTCGCAGAAGGCGGCCGTTACGACGTCTCGGGAACCTCGGTCATCCTTCGGCCCTACGAGTATCTTGGGGATCCGATGGAGCGCCCCTATGACTTCGAGTTCAATGGAACAACCCTCTCGCTGACTCGGACTGAATTCTCACTCACCGAAACCTACCAGTTTAACCCCGGTTCGAGGCAACGGGTCCAGGCAGCAGAGACGGTGGCGAAGGATCCGATCGGACGGTGGACACTTTCGGACGATTCCGGCGGAACCGATGAATTCCTCTTCCGACCGGGCGGCTATTATGTTTTCACCCGCACTCCTGCTGGCGGCCCGTTCCCACCCGATGTGAGACGGGGACGATACTCGATTGATGGATCCCAACTCGTGCTGCGGCCTTACAGCGGCGTGGAGGCCGCCTACGAACTGGATTATTACGGCGACTTTCTGACGTTGGTCCGCCAGGAGGAACTCTCCGGCGACGCGACGCGCTACTCCAAGATGGCTGGATCTGGGGCCGATGTCCGCACCAAGGCCGCCGAGGCCGATTTGTTCCTGGCACAGGCCCAATGGCAGGTGGGTGTTTGGGAGATCCGGGATCCGTTTCTCTCCGTGGATCTCACCCTCCGGCCGGACGGACATTACAGCGCGGTGAACTCCACCGAGTTTCTCAACGGAATCGTCCGAGGCCGGTACAGCCTCGAATCCCGGCGCATTCGACTGGACCCCTTCGCCGGTCAGGATCCGTATGCCCGAAGCAACGGGGAGTTCGGAAAAGCCTCCCAAACCCGCGAACTCGATTATTACGACGGGGAACTCCAGTTCATCAACCTGGGTGCATTATCCCAATCCGTTTACATCGCGCGGAAAAAGTCGGGAAGCGATGTCGCCGTCCTGGACAAGAGCCGGCAGGCGCAGGCGATTCGGAATACCGAAGGGTGGCATCTGGGGCGGTGGGAGGTAAACGATCCGCTCGGGTGGATGGAACTGACCCTCCGACCTGACGGCCGATACCTCTTCATGGCCGGGGCGAATCGGGTGCCAGGCCAGGTGGAACGGGGTCAATACTCCTTGAATGCCTCCAAACTCACCCTGGCCCCCTACACCGGCCTCGGCAATGCACGCGGGTTCGAGATCGACCTGTACGATGGCGACCTGTTTGTCGCCGGCGACTTTTCCCGAATGGTGATCGCCCGAAAAATTCCCGGGTCGGACGCGGAGGTCATTGAGAAGACCGTGGACCCGCAATCATTGAAGGGTGAACTCGGAATCCTTCTCGGCCGCTGGACTTCGTACCTTCCGGGATTATCGACGGATCTCGTGTTCCGAGACGACGGCCAGTTCCGCCTGGACCGATGCTCCCAGACGATGTCCCGGGATTTCGGCCTCTATCAGGTCAATCTGGCGTCGCGAACTCTCGTTTTGGATTCCCGATACTCGCCGGTGCGGACCGCCGAGCTCGATTTCTACGGGGACACCCTGACAATCCACGGAGGGCTCGGCCCCACAGCCACCTATTCGGTTCACCTGGGAGAAGCCCACGAGGCCATCGCCGCGTCCTTCGCCGCGGACGATGCGCGCGAAGGGGTCGACGCCCTGTGGCTCAACCGGGTCACCGTTGGACCGCGGGATCTAACCTCGGTGCAAATTCCCGTTGGCGACATTCCGCCGGACCCGCTTCCTGGTCGCCTGTTCCAGGATCCGACGGTGTTGACCCAATACCGGCTCTACCGGCGCCTGATCCCCGGATTTGTCTACTTTAATGTTTCGGGCGTGATCAAAGCCGTGGCCGTGGTCAACACGCGGGAATGGCATTTCTTTCCCACCGGCCGCGTCCTGGTTCGTTTCAAGAATTACTTCGCCGGTCCCTTTTACCCTGGGACCACGGTCCAGGTGGATGATTCGTGGGGCGCCTATCGCATCGGCCCGAAACCCGGAGGCACCGATGTGCTGCACCTCTACGCCGACAATTCGGTGGCGCTGGCGATGGACTCCGGTGACGAAGCCGAACTGACCCTTGAAGATGGACGCCGGCATCTCTTTTGGGACAAGGATTACCAGATTCTCTCCGATTGGGCGGCGGAACAGAAACCCATTTCCTGCGAGTCATCCGACGACATCGACCTCCGTCTCATGAACACCGGCATTCCATTGTCGAGTTCGATGGAGCCGGACCCCGTGGGAAATCCGACGCCCGTCCTGATCGGCATGACGATGTCTGCCTCCGGTGAAGTCTCCCTCAAGGGCTCGATCGACCTCGCCGGGCCGGTGGCCGTGGATGTGACCGGACACCTGTCGTCTCCGATCCAGTGGCAACCGGTGCAAACCAATACGGTTCCCGCGGGTGCCTTCAACCTGACCATCGCGCCCCGGTCGGACGCTTCCGGGTTCTACCGGCTGCGCCGTCCCTGACCCGTCTACTTCCGGGGCAAACGGCGGACGAGCACGATTCCCCAACTACACATTCCGGCCGCCAGAACGGTCAGGCAGAGGAAGTCGGGTTCAGAAAACAGACGCGAGGTTTCGGCGGCGATGCGCCAAAGGTGGGCCAGCGTAATCAGGCCAAACAGGACGCTGGTGGTCAGAAGATAGGCCTTCATCGCAGTGGATCGATCAGGGGGAAGTGTCTCAACATTCCCCACTCACTTGGCGCCTCCCGGATATCCCCGCCACAGCCAAACCAGAACATCGGCAACGGTCTGCTGAAACACCCGGCCATCGCAGTGGCCCGAATCCAGGCTGAAGACAAACCGGTAGTCGTAGCCCTTGGCCTTCAGTGCCGCTGCCGTTCGCTGACCGGCCATCACCCAGTTGTGATACCCGTTCTCCGGCGCCTGCGCCCCGTTGTCCCGGTCGGACACATGGGTGACGAGTCGCAGCGGCTTCTTTTCGCTGGTCTCAATCAACTTCATTCCGGAGTGATACTCCCACGCCCCCAGCGGATACTTCACCTCTTCGGGTGCATCATCGTCCTGTTGGTCCACGAATGTCCCCGAATACGCGATGATCCGTCGGAACAGGTCGGGCCGGAACCAACCCATTGAGAGGGCCGCGGCACCGCCTGAACTGCATCCCATCACGGCCCGCCCCCACGGATCGTTGGTGAACGCCAGATGAGGATAGGCGGCTCGAATCTGTGGATCCTTCAATACCGCCGGAAAGACTTCGTCGTTAATGAACCGGGCGAGCCGATCCGACATTGTGTCATATTCGAGTCCACGTTCGCTTCCCTTGCTGTCACTGCCTCCGTTCTCCACTGCGACGGCGATGAACGCGGGCAGGCGCCGTTCCGGGTCCTTGGAAATCGTCAGGTTGTCGAGCGCGTTGCGCACCAGGTTCAACTGTCCCGGACCGTCATGAATGACCAACACGGGAGCCTGGGTGCCATCCTGATAGGCGGCGGGAACGTAGACAAAAATCTTCCGTTCGGTGCGGACCGGCCGACGGGCAGGCTCCAATGTTGAATCGTCTCCGCGGAAGATCCGACTGTCGGCCAGCCGCATCTTAAATTCGTAGAGGTGGCCCTTGGGATTGCCCAGGTCGGTCAGATCGGGGTCCACATGGTATTCAGGCCCGACCACGAAATCGCCGTTGGCCGCCGATCGTGGATCGGATCCGTTTCCATCCGCCGCCATCGCCCGGAGACCGGCAAACAACGCGGTCAGTGCCAATCCATAGGTCCAGGCCCGGCATTCACGTGGAAGCAACATGGGACACTTCTGGGTGCCGGGCGACCGGGAGACAAGGCGAAACTCGGCACGTCTCGGAGATTGCGGCACCCCGTTCACATTCCCGGCGCCACGGCCGGACCAGTTGTTTCCGTTTCCGGACCACATCCGGCAAGGAGGTTGCCGCAATGTTGCCGACCGGATAGCTCATCCCGGTCCATTCTCCGGTGGCACCTCTCCTGCTCGGAAAATGGGAAGAGTTCCGATTTTGTCTCGTCCATTCGGACGGCCTAAATTCGTTCCCACCACCCCATATTTGTCATGACTCCACTCCATCCGCTGAATCCGAATCAAACCGAAGGACACTCCCTCGATTCCGATGCGTCGCACGCTGGTGAAGCCCATGGGATATTCCCGAAACTGGAGCGAGCCACATGCCGGAAACCAAGCCGAACCCATGCTGGACCTCTCGTCTTCCCCGCAACTCCTCTCTTGGGGTTGATGTCACTCCTGATCGCAGGACCGGCCCGGGCAGACCTCTTTGAGATCCGGCCGATTGAATTCGTGAATGACCCTGGATACCGCATCGTGGCCAGCGGAACCATCACCACCCTCCCGGGAACCTCCACCATCACGGATTGGTCCCTATCCGTGACCACCGTCGAACTGCTGGCCCATTACACGCCGTCCAACACGGCCAACTTCTCGTCCGGCTCGCTCACCGTCAACGGAATGGATCTCCAGGTCCCGACGTCTCCCGATGGGATCTCGGATGGCGGTTCCTTGTTTTTTCGATCACGGAGTCCCTGGAGAGATTTCGGCGTCGCAGTGGCCAATTTTTCCGCCGGAGGCATTTCTGGTGGCGAGGCCTTTTACTTGGCGGGTTCCAGCTTCGATTTCCTGCCACTGTCGCAACCTGACGGAACGGAGTATGTCGTCGCCCACTCTTCTTCTGCGGGTGAGCGAAAATTCACCTTGGAACCGCAAACATTCCCCGGCGGTGCAGTCCTGTCGGGCACGCTCTGGACCCAAGGCACCCTGGGGAATCTGGCACCGTCGGATATCACCAACTGGGACATCACGGTCGAACAAATCACCCAGGATCTTTTCGTTCCAGGCAACAGCCAGTTGCTCGCGTCCCAACTGCAATTTGACCCAGCTGGCCACGCGCTGACCGTCAACAATCCGGACGGGTACCTTGCCTTCAGCAAAGGGCGGATCGGCTTTCACCCCTATATGCTCCAGCTCTCGGACTTCACGGACTCAAGCCTCCACGGCGGCCAGTCCGCCTACTTCCAGGGCCGGTTCGCCTCGTTTGTCATCCCGCTGGGGGCTTCGGTTGGCCCGTGGTCCGTCACTGGAGACGACACGATCACCGCCGCCCCGGAAGTATCGCCCAGGATTGGGGTCCTCCTCCCATTCTTCATGGTCACTGCGCTCTGCCGCTGCCGGCGCAGGCCGTGAGTGGAGATTTGTCGTGATGCGGGCCCGGTGGTCGACGGCCGGAATTCATCGCCGCAGTCTCCATGGGGAAGTTTGCCGGGAGCGGCGGGTTCCCGAGGCCCGGTTCGCAACTATTTCTGGCCGCATGTCACAAGGCAGGCAACCGTCGGCGGTCCAAGGCTCCGAATCATCCGTCAATCACCCTCCCCGGAATGTCCCCGGGTGCTGCCCAATGCTTCAATGCTCCCATCATTCATGAACTCCATTCTCGCCGTCGCCCTTCTCGCGCTGGCCGCATGTCGCCTGTACGGAGCCGAAGACATCCTGGTCGCCGATTTCGAAGGTGCTGACTACGGACGCTGGAAGGCATCCGGAGAGGCATTCGGCCCAGGCCCGGCACAGGGAACCCTGCCAGGTCAGATGGCGGTCAGCGGTTTCAAGGGCAAGGGTCTGGTCAACACCTTTTTCAAGGGTGACGATTCCCGGGGAACGCTCACCTCACCGGAATTCAAAATCGAACGGCCATATATCGGCTTCCTTATTGGCGGAGGGAAGAACGAGGAGAAGCTCGCCCTTCAACTCCTCGTCGACGGCCGGGTGGTTCGTACCGCCACCGGACCCAACCAACAGTCGGGAGGCAGCGAAGCCCTCGCCCCGGACTCCTGGGAGGTGTCCGAGCTCCTGGGAAAGACCGCCACCCTTCGCATCGTGGACGACGCCACCGGAGGATGGGGGCACCTGAATGTCGACCAGATTGTCCAATCCGACCGCCGTCCTCCGGGCCTGATTCGGGATGCCCAGCGCGAATTCACCGGGGAGTTCCGCTACCTGAATCTACCGATTAAGAATGGGAACCCCACACGGAAGGTGACGTTGCTGGTGGATGGAACGGTGGCCGTCCGTAACGACATGGCGCTGGCTGACGGGACACCCGACTGGTGGGCGCCCATGGACGTCAGCGCCTGGCGCGGCCGAAAACTGGCGCTGGTCGTGGACAAGCTGCCGGAGGATTCCCAGGCCCTTTCATCCATTGAACCGGCGGACTCCCTGAAGCAGGCCAAAGACCTCTACCTGGAACCCTTGCGCGGCCAGTTCCATTTCTCCCCAAGGCGCGGCTGGAACAACGACCCCAACGGGATGGTCTACAAGGACGGAGAGTACCATCTGTTCTTCCAGCACAACCCGTACGGCTGGGGCTGGGGCAACATGCACTGGGGGCACGCCGTCAGCCCCGACATGGTCCATTGGCAGGAATTGGGGGATTCCCTGATGCCCGACACGCTGGGCCCAATGTTCAGCGGCAGCGCGGTGGTGGACTGGAACAACACCAGCGGTCTGGGTCAGGACGGGAAACCGCCGATCGTGCTGATCTACACCGCCGCCGGGGACCCCACGGTCCAGTGCATCGCTTCAAGCACGGATGGACGAACGTTTACCAAATATCCCGGCAACCCGATCCTAAAGCAGGTTACTGGCGGGAATCGGGATCCGAAGGTGTTTTGGAACGAACCGACACGGCGTTGGGTGATGGTTCTGTACGTGGAGAAACCGGCCGGCCAGCACACCATCCATTTCTTCACCTCACCCAACCTTCGGGACTGGACGCTGGCGAGCGTCACCGACGGTGACCCCGCAGGAAAACCCTATCTGTTTGAGTGCCCGGACTTCTTCGAGCTCCCGGTGGATGGGAATCCGGCCAACCGGAAATGGGTGCTGACAGCCGCGAACAGCGAGTATGCCGTCGGCACCTTCGACGGTACCCGGTTCATGCCGGAGCAAAGCAAGCTGCCCGGGCATCGCGGCCGTGGCTTCTATGCGGCGCAGACCTTCAGCGACATCCCCAAGTCCGACGGTCGGCGAATCCAGATCGGCTGGTTCCAAACCGAGACGAAGGGAATGCCGTTCAACCAGTCAATGACCGTTCCATTGGAACTCCGACTCATCTCCACCCCGGAAGGGCCGCGCCTAACGTTCAGCCCTGCCCGGGAATTGGAAGCACTTCGGGTCTCGGAGAAAAGGTATGGTGGAACGGTCCTGCAACCGGGCGGGGCCAATCCATTGGCCGCAGCGGGCGGCGAGTTGTTGGAATTGCGCGCCCGCTTCAATCCCGGAACGGCGGAGGAAACCCTTTTTCAGGTCCGTGGCGCCACGATCCGGTTTGACACCCGGACGCAGGAACTGGTCGTCAACGAGCACCGGGTACCGGCTCCGCTCCGGAATGGGCTCCAGGATCTGGTCGTGTATTGCGACCGCACCGGCCTCGAGGTCTTCACCAGCGGCGGCCTGACCTATGTGCCCATGCCATTCCAGCCCAAGCCGGGCGATACATCGGTCTCGGTCGGGGTGAAAGGCGGTCCGGTGACGTTTGAAGTCCTGGACGTCTACGGTCTGAAGTCCGCATGGGAGGAACGCGTCCGCGTTCGATCCCAAGACTGACCTCGGCCGATCGCCGACAGGTCGATGAATTCCATCGTGAGCCCCCCGGTCTGCATCGGTCGACCGGCTCGCAGCGTTGTCCGTCTTGCGTTCTGCCTGGAGACAGGACCTGCCCTGGTTGAAGTCCCCGCGGCGTGACTCACGCTTCGTCAACCCTTGGATTTCGGCCCTGTGCCCGGATTTCCTGTGTCCGCCCTGAATTCGGTCTGCTAGAAATCCCGTCAACATTTCCCGAAGTCTACATGGCGTCCTTTGAACCAGCCGGCATGACGTGCCAGACCCATGTCGGGATCCGTCCGCGCCCTACGTCCGTTCTCACCCGGATGACTTCGACAGGCGCCACATGGGTTCGCCGGATGCTGATGACCTCGGCGGTTGTCGCCACCCTCGGGAGCGGCCTGGCGGCGGAACCATCGCCCAAGTCAGAAACGGGCAGGAAGGCGAACGGGGTCGCAGCCACGAACCCTTGGTGGTCGCTGGCGCCACTTTCCCGACCCGTCATTCCAACCCAGGAAGGAGAAACAGCGGCGGAGGCGAATCCCATCGATGCCTTTGTGGCTTCCACACTGATGGAAAGGGGATTCCATCGGACGCCGCAGGCAGATCGACGGACCCTGATCCGAAGGCTGTATTTCGATCTCATCGGGCTTCCGCCAACGCCCGAGGCGATCAGCGCCTTTGTCGGCGATTCCCGGCCCGATGCGTACGAACGGCTGGTGGACGAATTGCTGGCCTCGCCCCGATACGGCGAACGTTGGGCCCGGCATTGGCTGGACGTGGTCCACTACGGCGAAACCCACGGCTACGACAAGGATCAGCCGCGGCCGAATGCCTGGCCGTACCGTGATTACGTCATTCGGAGTTTCAATGAGGACAAGCCCTATTCCCGGTTTGTCCAGGAACAGGTCGCGGGCGACGTGCTCTTTCCCGGAACCCGGGACGGATTTGAGGCCCTGGGTTTCATTGCGGCGGGCCCCTGGGACCTGATCGGCCATGCTGAAGTTCCGGAAACCAAGATCGACGGGAAGGTAGCCCGGCACCTGGACCGCGATGACATGGTGGCGAACACCATCCAGACCTTCAACAGCCTGACCATCCAATGCGCCCAGTGCCATAACCACAAATTCGACCCCATTTCCCAGGAAGACTACTATCGTCTGCAGGCGGTATTTGCCGCCGTCGACCGGGCGGACAAGAAATACGACATCGATCCGGACATCGCACGCCAGCGCAAGGCGCTGGAGGGCGAACTGGCGTCCTGGAGCCTGCGGCGGTCGGAGATCGACCAGCGAATCAAAGCCCGGGCTGGGGACGCCTTGGTGGAGCTCGACAGGCGACTCGCCGCGATCCCCAAGTCCGGCTCGGAAAGCGACGCCTATGGATACCACAGCGCCATCGAGAAACAGCAGGACGTCGCCAAGTGGGTCCAGGTCGACCTGGGCCGCAGTGTTCCGCTGGGCAGCATCGTGCTGCATCCGTGCAAAGATGATTTCAACGGGATTGGTGAAGGATTCGGCTTTCCCCTGCGCTACAAGGTCGAGATCTCGGACGACCCTGAATTTGGACAGGGTGTCCATCGGGTCGGGGATTCGACGCAGTCGGACGTGCCGAACCCGAAGCTCAAGGCCCAGAGTGTCGATGTTGGCGGAAAGTCGGCTCGCTACATCCGGGTCACCGCCACCCGTCTGGCACCCCGTCAGGATGACTTCATTTTTGCGCTCGCAGAAGTGAGTGCACTGACCGCCGACGGCAGAAATGTCGCCACTGGGGCCCCGGTCACCGCCCTTGATTCGGTGGAAGCCCCGGTGCGCTGGCAGAAGGTGAACCTCACGGACGGCTGGCACCCTGGGGTCACCCTGGCATCGCTGAAGACCGGTTCGGATCTGCAGCGTGAACGGACCAATCTCCTGGCTCGGGCGACCACGCCTGACGACGCGGCCGCCTTGGCGACTGCAGAACGTGCCTCGCAAGAGACTCAAAAGGCGCTGGCCGCACTGCCGACTCCAGGCACGGTATACATTGGCGCCGTCCACAAAGGGTCGGGCGCCTTCTCAGGGACCGGCTCCAATGGCGGAAAGCCTCGCCCCATTCACATTCTGAATCGGGGGAATGTCCTCAAGCCGGGCGAGGAAGTGGGACCGGGAACGCTGTCGTGCCTTTCCGGACTGCCGTCCCAGTTCGATCTGCCGGCGGGGCACACGGAAGGCGACCGGCGGGCTGCCCTGGCGCTCTGGCTGACACGACCCGAAAATCCACTCACCTGGCGCTCAATCGTCAATCGGGTCTGGCAATACCATTTTGGACGCGGGTTGGTGGATACGCCGAATGATTTCGGAAGGATGGGCGGGATTCCCACCCACCCGGAGTTGTTGGACTGGCTGGCGGTGGAATTCAGGGACGGCGGGCAATCGCTCAAAACCCTCCACAAACTCATTGTTACGAGCCAAACCTATCGGCAGCGCTCCACCGGATCGGACGAACCGCGCGCGGTGGCTGAGGACTCCGACAACCGGTACCTCTGGCGGCAGAACCGCCGAAAACTCGAAGCGGAATCGATACGGGACGCGGTCCTGGCCGTTGCGGGCCGATTGAACCTCTCCATGGGCGGTCCCAGTTTCCAGGATTTTGTGGTCGAGCACCCGGAGCACTCGCCCCATTACGAGTATCACCTCCATGATCCGGAGGACCCGAAGTCCCACCGCCGCTCCATCTACCGTTTCATCGTCCGGTCGCAGCAGCAGCCCTTCATGACGGTGCTCGACTGTGCGGATCCGTCGATGCAAGTCGGCCGTCGCAACGAAAGCCTATCGCCCCTCCAGGCGCTCTCCCTGCTCAACAATTCCCTGATGCTCACCATGTCGAAACACTTCGCAGAGCGGTTGGAAGGTGGCGGCGGGGATCTTGTCTCCCAGGTGCGGAGAGGTCACGAAGTGGCCTTGGGAAGGTCTCCCACGCCGTCGGAAGAGCAAACGTTGGCGGAATACGCCCGTTCCTTCGGTTTAACCAACTATTGCCGGCTGCTCCTGAACCTGAACGAGTTTTCGTTTGTCGACTGAGTCGGAATCCGAATTCGATCATGAACCTGTCCCCTTGGCACCAAGTCCCGCACCCACCCGGCGGTGCACCCCATTCGCGCCGGGATTTCCTCTGGAGATCCGGTGGCGGACTCGGAGGCATTGCCCTGGCCGGGATCCTCCAGGGAGAGGGACTTTTGGCGAATGCCGCTCGATTGGATCCCTCCCAGCCACTGCCCGGGTTTCCGCAGCGTCCCCCAAGGGCCAAACGGGTCATCCAGATGTTCATGGGCGGCGCTGCCAGCCATATTGACCTGTTTGACTTCAAGCCCGAGCTGGTGAAGCGGGACGGACAGAAGAGTGATTTTGGGGAACACGTCGAAGCGTTTCAGGACGGGCTCGGCCCCTGGATGAAGCCCGTCTGGGAATTCAAACCGTACGGGCAGTGCGGCAAAATGCTGGGCGAAACGGTCTCGGACCTGGGCCAAGTGGTCGACGACATGGCGTTTGTTCATAATCTTGTGGGTAAGACCGGTGTCCACAGCCAGGCCACTTATCTCCAGGCCACCGGATTCCAGTTGCCCGGATTCCCCGGGATGGGCTCCTGGGTCAGTTACGGCCTGGGCTCGATGAATGAGAACCTGCCGGCGTTCGTAGTGTTGCCCGATCACCGGGGTTTCGCGTCCAACGGCCCCAAGAACTGGGATTCCGCCTTCCTGCCAGGCCAACACGCAGGGACCATCATTTATCCCGGACGTGAAAACCCGATTACCGATCTGTATCCCGGAAAGGCGGGGGACTACGTCAATGCCCGGAGT
>JBGAPN010000094.1:0-14013 GCA_044221235.1 Limisphaerales bacterium
CGCCTGCCCTCGAACTCCTCCGGCGGAGGATTGCCTGCATCACGGTGATCGCCTGGCTGCCCCTCCTGCTCCTGTCGGTGATCGACGGCAAGGCCTGGTCGGGAGTCAAACTGCCGTTCATCCAGGACCTGGAAATGCACGCGCGGTTTCTGGTCGCGCTGCCCCTGCTGATTGGCGGCGAGTTGCTGGTGCACCAGCGGCTGCGCGGGGTCGTGGCCCAGTTCACCGAGCGGGGCATCATCACCGAAGGGGTGCTCCCCAGATTCAGGGCGGTTATCGCCTCGGCGATGCGACTGCAGATTCAGTGGTCGTGAACTGAGCCTGCTCCTCCTGACCTTTGTCGCCGGAATTACATCTGGAGCATGTTCAGCATAACCGGGATCGTAAGCGGCACCGGGACCTGTACGCCCACTGGGCGACGGCGCAACGCACCTGTCGCCGGCCGGCTACTGGTATGTCTTCATCAGCCGGCCCCTGTTCCAATTCATCCTGGTGCGCTGGTATTTCCGGATTTTCATCTGGGCGCGCTTTCTCTGGCAAAGTTCGCGGCTGGAACTCAATCTTATGCCGGCGCACCCCGACCGTGCCGCGGGCCTCTGGTTTCTCGGGTGAGCAGCGCCGTTTGTTTCCTGCTCCTGGCGCATGGGGCGCTGCTGGCGGGCCTGATGGCCAACCCGATTTTCTTTGCGGGCGCCAAACTCACCGATTACCGGATGGAGATCATCGGTGGTGTGTCGGTGTTGATGTTGATCGTGCTGGGACCGCTGTTGTCGTTTTCCCACTGCCTGATGCGCGCGAAGCGAACCGGCCTGCGAGAATACGGACGCCTGGCCAGCCGGTATGTCACCGAGTTCGACCGCAAATGGGTGCGTGGCGGCGCGAACGCGGACGAACCGCTGCTGGCAAGTGGCGACATCCAGTCGCTGGCCGATTTGGGAAACAGCTTCCAGGTCATCCGTGACATTCGACCGTTCCCGTTTGGGAGGGACACGGTGATCCAGCTGGTCATCGTTTTCCTGCTGCCTGTTGCGCCCCTGGTGTTGACCATGATCCCGCTGGAAGAGCTGATCAAACGGCTCGTCGTGACCGTCCTTTGACTCGGACACCCCATGGACGACGAACCCAGGATCACGAACATCCCGGCAGCGCGATCCGCCCGCCGCCTGTCGGGCGTGCTGGGCTTCGTGGCGCTCCTATGCGGGCTGCTGCCCTTGCAGCTCTGGGCGGTGGCCGCGTTGTATTTCGACGTGCGCGTGGCTGGCCGCGCACCGCTCAATGTCGCTTACTGGTAGCGTTCTGGCGGTCTTGTTTTTCTCCGGCCGCGCAAACTCGCGGTGGGAATTGGCGCGGAGCCTTCGCACTGTTCTGCGGGTATGTCTCAAACCATCGAACGACCGCGAGTGGCAGCCCGACGTTTCGGTTCTGGCATATCGGAGATCCAGCAGAATCGCGTCACCGCCACAACATCCGCAACTGCGAGTATCGCCTGAGACCGATTTTGACGCGGCACTATGACCAGGACCTTCGACCTCGACCAACTCCGCACGGCGGACCTTTTCATGGTCTATTGGGGTTCCCCCCCACGGCCCACACCATGATCAGCTTCGGTTTTGAAGGTGGGAACCATGTTTGTTCTCGATCGAGACCCGCAAAAAGAAGGGCGAAACCTATTTAGCCCTCCGGGGATCTTCCGCCAGTTCGAATTGATCTACGTGGTGGCCGACGAGAGGTTCGGCTTGCGCACCAATGTCCGCCGGGGCGAGGAGGTTTACCTTTACCGCCTGAAGGCCTCTCCCGGACAAATTCGCACCCTGCTTCTGGACTACCTGCGCCGCGTGAACAGCCTGCAACGCGAGGCCCGGAGGTACAGCGCCCTGACGGCCAATTGTACGACTGGAATCCGCACCCAGCGCGCCGCGGCCGACCGAACGCCCTGGGATTGGCAGCGCCAGAACGGACATGGCGACAAGTTGCTTTACGAGCGCGGACTGATTGCCACCCATCTGCCCTTGGCCACCTGAAGGAACGGGGCCACATCAATGCCCGGGCCAGGGGTGCCGACCAGGCGACGAATTTCTCACTCCTGATTCGTCAGGGAATCCCGAGCATCACCCCATGAACATCAATACCCCTCAGCGATCAGGTCTCCGCCCGGGTCCGGAGCAATTCTCGCATTTCGTCCGACGCCCCCGGTTCAACCTTCGTTCCGGCCTGGCCATCATCGGCGGGTGCTTCGTCGCCGTACCCGTTCACGGGATGCCGTGGCTCGATTGGCGCGACCGACCACCTGTAAGCCTACGCGCAGGTGGAGCGCAACGCGCTTCTCACCGGAAAACTCAGCGGAACGACCGTGGCGATCCTGCACCGTTTCGACCTGGACCGTACGGCCGCCAGCCATCCGGATGAGGCAGTGCGTCAGTTGCACCAGAAGGCGGTGGCGACCGGGGGGCGTGACTTGCTCTTTGCGCTGGCCGAGTTGAGCTACGTGGCCGGGGAGCACATCCGCCATGCGGTCAAACCCTGGGACCCACGGGAATTCGCGGGACTACTACTTGGGATCCGCGGTGTATGCCTGGTCGGCCTGGGTGGATGCCGGGACCCCAAGCCCGACGCCTTCGACCGCCGATTCCGGCTGGCGTGCGATTTCTACAACTACAGCCTGGGCCTGGCGCTGGTCACGGACCGGCGGGATACCAACGCCGCGGTCCGGACTGCAGGCGGCCCGCGGCGACTGCCGGTCGGCAGCATTGATCTGAATCTCGAACACGAAAGGTCCGATTTGCAGCTGGATGGGTTCGAACAAATTCTCCTCGCCGACCGCTACCGGGTCACCCGGCCCGAGCGGCAAACCTACTCCAGGCATCGGTACCCCCCTGATTTGTGTCCGGCCATTGGACCCGGAAATCAGGGTCCGCCAGAGTCTGCCGGCCCCGGTGTTGCTCCATGCTCCCTTCTCCCTTGCGGAACTTGATACTGGTTCCGGCCAACGCCCTGTTTCCCTCGAGGTCGTTTCCGATTTCCGGCGCAAAACAACTGGTCTGGGCACGGAGGTCCCCATTGAAACCGACCTCACCGCCTTCCGGGCTTATACCCTGAGCCAGTCCACGATCTGGAAGTTGGGCTGACTGCGGATTTCCTCGCGCCCTCGGAGTACATTCCCAGTCAGTTGATGATGAACCAGCCCTACGATCCGGCCCGGATTCCAATCGTCTTTGTGCACGTTCTCTTCCAGAGCCGGCGGAGATGGCCAACTGCGCTGGTGCCGACCGTGCTGCGTAGAACACACCAAGTCTGGACGTTCGTTTACGGCAGCGGCAACAACCTGGCACGTTCGGTCGGGGAATTCCGGGCGGCCCTTTCCGCACGGGTTGAGGAACCATCCCGCAGGCAACCAATGCGCTGCGATGCTGGTCATCATCGGCCACAGCCAGGGCGTTTTGCCACCAAGGCCACCGCCATCCATTCCGAAGACACGATCTGGAGGACCGTGAGTCACGAATCGTCTTGAAGACCTGAATATCTCCGAGGCGCAACGCTCGGAACTGCGCCGCACGCTGTTCCTGGAACCACTGCCCTTCGTGAAACGCGTCATCTTCACTCACCCCCACCGCGGCAGGCCAGGCCAGCGGATTCGTCCGCAGCCTCGCGCACCGCTCGTCCTTCTTCGCGCGCCACGGTCTCCCGGAGCAAAGAGATCTTTAAACTCACTGCCGGCTCGGAACAGGATCGGTTCCTCCGGGCCCGACTGCCAACAAGGCTGGATGGGATGTCGCAAAAAAACCCTGCCCTGCTCGCCTTGTCAGACATTCCGGTTTCCCCGTCGATCCCCGCCCATTCCATCGTGGCCGTGGAAGGCGAGGGTGATTATCACAAGGGCCGCGACGGGCTGGTGACCTACGAGAGCGCCCATCAGGATTACGTGAAATCGGAGTTCATCGTCCGCAGCTTTCATTCATGCCTGGACAACCCGGCCCGATTGAAAGTGCGGCGGATCCTGGAGGAGCACCTTCAAGAGCTGAAATGAGATGGGTGGGGACCCGTAGCAGCCTTCTGATGGCCAGCACCAGCAGAAATTCGCTCGCTGCGCTCGTTGGCGCGATGGCGTCGACCGGCTGCACCCACCTCGGACCCAGGACGGTGACGGCAGACCGGTTCGATTACAGCGCGGCCATCGGCGATCCAGAAGCAGCAGACCCTCCTCAACATCGTCAAACTGCATATACAGACCTGCCGTCTTGACGTGGCATCCATCGTCAGCGGCTACTCGATTCAGACGGGGGTCAACGTCAACGGCACCTCTCTCCGGAGGCGGTTCAGGGGCCCTTTTGCGTCGATCAGCGGAACGGCCATCTACACCGACCGTCCCACCATCACCTACGTGCCCATGACGGGAGAGAAATTCCTGCGTGCGCTGATCACGCCGATCGATCCGAAGAACATCTTTTTCGCTGCGTAGGTCGGTACGCGGCGGTTATCTCCGGCATGAGCGTCGAGTCGCTCAACAGGGTGCGGAACCACTCCGGCCGGCGGTGCAGTCCGGGACGCAGACGGATTTTCTTCGCGCGCTCAACCTGCTGCGACAGATGCAGGAGGCCGGGGCGTTTGGGATGCGTGTCGAGGAGGACAAGGTCAAAGGCACGACCGGTGTGCTGTTTTTCCGGCGTGACGACGTCGCGCCCGACATCGCCGAGAAGGGCGGCAAAATCCAGCGTTTTCAAGATGCCAGCCGACCAACAATTTTCACGCTCATCTACTCACCGATGCGTGGGCCAAACGACACTTGCCGTGAACAGCCGTTCCATGCTGCCAGATCGTTTTCTTTGCCCAGCCCGGGAGTTCGAAGCCCATCTCAAGGACCACAGCGCATGGCCCTCCATCGAAAACGACTCGGCTCCGGAAAGCAGCCAGCACACGGTGCGGATTTACAGCGGAAAGGAGAAACCGGCGACGGCCTTCGCTGCCGTACGCTACCGCGATTACTGGTTCTGGGTCGACAATGGTGACTTTCGAACCAAGCGTGCGCTCACGGTCGTGATCGCTTCGCTGATCGATACCTGGGGGGCAGCAGAAACGCAAAGGCTACCATCACCATCCCCAGGCAGTAGAGAAGACCAAGGAGGCGAGGTTAACGATCCTGTCCGGCAATACCTGGAGGAGGATATGCGCAGGGTGGGTGGATGCGCTCGTCCCGACGGCGACTCGACGGGTCACGCCAGATCGCATGGCGATTTGCCCTGTACAATCCGGGCCCACCAACAGGACTATCCCATCCATGCACGCCGTTTCGTTCCTGTCCCGGGGAATGGCCTACCTCGGATTGATGGGGCTTTTCTCCGCTCTCGCTGCATCGGGGTTTCAGGCTGAATTAGACGTCCAAAAGCGGTTGGTGCTGCGCTGGACCAACTCGGGTCCCGTCATCGTGGAATTCAGCCCGTCGCTCGGCGCGACATCGTCCTGGAAACCGGTCTCCGGCACGCCGGACGCAGGCGGACGCAGCCTGACGCTGACCCCTGCCGAGTCCCGTCAGTTCTACCGACTGCGCGAGGGAACACCGCTGATCCGGGTGGTCAGCTCTTCGCCCGCGGCCGGCGAATTCAACATCTCCGTCCTCCGCGAGGTCATCCTTCGCTTCTCGGAACCCCTGCCCGCCTCCGCCACCCTGAACTCGTCCCGCTTTTTCACCGCGGCTGAAGGGCGAAAACTCCTTGGCCGGGTGGAACTCGCCCCGGATCGCGCATCGGCAACGCTCTTTCCGTTGGAACCGATTCCGGGCAACGCAATCCGCGTCACGCTGGACGGCAATGCGCTGGGGGCGGAGCCGGCGCGGATTGACTTCGATGGGGACTCGGCCCCGGGCGGCATTTTTACCATGGCCTACCAAACGCACGACAATCTCGCTGCGTTTCAAACCGCCATTTCTGGCCGCGTGATCGCAGCGGAACGGGTCCGGGACGCGGGCGGCAATCTGTCGGATCATCCGCTGGCAGGCGTCACCATCACCGTGGACGGTGTTGAGGAACAGTTGCGGGCGGTGACGGATTCCGCCGGCCGCTTCCGGTTGAGTCCCTGCCCGGCCGGGCGTTTTTTTGTCCACATCGATGGAAGGACCGCGACCGAGAGCCAGGTAGCCCGGGGGCCACTATCCGTGGTGGAGGCGGACCGACGGCGGTCGCAGGCCGTCAGGACAACCTCGCAAACGAGGACGGTGACATTTTCCTGCCCCGGATTCCCGACGACGCACTCCGCACTGTGGATCCCAATGCCCCCACTGTGATCGGACTTCCCGCGTCGGTGGTGGCGGCAAATCCCGCGCTGGCGGGCGTCCAGATCGTGGTCCCGGCCGGGGCTCTCTAGTCCGATTCGGGAACCCGGGGTGGAAAGGTGGGTCTCGCGTTGGTGCCGTCGAATCGACTCCCGGAACCCCTGCCCTCCGGATTGAACCTCCCGGTGGTGATCACCGTTCAGACCGACGGTCCCCAAAACTTCAGCGAACCCGCCGGCGTCCGCTTCCCCAATTTTCCCGATCCCACCTCCGGAGCCCTGCTGGGTCCCGGGGCGAAGACCGCCCTGTGGAGCTTCAATCACGACTCGGGACGATGGGAGGTTCAGGGACCGGCAACGGTCACGTCGGACGGACTGTTTGTGGAGAGCGATCCCGGGGTGGGCATCCGCCAACCCGGCTGGCACGGAGTCGCCCCCGGGGTCCCCGCCACGACGCCTCCGCCCAACAACGGATGCGAGGGCTGGGAATATCCCGAGATCCTCGATGAGCTGAACAAAAACCTCCAGCAGGTCGCCGGAACCGGGGCCGAGGCGCTCGCCTCCCAGATCTATTGTCTCGCCAATGCCGCAGCCCAGAATTCCAGCACTTGGGGAGGCGGATTCGTGCAGGAGGAACTCCGCGAGATCGCGTGTATGTCCCAGGGCAGCTCCATCCAGAACATGTCCCAATACCCCTGCACCTTCTTCCCGCCCAACCTGTCTATCGGGCTCCAGAATCCATCGGTGACCTTCACCACCGGAGATCTCTGCTTTGCGATCGAAGGGGGCGGTTATCACACCGTCTTCGAACTCCTCCCCGGGCTCTGGAAAAACATCTGCCAGGTCAACGATGCCCAGCATAACCAGTTCATTCAGGACGGAATGATCCCGTGCCTGGGTTCCAATCCCGCCCTCGGTCCCACCATGGCCCTGGTGGGACAGGTCACGGTGCCGGTGTTCCTTTCCTTTCTGCGGGAATCCATGCAGCTGGCGTCGTCGGTTTTCGCCGGCTGCGACCAGGCTCCGCCGCGCGTTTCCCGCGCTTCCGATCTGCCCGCCCCGCCGCCCGCCCCCACCGAATCCGATCTCCGCATTCCCGAAATCGATGCCGCCGCCACGCTGCAGGTGGACACGGGCGGGGTGTTCTTCCTCCAGGTCGGCACCTCCCTCCAACTGCACGTTTCCAAGGAGGGAACCGACATCACCTCCGACCCGGCGACCACCTACACGGGACTGGTCACTACCGGACTGGCGAGCGTGACGCCCCAGGGACTGGTAACTGCCCTTTCCACCAGCAACAGCCTTCCGGGTCTCACCCCCACGTTTTATGTGGTCGTAACCCATGGAACCAACAACGCCATTGTGCAGCTCGCACTGCGGGACGTGGATACCGACGGGGACTGGATGGTGGATTCCTACGAACGGAGCGTCGGCCTGGATCCCCTCACTCCCAATGGTCCTGGCGTGGATACGGACCAGGACGGTTTGGACGATTTCGTCGAAACCATGTACCTGACCTCGCCCACCAAAGCGGACTCGGACGGGGATGGCATTCCCGATCCCGATGAGATCGCCATGGACTGGAACCCCAGGAATTCCGGATCTCCCACAGACGAGCAACGCATCGCCCAGGGCCCCTACTTCTCCCTGATCGAAGATCTCCAGACGGGCACCGAGTTCCGCGCGTACGCCCCGAACGCCCGCGACGGACTGCCCGCCCAGGTTCTTGCGCCCGATCGCCCGTATCGCCGATGGATCTACTCCCCGCTCGACGGCCGACGGGGGAGCATCGACTTCGTTTCGCCAGGACTGGGCGCCGCACTGGTGCTACCCCAACCCACCATGAAACCCGGAACCGCGGCGGACACGGACCAGGATGGATTGGACGACGAGGCCGAGCGCATCGTGGGAACCAATCGGCTCGTGAAGGACACCGATGGCGACGGCAAATCCGACTTCGAGGAAGTCCAGCAGGGCACGAATCCCCTGGCGGAAGAGAACCGTCCCACTGGGCTGATTTCGTCCCTCGCCCTTCCCGGGAGCGCGCGAAGCCTGACCCGGCAGGGACGTTGGGTGCACATCGCGGCGGAGTCGGGAGGCCTGGTGATTGCCGATGTCGCAAACCCGGATCAGCCGGTGATCGCGGGGCAATTGGCCCTGACCGGCAGCACCTTCGCGGTCGCCCTTTCGGAAGCCAACAGCGTGGCCGCCGTGGCGGCATCCTCGGCCACCGGACTGGGCTCCGACTACGGGCTGCATTTTGTCGATATCTCCACTCCGGCGAGCCCGCGCCGGATCCGAACACTCTCCATCCCCGTGCAGGCCGTCGCGGAACACCGCGGACGCATCTTCGCGGGACTGCGCCAGGAGATCCGCATCCTGGATGCCGGGACCGGCGGTGAATTGGGCTGGTTCCCCACCCGCACCACCGTGTTTGGGCTCCGTGTGGCCGGGGACCGGCTGTATGTCGCGACCCAGGAGGGACTCGAGATCCACGATGTCGCCGTGTTCCCGCCCAAACTTCTTGGCTGGACGGCCACCACCGACGCCTTGGTGGGACAGTCGTATGAAGGTGACATGGTCATCTCCCAGGGCATCCTGCACGCCGCCACGGGTCGGGGCTATCTGACCATGGACGTATCGAATCCGGCGCAACCGGTCCAACTCGCCCTCTCCAGCCAGGCCCCCTTGCTCATCCTGCATGGGCTGGCCCTGAACGGTTCCGGCAGGATGGGCACCCTGGTCTCCTTCAACCCCGGACCGCGGGATGTCTCGCTGTTCGACACCACAAATCCGCTCGATCCAAACCGGTTCCTAACCTCCTTCCCGTCACGCTCCCAGGCGCACGACCTCGAATTCATGGGCGGCCTTGTCCTGGTGGCCGATGCCACCGCCGGACTGTCTATCGTGAACACCACCGGCCCGGATGCGCGGGGATTGGCTCCCACCGTCACGGTCGATTTCGCGGCGCTCGATCAGGATCCCAACCAGGCGGGAATCCAGGTCCTGGCCGGCTCGGTCCTGCCCGTGGATGTCGGGATCTTCGACGACGTCCAGATGCGCGAGGCCTCCTTGTGGGTCGAAGGTCAACCCGTGGCTACGAGAGACTCGGGACCGGTCCTCTTCGACCTGGAGATTCCAGCACAACGTCCCGCCGGAGGCTCCATTGCCGTTCAGATTCACGCCGTGGACACCGCGGGGGCGGAAACGGTTTCGCCCGAGGTGCGGTTGGAAGTTCTTCCCGACAACGTCGGCCCCACGCTGGTGGTCTCCTATCCCCAGGAAGCCGGTTTCATCCCGTTGTCGAGCGGCCTGGCCCTTCGCTTCAATGAACGGCTCTCCGCCGGGCCCCTGGATCCGTCCCTGGTCGAGCTGGTGGATCTGGGCCCGGATCGTGCGGTCGGCGGAAACGACGATCGTCGCATCGCGGTGGCGGGAATCACCGCCATCCGGGAGACGCTCTACGTAACCCCGGGGGAAACACTGACGTCCTCCTCCTTCACCCTGCGAATCCCCGCGTCCCTGGTGAAAGACCGGGCCGGGAATCCCATGGCCGCGGACGTCCTCCTCCGCTTCGGTGCCCTGCCCGTAACGCCCGAAACCCTGATCTGGTCCAGTCCCGGTGGCGGCCCATTCAGCGATGCCAACCGGTGGCTGCAGCGGCGGGTCCCCAACAACGATTCCGTCTACCTTCCGCCCACGTCCGGAGACCAGCCCCTCTCGGTGACCTCGGAGAACACCACGGTCCGAAGAATGGAGCAATGGGCCCCGCTGCAGTTGGAGTCGGGTTCCGCCCTGACGGTTTCCGAGGGGTGGACGGGACACAGTCCAGTGACAGTCACCGACGCCCTCGCGATCATCGGCGCCTCGGGGAACTTCGACGGACCCTGGGTCATTTCCGGCGGCACCGCCTACTGCAAGGGACCCGCGAGATTTGGCGGAGGACTGTCGGTGGTCCGCGGTGGCCAGTTCGTCCTGCAGGGACCCGCGGCAACAATCAGCCCCGCCGATGCATTGAGCGGTAATGCCTTTACCTTCCGCGTGGAGGACGGCGCGACCGCATCGTTGCCCCAGTTCACAGACTACGTGGACACGGCGGACTTCACCCTATTCCGACCCGCGTCCTCCACCTTCGTGGCCTCCGGAGCCAACAGCCGCCTGACCCTCCCTGGCCTGACCCAGGCCCGCGGGCCGTTGGACTGGGCGATCTTCGCGGTTCCGTCGCTCGCCTTCGAAGCCTCATCCGGGGGCGTCCTCGACCTGCCCCAGCTCGGAGCCCTTCGGGATCGGATTCGGATCCGGGTGTCCGGCCCAGGGAGCCAGATTCTCGCGCCCGGACTGCAAACCCTCGACGGCCCGGCGTCGGACTTCATTTCGTCGATCGAGGTCTCCGACTCCGGGGAACTCCGCCTTGGAACCTCTGCGCGCATCGAACAGGCCCAGGTTCGAATCAATACGGGCGGGGTCGTGCGGAACGATCACCTGGAGATGGGTCCCACGGCATCCCTGGACGGATCCGGAACCCTCACTGGATCCGTGGTCAACCAAGGCACGATCCGCCTGAACTCGCTGCCCAACACCTTGGTGGTCCAGGGCAATCTGGAACTGGCCGACTCCAGTGTGCTCGCAACCACTATCGCCTTCTGGAACGGCAAAATCGAGGCGGGCCGGTTGAACATCCAAGGTACCGCCACCCTGGGAGGGACCCTGAAGCTGGTAATCCCGAACCCAAGCCTCCTCAACGAAGGAGAGGAATATGAGATCATCGGGATAGCCCAACCCGCGCAGGGAAGTTTCACCTCCATGGACGACTCTGCCCTGGGCAGCCAACGGAAGGCGGAACTGGTCACCACCCCCACAGGAATCCGGGTGAAGATCCTCGCGAGGTAGAATCTCACCGAAAGGGCATTGCCATGGTTCAGGGTGAGACCCTCCTTTGGATCCCTGAGTGTGCCTTTCCTACTGCATCGTTCCGGCTTAGGTCACCCCCGGCCCCGTAACCGTCGCTCCTACTTCCGAGCCCGTCCGTGTTTCAATCTTGGATACTGAGACGAACGGACCGGTCCGAATGGTGCTTAGTTAAGGCCCAGCCGGTCTGCGCCAACTGCTGCCGCAACGGTTCGTATTCCGGAGGATCAGCTCCAGGTTTCATTTTCACGTCCCAAGAACTACGGGGGTCCCCGGCGCGTGATCCAATGGGGTTCATTTTTGCCCCGGTTCAAAGCGTCCCTCGGGGATCCCATCCCGGAACATAATGACATGGGTTCCTCCCCGCGTGGGATATCGGACCTCCTGGTTCAGTTCGAAGTCCGAGGGCGTCTGCCGGACCCAACTCCCAGGACCCTCCGGCCGGAGTCCGTCGGCGGCCAGGGCACGCACAATCTGCGTACGGTCTCCCAGTGCATGATCCGGGGCGCGAAAGATCCGCCCATCCACCCGGGACGCATCGACCCACACCGGTTCCACGGGGAGTCCTGCCGCCTGAAGGTTGTCCACCAATTCCCGGGCATCGGCCACCGGACAGGTCGGATCCTCCACGCCATGCACGATTAAGAGATGGGCCGACGATCCGAGCCGTTTCATTTCGGCGAGGTGCCCCGGGTGTCCCACGAAGCGGATCTCCTGGGCCGCAGGCGAGAGGTAGTAGGGAGATCCCGGATCCCGGATCCATCGGGCTGAGAGCGGACTTCCACCGGGGTCCCCGAAGGCGATGTCATCGCTCAACCGGGTCATGCCACTCAGTGCAACCACCCCGGCAAAGGACCGTGGTGCCAGCTTGTTGGCCATCAGTGCGACGTTGGCACCCCCCGAGCCGCCCACTGCGAAATACCGGCCGTCGTGAAACGGATGACCCGAGGCGGCCAAGGCCCGCCGGAGATATCCCATCGCCCGTAGGGCATCCAACGCCTGGAGCCATCCGAAGTCATACGGTCGTTGGTCGTCGATGGCCTCGGCCCGACCACTTTGAAGGTAGTTCACGCACAACGCCACCAAGTCAAACTCGCGTGCCATGACCTCCGGGTCCGCCGTCCCAACACAATCGGTGCCGCCCCAGTTATGCAGTGTCAGAAGGATTCCCGTCCGCCGGGTGACACTGCGGAGGGTTCCGTCGGGATAATGGATCTGCACCCTCACGGCTCGTGGCCCGGGTCGAAGCGGCCATTCCTGGGCCGGCAGTTCCACCGCGCCGTTCGTCGCGGGCAGGGCCGGCCAAGGGACGGCCGTCCCTTCGCCGGCCAACAGTGTCGCTGACCATCCCACGAGGGAGACCGCAACCAGGCGGACCAGCGTCCCACGGCATCGAATCACGATGGGATTGAACCCCGTGGTGACGCCGTCAATCGAGCCGTTTCGCCTCCGATTTTCCCGGCCCGCCGCCAGAATCCCCAAGCGAAACGGTGTCCATGAGTGACCGCTACACGTGGGCGTCGATGGCATGAAGGCGAGCGATAGCGGCAGGTCCCGCGAAGCACTCGAACCGGTCCGGTTCGGGAATGGGGGATGACCCAATGGGACAGGTCATTGGTCCGCCCCCACTGCTCCATTTCGCAAACCCGGCGCAAGGAAACCCAATTTCCGGATTGCCCGAATGCCCCGTTGAGCTCAAGCGTTTCCACTGAAGATTCCCACCCCAGTCGGAAAGGACCCACACGTGAAACGCCTTGTCCCATTTGCGGTTCTGTTCACTACCGTTCCACTGTTCCCTTTCCTCGCATGGTCCGTGAGTCTCCCCGTCACCTACTACGACTTCCTGGGGGAAGGTGCACCGCCCACCCAGGGGCGCATTGTCCATCCGGATTTCAATCTGCAGCCCCGACAGGCCCCCACCCCGGGATTGGTCCAACCCGTTTTGACGGGTCCGGGACCCAGTTTCCAGTCAACCGGAGGGCCTCCCCTCGATCGCCCGCAACTCACCACCGCGGAGAACCTGTCTTCCTGGTTTGTCTCCGATCCCGCCTACAATCTGCGGATCTTCGGTTCGCTCAATGCCGTCCCCACAGATTTATCGCATTACCAGTTCAACTATCCGGACGGTTTCTTTCCGCTCGATGGACAGGGATTGGGAAACACCGGCAGCACGGAACACAATTTCAACTTCACGATGACCTTTCGGATGAGCGCGGTTTACCTGGCTGGTCGTCCCAACCTGTTCGAATTCGCGTCCGATGACGATTTGTGGGTGTTCATCAACGGCAGGCTATGGATCGACCTGGGAGGCATCCATTCGGCCGACTCGTCCCACGTGATCAAGGACCTCGACGCAGACGCGGCTTCGATCGGGCTCGTCCATCGACACCGGTACACCTTTGACTTGTTTTTTGCGGAGCGACACACGGGACAGTCAACCCTGATCGCCACCCTTCCCAAATACACCTTCCCGGTCCCGGAGTCGTCCGGGGGGACACCAGCCTTCGTCCTGGGCGGCCTTGCCTTGCTGATCCGGTTTCGAAACGGCAGACGACACATCCAACCGGAACGTTTTCCCATGAAGCCCTGCCGTCCGCGGACCGACTTAACGACGACGAACAACATTTCAACCCGTTGCCTGCCTGCCTCGCTTCCACCCCATCAGGACAATTCATTCAATGGCCCTCCTGATAGCGTTGCTATTTATTCGTCCGCCCGGATGGGTGCATGGCCCTGACGTTGCAGTACCCCGTTACGTTTTATGATTCCATGGGTGAACAATCACCTCCGTCCTAAGGCCGGGTTTCCCATCCTGACTTTAAACTCAACGCTCGCGCCAAACCG
>JBGAPN010000095.1:0-14460 GCA_044221235.1 Limisphaerales bacterium
CCAGGGGGCAACTTCAGTCGATACCTTTCGGCTGATCGTCCGGTCCATGGAAGTGATTGCCACTCCCTTTCCTGGCGTTCATGTGACCGCACTTGAACCGGTCGACCTGGATCGGGACGGGTCCCTGGAGCTGTTCGTTGCTGGACGCCAGCCGCTGGGCAGCGGTGTGAGCCAGGCTTTTGCCTCCCTCCTGCGCGGCGATTTCACTGGATTCTATCCGTCCGCGCCCAGCATCCCTCCCGCTGGGGACAATCGCTTCGCTGCCTGGGGAGATTTCGACGGGGACGGCGATCCGGACCTCCTCCATTCCGGCCAGGTCTTCCGCAATACCGGAGTCACGTTGGAGGCATTTCCTGGCGGACCGGATGGCATCGTCGAAGGTTCCGCGGCCTGGGGCGATTACGACAATGACGGGGATCTGGATCTGGCAGTGTGCGACCGGACGCTGACCACGCGAATTCTTCGAAATGATGCAGGGCGGTTCACCGACATTGGGGCGTCGCTTCAAGGCGTTTGGCTGGGAGCCTTATCGTGGTGCGATACCGACAACGATGGGGACCTGGACCTGCTGGTCACCGGGGCGGCCAGTGAGCTGGTCGTCGCGTCTCCTCAGGCCCGTCTGTACCGGAACGACCGGGACCGATTCACCCAGGTTCGCCAGTTCATGGGTGTGGTGAATGGTTCGATCGCCTGGGGCGACCTCAATCACGATGGCCGACAGGATCTGGTTTACGCGGGAACCCACGGCACCGAAACCCTGCAGCGAGCCTATCTGAACTTCGGCGGCAATGAGTTCGTCGAAATCCCGCTGCCGCCCGGTAATGCCCTCCCGGGGATCGTTCTGGCCGACTACAATCTCGACGGTCATCTCGACCTCATCCGTCACGCGTCCAGCATCGTGTTGGTCCATCTCAACGACGGCTGGGGACGTTTCAGCCCCACGGCGACGGCCTCATCCAGCGCCCGCGCGAGCCGTGTGGCCGTGGCTGATTTCACCGGTGACGGAATGCCGGACGTGTTGGCCACCGGCGCCAACTCCAGCGGTGAACCGGCGGCGGTTCTCCTGAAGAACCGGCTCCTCCGACCAACTTTTCCATCACCCGCCGAACCCACCGCCCTGGTGGAGGGAACGGATGTTTACTTCTCCTGGCCGGATTCGCTTCGGACGGGTCTGGGTGCAGGGGTGACCTTCAACCTGCGTGTGGGTTCGGCGCCTGGGCTGGACGATGTCGTCAGCCCAATGTCGGACAGCAGGAACGGCCGCCGGCGGGTGAGTCGCCGGGGCAACGTCGGTGAGGCCAACCACACCTGGCTGCACGGGCTGAAACCCGGCCGGTATTACTGGAGCGTCCAGGCGACCGATGCGGGCGGCATCGGGTTTCCTTTCACGGAGGAGCGTCCGTTGGTCATCACCGCCAGTCTTCCGACCCCGGGCTTCCAACAACCGGTTCGCGACGGTTTCACCTTCCGTGCGACGGCTCGGGGTTATCCCAATGGGCGTCTGTTGCTGGAACACGCCACCGATTTGATTCACTGGGAACCGCTAAAGCTGCTGGATGTCGATGCCACCGGTTCGGAAACGCTGGAGCATCAGGAGTACGGAGACGCCACCTTTTGGCGTCTGCGCGCCATTCCCTAACCCGGAAGGTGAGGATCTTCGGACATCAGGACCTCAGTCCTGCCCGCAACCCTGTCAGCGGACGCTGGCCTGGATGGATTCCCAGATTTGCCGGGCAGAGTCTGCCGGATTGGGCGCCGCACAAATAGGTCGCCCGATCACAAGCCAGTCCGCACCCGCAGACAGGGCCTCCACGGGGTTGAGGGTGCGCTTCTGATCATCCGCCTTGTCTTGGACGGAACGAATCCCCGGGGTGACCAACTGAATCTCACGTGGGAGCTGTTCGCGAAGTACCGGCAATTCGAGCGGTGAACAAACCAGGCCACGCAGTCCGCTTCCCACCGCCAACCGGGCCAGTCGTGTGACTTGCCGTCCCGGATCCGTTTCACCTCCCAGTTCCGACAGCGCCGCGGAATCCATGCTGGTCAGCACCGTGACGCCGAGCACCAGAGGAGCAGGGCGCCCCAGCTTGCAAGCCGTGTCCTGGGCCGATTTTTCTGCGGCGCGCATCATCTCGCTGCCACCACTGGAGTGCAGGGTGAGCATCTGGACGTCCAGACGCACGGCGGCAGCCACCGCCTTGGCCACGGTGTTGGGAATATCGTGAAACTTGAGGTCCAGGAACACGCTGGCGCCCGTTGCGCGTAACTGGCGGACGATTTCTGGACCCGAGCTGACGAACAGCTCCTTGCCGACCTTGAAGGCTCCCACGTGAGGCGCCAATTGATGGGCCATCTGGATGGCGCGGTCGGCGGAGGGGAGATCGAGGGCGACGATGATGGGATTGCGCACGGGAAAAGTCCGGAGTGGGAATGGCGCCAATGAGGCCGGCCGATCAGCGCCGCCACCAGCGGCGGGATTCCGACGCCCCCGAATCGGCGGCACCCTGGCCGGTGAACTGGCGAATCAACAACTGGCTGCGGGCCGCCTCCAGGGCCATGCGAAATTCCTCGTAGCTCGGAAACCGCTGGGCGGGATCCTTGGCCATGGCCCGCACAATGACCTCGCTGGTGGCCTGCGAAATGTCCGGGGCGGCCGAACTGGGCGGGACCAGCGGATTGTGGACCTGGGCCGAAACGACCTCCTCCACGGTGGCTGCCTCGAATGGAACGTGTCCCACCATGGCGTGGTAAAGGGTTCCGGCGAGGGAATACTCGTCGCTCAGGAAACTCTCACCCGTCTGCTGTACGCGTTCCGGTGCGATGTAGTAAGGAGTACCATAGACGGGCGCGTAATAGTCCTTGTCCGCGTCCGTCTTCCGGGAAAGGCCAAAGTCGACGAGCTTCGGTTCTCCATCGGCATTGAAAAGAATGTTTCCCGGCTTGATGTCGAGGTGGAGCAATCCGTGTTTGAGAGCGGTCGCCAGGGCGCTGGACACCTTGATGCCGATGTCGAGGACCTCCAATTCGGACACCCGCTGGTGTGTCTCGATCTTGCTGTCGAGACTCCCCGAATCGGCCAGTTCCATGACCAGGTACCGGTAGTGGCCCTCCAGGTCAAAGGTGTAGACGTGGATGATGTTGGTGTGGTTGAGCTGTGCACAGGCCCGCGCCTCGGCGGCGAAGGCGTTCACCGCCCCTTCGTCATCCACCAACTCCTGCTTCATCAACTTCACCGCTACCTCGCGGCCCAGGGTGGTGTCCCAGGCGCGATAGACGGTTCCCATGCCACCGGAGGCAATTTCAGACCGCAGTTCAAACTGCCGAAGGATCATGGGCATCATGATCTTCCCATTGCATTTGACACACTCGGTCTGATCCAGGGGGGCCAGGGTGCCGGGAATGAAGACCTTCGACCCGCAGTGCGGGCAGGCGACCATCTTCAACGATTTGCTCACCGTGGACATGTGGCGGGGCTGGAATGTAGCGATGCACGCCCCGGGAACAAGCGCAGGCTGCGCCCAATGCCGGACAGCTTTTCATTTTTCACCGGTACCGTACGCTGTCCGCTCATGAATTCGACGGGCGTAGTCTATCTTGTGGGAGCGGGACCTGGGGACGCGGGGCTGCTGACACTCCGCGGCGCGGAGTTATTGGGGCGGGCCGACGTGGTGGTCTATGACGCCCTGGTGAATCCGGAACTGCTGCGACGGGCTCCCTCAGGTGCGGAAATCCTGTATGCCGGCAAGCGCTCCCGGCAGCACGCCATTCCGCAGGACGAGTTGAATCGCCTGCTGGTGACCAAGGCGAAGGAAGGAAAGACGGTGGTGCGACTCAAAGGTGGGGATCCCTATGTGTTTGGACGGGGCGGGGAGGAGGCCCAGGAACTGGTCGCCGCGGGAGTGCCATTTGAGGTTGTGCCGGGCATCTCTTCGGTGGTGGCCGCCCCGGCGTACGCGGGAATTCCCCTGACCCACCGGGACCATTGTTCGAGTTTCCACGTCTTCACAGGCCACGAGGATCCGAACCGGCCGGAATCGCGTCTGGATTGGGCGCGGATCGCGGCCCTGGACGGCACACGGGTCATCCTTATGGGGATGGAACGGTTGGGTGAAATTACCGGCGAACTGGTCCGGCACGGTGCCCCGGCGCAAACGCCAGCCGGAGTCATCCAGTGGGGAACCACCGGACGCCAGAAATCGGCGTTCGGAACCCTCGCCACCATTGCCGACCTCGCTGGACATGCGGGGATTGAAGCGCCCGCGGTGGTGGTGGTGGGAGGGGTGGTCGAACTCCACAATCAACTCGATTGGTTTGGCCACCGACCCTTGGCGGGACAGCGCATCGTGGTTACCCGGACGCGGGAGCAGGCCAGCCAACTGAGCCGCCAATTGGAAGAACTCGGTGCAGATGTCCTGGAAATCCCAACGATCCGCATCGTCCAACCTGAGCAGGTTGGGCCGCTTATCGAATGTCTGGCGGGACTGGGCGAGTACGACTGGCTGGTCTTCACCAGTCCAAACGGTGTTACGGCCTTCTTCGATTACTTTTTCAAGGCCTACGACGACGTCCGGTCGCTCGGCATGCTGCGCATTGCGGCCGTGGGGCCGGCCACGGCCGCCAAATTGAAGGAACTCCATCTCCGGGTCGATGCCATGCCCGAGGAGTACATCGCCCGAAAAGTGGCCTCAGCCATCGGGGAACAGGAATCCATCGAAAACCTCCGCATTCTTTGCCTGCGAGCCGAAGTGGCCAATCCCGAGCTGGTCCGTGAGCTCGAAGAAAAGGGCGGCATCGTCGACGACGTGGCCTGCTATCGGACAATTCCGGAAACGGAAGACCGGACCGGCGCCGTTGAACGGTTGAATGAATCTGGAGCGGACTGGATTACCTTCACCAGTGCCTCAACGGTGGAGAACTTCCATGCTCGTCTGAGTCTGCCGGAGCTGAGAAAACGCTGGCCCGCCCTGAAGCTGGCTTCGATCGGTCCGGAGACATCCAAGGCGCTGGCGGCGCTCGGGCTCCAGCCGGATGTCGAGGCGCGTTCCCATACTCTCGCAGGATTGATCAAGTCGCTGGAATCCGCCGTCCGGCACACCCGTAAACAGGCTGCCAAGGCTCAATAGCCCAGCAGGCGAAGCCCGAATTTGAGCCAGAGCGGGATGGTGAGGAACCCCATCAGGCTGGTTCCCACCACGATTCGGACGGCCGTCAGGGGATCGCCTCCATAATGACGGGCCAGCACGATGGGGAACACCGCCACGGGCATCGCGGCCTGAATCAGTAGCACCTGCTTCAGTTCGCGGGCGACAGGCAGGAGCCACGCCAGGCCGAGAATCACCAGGGGCAGAATTCCCAAGCGCACGAGAGACGCCCAGGCAATGGTTCTCAGATCGAGGTCCCGGCGCAGTTCACCCACGGAATCGGCGATATTGGCGCCGATCAGGATGATCCCCAGGGGGAAGGCGCAGGCTCCCAGCATCTCGGCGGTTGTGAGCAAAAATCGGGGCATCCACTCCTCGGCCCCGGCCACGTTGAGTCCCACGGCGATCAGGATGGAGAGAATGGGAGGATTGAGCAGATGCCGCCATTCCCGGATTCCACCATGTCCCAACGCCACCAGGCATACCGTCCAGAGGGCGATATCCACACCCAGATTGTGCACAAACAGGACGCCCGCGGTATCGCCGGGAAACAGCGTGAGGATGAGGGGAAGCGGTACGTAGCCATAGTTCTGAATCCCTGTCTGGGCGGCAAAGGTCCGTTGGCTGCGTTCCGACACCAGCCCGGACTGTTTTCGGAATTTCCAGGAGATGGCGACACCGGCTGCGACTTCCAGGAAGCCCAGGAGAGGGGCTACCAGGAGATTTCCGGCGCTGCGAAGTGCCGTATTGCCCAGGACGGCATGGAGGACCAGCGCGGGAGTCAGCACATTGACGACCACCCGCATCAAGCTGGCGTCGGCCTCCGTGGTCAGCCACTGGGTCCTTCTCAGGATGACCCCGGTGGCCGCGAGGCAGAAGACGGGGAGGACTGCGGCAATGACGGTGAGAAACTGGTCCACGGCATCCGGGGATGCTCCCGGGCGGCGGAAGGGAACGACCAAGCCGCCAAGGGAACAAGCCTGTTTTGGCGCACTGGCGCCGTTCGAACCGCGCGCCGGCCCGTATGCGAGATCGCATTTGCCGGGCCTCTCTCTGCCTTCTGGCACCCAGAGGAAGGGAAGGCCGGAGCCAGGATTCCCTCATTTGACCTTGGGTCACCTTCGGAGGTCGCTTCCCAATAGTCCCGTTGACGGACTTACGCGAGGAGGTGTTCCACCAACTCCTCGAACTCAGCCTGCTGGACTTCCCGGAGCCACACGACGGCGGGGTCGGTGATTGGCGACCGCTCCACCGCTTCACACCTATCCACAAAGGCAAACGGATCAAAGGCGCCTGGAAGCGTCAATTGTCGTGCCCATTCGGCCTGCGTCGGAGACTTTGCCATCGAGGAAAGGCGTCTTCCCATCGACAGATACACCGGGTGGGCATGAAAACGGCGGAACCAGTAACGGGCGTTCCAGTAGTCCGGCTCGCGCCGATGCAGAATGGCGTGGATCAGCGCGGCATCCTGATCCGGAAGATCCTGAACGATGTCATGGGCTGCATCATGATGGTCGTGGTAGAGGAGGGCGGTGGCCCTAAGGCGAAGGAGTGCGTCCGGCTCGACACTGAATTCCTCACCGAATCCATCCAGGCGGGCCTCGATCTGGCGCGTGGACAACACGGGACGCCGGGGACCCGGCCCGAGTTCGGGCGGTTCCGCCGTGCGGGCCGAGGCCCAGAACGACTCAGCTCGGCTGATGGTTTTGACGACACTCATCGTGGGACGGCGCGGAGAGTTCTTGACGAACAGGGGGCCGTCAACCCGGGCTCGTACTTTCTTCCATACGAGACGCGTCACGTCGCCCGTTCTTCATTCCGTTCGCCCCAGTCCGGCCCTAATCTCGCCTCATGCGACTTGGCCTTTACGGTGGCTCGTTTGATCCGGTGCACCGGGGACACCTGCTGGTTGCCCAAGCGGCGCTGGAGGAACTGCAATTGGACCGGATTGTTTTCATCCCCGCCGCCCAGTCGCCATTCAAGCCGGGCACCCAGGCGGCACCGGCATCACTTCGCCTTCGCATGCTTCGCCTGGCTCTGGCCGGAGAAACCCGAACCTGCGTGGACGATCTCGAAATCAGGCGGGGCGGGATCAGCTACACCATCGACACCGTCCGTGCATTTCAAGAGCGGCATGCGAGTGCCCGCGTATTCTGGCTCATCGGGGCCGATCACGTCGCAAAGCTTCCACTCTGGCGTGACGCCGAGAACCTCGCGGGTCGGGTGGAATTTGTGGTGATTCCTCGGCCGGGCGAACCGATGCCAGCCCTGCCGCCACCGTACCGGCTTCACACCCTGAAGGGATGGCCGCTGGCCGTCTCAGCATCTGGAATTCGCGAGCGGGTACGGCTGGGACAGTCCGTACGGCACCTGGTTCCGGAAACGGTGGCCCAGGTTATCGAACTGGAGAATCTCTACACGGACGGATCACCAAATTGAACCGCCGGTTCCGGCAGTTCCCGCTGAATCTCGTCCAGGCGGTAGCCGAAGCCGCTTCCCCGAATACTCGACAAGTCCACGCAGCCGGCGGAACGGCGATACAGCCCCGGATGAACCCGCGCCTCTGGCTCGCTGGCCGCCGGGTAAAACTGCATGGAATTGGTTTCGACTCCCATGAGGGTGCGGACGTGGGCGGCGAGCAAACAGTGGGTCACCTGCGCCAACATCGGGTTCGTGAGGTCCTGCACCATCAGTCCCATCCCGTGCGCCGATGCCCAGCATGCGGATAGGATTGCCCCGGACTGGGTCTTGCAGGTCTTCAGCGCCACTCCGTTCCATCCCAGGCCCCGACCGCGCCGCACTTCCATCCAGTCATGGGCGCTCTCATCCAGAAACAGCGGTTTCCTGGCGCTGATCGAATGAACGTCGATGGGATGCTCCGCAAGTTCGTACGGGAAGGGCTGCTCAACATACAGCAGCATCCCGAACAGTCCCGGTTCGTCATCGCGAAGTTGATCGAGAATGGCCGCCACATAATCCGGGTCGCGAACCGTGCAATTGAAGTCGGCAGAAAGCCACACGGCGCCCTGCTCGCGAGCCATTCGGCCGACGCCGACGAGCCTCCGATAATCCCAGTCGGCGTCATTCCCCCGCAGCTTGACTTTCAGGCACTCCAATCCATCCCTCCGGATCCAATCTGCCAGCAGGACCGGATACCCATCATCCGGTTCGTCACCTCGAAGGTCTTCCGCCTGGACTGGATCCAGTCCGCCCACTAGATGCCAGGCGCGCAGCCTGTCTTTCCGCTGGGACCGAAGAAACTCGGCCGGGAATCGGCCGGCAAACGAAATCGACGTTCCTTCGGCCGGTTGTAGGAAGTCGGACAAATCTCGGCTTAGAAACTCGGGACCGTACATCGAGTACGTTGGCCGACCGTGCAGAGTGCCAAAGGCGTCATGGAGCGCCAGGTCGAACGCTGAACTGCAGACCAGCGCGGCGAGCCAGGGCAGGGGCGGGGTGCCCGCCCGGTCAACAAAACTGCCGTTGAAATCATCCCGCAATCGGGGAAGGAGCTGCCGGGTGAAGTCTTGTCCCAACTCCAGCGGATGCCCCCAGTCGGAAAACTGGGCCCAACCCTGGGCCAACAGCTCGCAGAACAGCTTCAAGGCTTCGTGGCGGGGACCATACGGCGCGGCACTAGGCCAGACCCATTGGACACTGAGCGGCGTCTCGCCCCATCCAATGGCTCGTCGGCCGTCCCGGCCGGCCACCGTCAACCGGACACGGGCGCAGGTCACCGAGGTCAGTGCTTCTGTCCCAAACTTCAGTGGAACACGGGTGCGGACCGGCAGGAACCAGAGCGTCGCCCCGGTGATTCGGACATCGGTGGGCCGGCCAGCGAACTGGGACGTCGAGCCTCGTTCCATGGCAGACTGGGACAATCGGTCTGGCGCCCGGCAGAATCAGACTGCCGGCGGACTTCCGACGGGCGCCTCGTCCTCGTCATCCCGTTCCGAGATCACCATCGCGACGGCCTGGAGCCGGTCGCCCGAAGCCAGGTCGATGAGTTTGACGCCCTGCGTATTTCGTCCGGCTTCGCGGATTCCCTGCACGGGAATCCGGACCATCTGGCCACCGACGGTGATGAGCATCAGTTCATCGGAATCCCGGACCGTGAGGGCTCCGACCACATTCCCGGTCTTTTCTCCGGTCTTCATGGTGATGATGCCCTTGCCGCCCCGGGACTGAAGCCGGTATTCCTCGAAGTCGGTTCGCTTGCCGATGCCGTTTTCGCCGGCCACCAGCAGGGTCGCGCCGGTTTCGACCAGTGCGCAGGCCACCACCGCATCGGTTTTCTCCAGATCGATGCCGCGCACGCCCGCCGCCGAACGTCCCATGGAGCGCACCTGGTCTTCCTGGAACCGGATGCTCATGCCTTCCCGGGTGATCAGGACCACCTCGTTTTGACCGGTGGTCAATTTGACCTCCACGAGATCGTCTCCGGGCTCCAGGGTGATGGCGATGATGCCACCCTTGCGCACATTTTGAAAATCGCTGAGAGCGGTGCGCTTGGCCGTCCCCTGGCGGGTGACGAAGAACAGTTCATTCGGTTGCTGCCAGGTCTGGTCTTCCTTGTTGGGACCATACTTGGCCTCGACCCGCACCAGTGTCTGGGTCTTCTCGCCGGCACGAAGTTCCAAGAGGTTGGCAATCGACCGTCCCTTTGCCGCCCGGCCCATGTCGGGAATTTCATGAACCCGCTACACGTACACGCGGCCCAGATTCGTGAAGAACATCAGGTAATCATGGGTGCTGCAGGTAAAGAGATGCTCGATGAAGTCGGCATCCTCCGGCTTCTCCGACTCCCGCGTGGCCATGCCGATGACGCCCTTGCCGCCGCGACGTTGGGCGCGGTAGCTCGAGACGTTGGTGCGTTTGATCAGGCCGTTGTGGGTCAGCGTGACAATGACCCCCTCGTTCGCGATGAGGTCTTCGATGGCAATTTCGCCCTCGTCGGGAACAATTTCCGTCAGGCGTGCACCGGCATGCTTGTTCCGGATTGCGCGGAGTTCCTCCTTGATGATCGAGAGCACCCGGGCCTCCTTGGCGATGATGTCGAGCAGGTCCTTGATCCGCTCGATCAGCTCGCGGTATTCACCCTCCACCTTGTCAATTTCAAGACCGGTAAGCTGGTAGAGCCGGAGTTCGAGAATGGCATCCACCTGCCGCTCGGTCAGGGAGTACCGGCCCCGGTTTAGACGCGCCTCGCTGCGAATCAGAATGCCCCAGCGTTCGACCTGCGCACGCGTCCACTCGAAGGCCAGCAGCTTCACCTTGGCCTCCTCCCGATTCTTCGAGTTGCGGATGATCCGGATGAACTCATCCAGATTGCGGAGCGCGCAGATATATCCCTCAAGGATCTCGGCCCGTTCCTCGGCCTTCCTCAGCTGGTACCGGGTCCGGCGCAGGATGACCTCGCGACGGTGCTCGATGTAACAGTTGATGAGCTCCTTCAGGTTAAGCGTCTTGGGCCGACCGTGGTCGATGGCGAGGGCGTTGACCGAAAAGGAGCTCTCCAGCGCAGTGTGCTTGTAGAGATTGTTGATCACCACCTTGGGGATGGCGTCCCGCTTGAGCTCGATCACGACGCGAGTGTTTTCGTCCGACTCGTCCCGGATGGCGGTAATGTCCGTGAATCCGGCGGTCTTCTCATTAACCAGGTCCGCGATGCGCTCCACCAGCGTGGCCCGGTTCACGTTGTAGGGGATTTCCGTGACGACGAGCTGCTCCCGGTTGCCCTTGAGCTGTTCGACTCCAACCCGGCCACGCACCTTGACGCTGCCGCGGCCGGTCTGGAAATACGACTTGATGCCCTCCGTTCCACACACCATGCAGCCCGTAGGAAAGTCGGGCCCCTTGATGTGTTTCATCAGCTGCGGGATGGTGATTTCCGGGTTGTCGATCTGGGCGCAGATGGCGTCGATTGATTCGCCCAGATTGTGGGGCGGCAGATTGGTGGCCATACCCACCGCGATGCCCGTTCCGCCATTGACCAGGAGATTGGGGAACGCCGCCGGAAACACCACCGGCTCGACCATCGACTCGTCGTAGTTGGGAATGAAGTCGACCGTGTCCTGGTCCATGTCCTCCATGAGGACCGCCCCCAGATGCGTCAACCGCGCCTCGGTGTAACGCATGGCCGCAGGGGGATCTCCCTCTACCGAACCGAAATTGCCCTGGCCGTCGACCAGTCGCTCCCGCATGGCCCACGGTTGCGCCATGTGAACCAGCGTGTCGTAGACCGCCTGGTCACCGTGCGGATGGAACTTACCGATCGTCTCACCCACGATTCGGGCGCACTTGAGGTGCTTCCGGTTGGGCATCACGCCCAGCTCGTGCATCGCATAGAGCGTCCGACGCTGGGAGGGCTTGAGGCCGTCCCGGGCGTCCGGCAACGCGCGGGCGATGATCACGGACATTGAGTAGTCGAGGAACGAGTTCTTTATCTCCTCCGCGACGTTGATTTTCCCGAGCTTCTCGTTGCCGCTATACGCGCCTCCGGATGAGGTCGGCGATGTGGGCGGGTCTTTTTCGTCAGGCATGGATCAATGGAAAAATGGAATGGCCGTGCGGAAGGGTCGCACGGCGAAAAGGGTACAGGGGTTCAGACGTCGAGGTTTCGGACGTTGAGCGCGTTGTCTTCGATGAACTGGCGACGCGGTTCGACCTCGTCCCCCATCAGCTTGGTAAACATTTCCTCGGCCTCGACCGCATCGGTCAGCTCAATGCGCAGCAGCTTGCGCTTCGCCGGGTTCATCGTGGTCTCAAACAGCTGCTGGGGATTCATTTCGCCCAGTCCCTTGAACCGCCGGATTTCGATGCCCCGTTTTCCGACATCCTTGATGGCTGAGAGGATCTCCGCGACCGAGAACAGGGGTTTGACCTGTTGTTTTTCCCCCTCGCCTTCGACGAGTTCGAAGAGCGGCTTGTCTGGGCGAATAGTGGTCGACGGCAAAACCCTTTTTGGCGAGGCGCGAAAGCAATTCGGCGATGGCGTGGCTCTCGTGCAAGGACTCAAGGCGGGCCCGACGTGACGGACCGTCCTTCTTCGATTTCTCCTCTTTGATGGGTTCCTCCGGCGAAACTTCGGTCCGTTCTCCAACTCCAGACCGTCTGCATTCTTGGATGCAAGTACCCCCAGTTCTCATCCCGAACAAAGTAGGCCGTTTCGTCGTTCCCCTCACGGATCACCACCATGTGTCGCGGAAAATCGCCGGACTTGGAATCGCGCTTCTCAATGTAGTCCTCAAAATCCCCACCTTTGCGCCGGATTCCTGTTTCGAGTTTCTCCAGCGACTGCAGCAGCTCCAGGATCTCGGCGAGCTGTTTGGGCGGAAGCTCCTTGCCATCCGAAAGGTTCCGAAGCTTGACCTCCTCCGTCCCAAGTTGGATCAGGATGCGATTGAGCGCGGCATCGTCGTCCACGTATTCCACCCGCTTCTTCCGCGCGATCTGGTACAGCGGCGGCTGCGCAATGTAGATGAAGCCCTGCTGGATCAACTGCGGCATCTGCCGGTAAAAGAACGTCAGGAGGAGCGTCCGAATGTGGGATCCGTCCACGTCGGCATCGGTCATGATGATGATCTTGTGGTACCTCAGTTTTTCGAGGTTAAAGGCACCCTCGCCGTCACCGGTGCCAATCCCGGTGCCGACCGCAGTGATCATGGTCCTGATTTCGTTGTTCTGAAGTACCTTGTCTAACCGCGCCTTCTCAACGTTGATGAGCTTGCCTCGCAACGGGAGGATCGCCTGGAACTTCCGATCGCGTCCCTGCTTGGCGGACCCGCCTGCAGAGTCACCCTCAACGATGTAAAGTTCGGTGTTCGCGGGATCGCGGTCCGAGCAGTCAGCCAATTTGCCCGGAAGGCCACCCCCGGTCAGGGCGGTCTTTCGCACCGCTTCCCGGGCTTTGCGGGCGGCTTCACGGGCACGGGCGGCGTTCAATCCCTTGTCGACGATCCGCTTCGCGACGGACGGATTATCGTCGAAGTAGTTCATCAACCCTTCATAGCTGGCAGACCCGACCATGCTTTCCACCTCGGGGGACAGGAGCTTGACCTTGGTCTGCGACTCAAACTTGGGATCGCTGTGCTTGATGGAGACCACCGCTGCCAGTCCCTCGCGGACGTCATCTCCCGTGATCTGGGGATCCTTTTCCTTCAGGAGGTTGTTCTGTTTCGCGTACTGGTTGATGGACCGCGTCAGGGCATTCCGGAATCCGGTGAGGTGGGTCCCGCCATCCGGATTGTGAATGGTGTTGGTGTAGCAGAGGACCTGGTCGGCGTAACTGTCGTTGTATTGGAGGACCACCTCGGCATGGATTTCCACTTCCTTGTCGTCGTGCTGGATCTTGTTCTCACGACGAAAGGCGATGGGTTTCGGATGCAGGACCGCCTTGCTCTTATTGAGCTGTTTTACGAATTCCTCAACGCCATCCCTGTAAAAGAAACTCTCCGGTTTGGCGTCAGCGATCCGCTCGTCGGTGAAGACGATTTCCAGTCCCGAGTTCAGGAAAGCAAGCTCCCTCAACCGCTGAGAGATGCGGTCTGACTTGAACTCGATCGTCTCGCGAAAGATCTCAGAATCCGGCTTGAACGTGATCAAGGTACCCGTCCCCTTGGTCTTTCCGATCACTTCGAGCTTCTTCACGGTCTTGCCGCGCTCGAACTCCATGTGATGAATCTTGCCATCGCGGCTGACCTCCACATCGAACCATTCGGACACCGCATTTACGCACTTGGCACCGACGCCGTGCGTGCCGCCGGAGAACTTGTAACCGCCCTGACCATATTTGCCGCCGGAATGCAGCGTGGTGAGAACCATCTCGACCCCGGGAATCTTGTACTGGGGGTGGACATCAACCGGGATGCCGCGCCCATTGTCCCGGATTGAAATGGACCCGTCGACGTGGATGGTGACCTCAATCCGGTCGCAATGTCCGGCCAGATGTTCATCGACGGAGTTGTCGAGCACCTCGGAAACACAGTGATGGAGCGCCCGCTCATCCGTTCCGCCAATGTACATGCCAGGCTTCTTCCGGACGGCCTCCAGTCCTTCGAGTTTTCCCAACTTGGACGCGTCGTAATTCGATCCGGAAGTGCTATCAGCCATGATGATGTAGGTCGCTCGGGCGGACCATAAAACTTGTTCCGGTAAGGCTACCAAGGGTGCCCGTTGCCTCAACAGGAAAGTCCGAAAAGAAAACAGGTGACGCCCCAATCCATTGGGGCATCACCCGCTTCCAAACCAAACCGGTTGTGGTTACTTGGCAGCCGTCACAATAACGAACCACGCATCGTCCCACACCGCTTTGTCGTCT
>JBGAPN010000096.1:0-14193 GCA_044221235.1 Limisphaerales bacterium
ACAGATCTCGCCACCAACGTCGACGACCGGCCCTCCGCGGGAGCGCAGGGCGGCGAGGTGTTCCAGGCCAGTTCCGGCATGCCAGCCCTCCGGAAGGGAAAGAATTGTGAAAAGATCGCCGCGGGCTGCACACAAACGCAACAGGGACCGGTGGATGGCCAGCAGCTGATCCTTTTCGTCATCGGACCATTCGCGGACCTGCCACGATCCCGCTCGCTCAACAACAACTGACACGACATTGCTCCACGACCCCGGAGAGCCGTCGGCGATGGAACGGGCGACGTAGTGATACAGACCCGGTGTGCGGCCGTAGATCGTCAGTTCTGAACCGAGTCCTGTATAGAGGCCGATGGCTGAGGACAGGTCGGGAAAGGTGCCCTCCCGGATCTCGATCGAAGTGGCCTCGGAATCGGTATGGGACCAGCCGAGTCGGAATGTTCCCATGGAATCCGGGCCGCTTTCCAGACGGAGCACGGGTGCGCTGGGACTGTGCAGGCTGCACCGTTGGAATCCGCCTTGAGAGGAATCGGGGCCGGCGGGTGGGATCACCTCCGGAAGTTCGTCTTCGGCCGAGGGCGACCAACCGGCATGGATGGCGTCGGGCACTGCAATCAGCGTGACTTCCTCCAGGCCAAAGGCGGCATGAATGCCCCGTAGCCGACGCGGGACTGTGGATTGGAACCGGATGAACTCCGCAGCCTCCGCGAGACTTGCCGCGGTGATTTGGACCAAGTCGGGGTCGAGAAACAGTGCGGCGCCAAAATCCTTCAATCCGTCCCGAATCAGGGCGGAGTCGGTGTCGGTCACGGGCCCCACCCATTGGTCCGGGAGCGGACGCATCAGCACCGGGAGGAAATCAACTCGGCGTGCGGGGCCTCCCGCGATGGGAAAGCGAGGGTCTGCGGCGTCTCTCCAGAGGCCTTCGCTGGCTTCGGTCCCAGCGGACCTCACGGAGGTTGCCAGATCGCTTTCCTCAAACAGTGCGACATCCGAAGGCAGCTCGTTCCAGCATCGCGGATGCGCCGCACCCAGGCCCAATTCGCCCAGGCGAAGGACCGATTCGCCCGTCGAGCGGGTCCACAGTTCGAAGGTGAGGCGTTCTGCGGTGGGAGACGAAACGACCATGGGCGGAGTCGAAACCAACCAACGGGCTTCCCCAGAGAGCCGGGCCGAGGTGGTGGGTGGCGAACCGGCGTTCTCTGATCCCGCGATGGAATCCACCCGGAGCAACAGGGTGTCGGCACCGAGCGTGATCCGCAGGTGTGCCCCGACTGGGGGAAGATCCGAGGTAGGAAGGGTCGCGACAAGCTCGACCTCGCGGTCCTCCGGTGTAGTCGGCCATTCGAACCCGGGTGATGACGAAGGTGTAACCACCAGCGATCCGTCCCAGACCTTCACGGATCCGGTCCCCGGGTCGTAGAGGACCGAGGCTTGGGCAGTGGACGGCGTCCGCATGGCTGGCCAAGCGAACCAGTGGAGGACTGAGAAGCGAACTTCCTGCGCTTGCCTCCGTTGGGGGGGGCTGGTGGGGACTTCCGTCACCTCAGTCAAGACACCCAGGGCCTCGCAGCCTTCCGACCAATAGGTGAACCGGATGGTGTCTCCCGGAACCAAGTCCTGCCGATCGTCGCCGATCACGACCGCCACCAATTGCGTTGAGGAGGGCGGTGTGACCACCTCCAGTGCCTGGGTGGTCAGGGAGGTTGCCATTCTTAGCGAATCAAATCCGCTGCCCGGCGAACGGGTTTGGGCGAAGACGGGACTGAGGTCTGAGTCGCTTACTTGGAGAACCCCTGGCAGCGGAAGCCGGGTGGTGGCGGCATCGTCACCGGCGACCCGGATGACCCAGCAACGCCTTCCGCCGTGACGGAAAAAGTCCCGAACGGCGGGCCCCAGACTGGCTCGTATTGATTCCCCGGTGGCCGTGCTTGCCAGGCCGAGGTCGCCGCCGAAGATCATTTCGTATTGCTCCGGACTCTCAACCGCGACAGGCAGGTGGACCGGTCCCCGGCCCGTGAAACCGACCAGCGCAGCGATGTCCATCCGGGGCAGGATGTCGCTGGGCACGCTGGCCTGGGTTTCGAATCGAAACCCAGGCAGGCGGCGCGTCAGGCCGGTGCGGTTCATCGGGAAGAGAAAGTCCCAAAATGGGACGCAAGCTTTGGCCCTGTTTTGTGGCCGACGAGGGAACGAGACGCTGACTGTTTCCCAGTGAACCCTGCGAGCGAGGCTTGGAGTTGGGGCGATGGGAGTTTAAATGGCGCGTCCTTTCGTCCGCGGACACGGATCGTCTTACTCCATTTCGAGCCGCTCGTAGGAGATGGTCAATTCCTCCATGGCCACGTCGGTACCCTTCGCATTCATGGGGCCGCTGACGTGTTTGATGATCCGAGCCCGGAGCAGCTTCCACGTCTGCACCACCGAGGTATGGTCCTCGTTCTGGAGGCTGATGGTGATCGTGCGCAGTGCGTTCTGGTCGCCATTCCGGATCTGGTTCAGCCAATTGTACAGCGTGAGCGAGCCGATGACACCGCGCTTCATGGTCACGTCGGTGGCCTTGTTCAGGCCGGTGATTTTCCGGACGGAATTTTCCTTTTCGTTGCCGTTCCGGTACTCGGCCACGGTGACTTCCATGCCGATGTTGCTGATCTCCTGGAACCCGGCGTCGGGTCCCTCGGTGTTGCCGGTGCCGAGGTCGACCAGGAAATTGAACTGCACGTAGGGGCGTTCGCGAAGGACAGCCATAATGAGATGCGTTGGGAGTTAAGCGTTGTGAGGTGGGAGTTCAGATCTTTCGGTCGGCAGTCCACTGTCCGATGCGGAAGATGACAAACTCGGCCGGCCGCAGCGGAGCGACCCCGATCAGGCAGACCAATCGGCCGTTATCGAGGTCGTTTTGGCTCATGGTCGTCCGATCGCATTTCACGAAGAACGACTTCTCGGGCTTGTCTCCCAGCAGGGCGCCCATCTGCCACTCATTGAGCAGGAAGTCCTCGATGGTACGGCGGACGTTGGCCCACAGGGCTTCTCCATTGGGCTCGAACACCGCCCATTGGGTGCCTTTGTCGATCGAGCGTTCCAGATAGGCGAAGTAGCGACGCAGGTTGACATATTTCCATTCGGGATCGGAGCTGATGGTCCGGGCTCCCCAGAGCCGGAATCCACGGCCTTCGAAGAACCGGAAGCAGTTGATGCCTTCCGGATTCAGGACGTCCTGCTGGGATTTGTTGAGCAGGCGTTCGAAGCCGACAGCGAGATTGACCACCTCATTGGCCGGCGCCTTGTAAACCGCCCGGTTGATGTCGTTGCGCGCGTAGATGCCTGCGACATGGCCGCTGGGCGGCACGGCGATCTCTTTTCGGGTGAGCGGGTCGACGATGCGCACCCAGGGATAGTACAGGGCCGCGTAGCTTGAATCGTAGCGGGCCCGAAGCGCGCGGACTTGGGCGATGCTTTGGCCTTCGCCGCAGTCGAGAACCGCAATCCGGTACCGCATCCGTTGGGCATGGGAAATAAGCAGCCCCATGATCGCGCGCGCGTCAGATCCGTAGCCGTTTTCGTATCCGAACGTCGAACCTGGGGCGGCCACGATGGAGATGTCCTCGATATCCTCAAACTGGCGGAGCCCGGTTTTGGTGGTGTCGGCTTCCGAGGCTTCGCCCTCATATTCGGCCGATCCGGGCCGATCTCCGTCATTGCCTCCAGAGAGGACCACCTCGACCAATCGCTCGGCATCGGAGGAGTTCGGATCCGCGATCTGGGTGTCGAGTTCGGCATTGGAAGCCAGCAGGGCGGCGAAGACATCCAGCCCTGTTTCCACATTGTCCCCGCGTCCGATGATAATGGGAAGGGTGCGGGCCTGTGCCTGGTTGGCCGGCTCCTCATGAAAACGGTCGAACAGCGAATCCGGGGTGCCGGCCCGTTGATGGTTGGGGTCCAACGGCAGGTCGGCCCAGACCAGTTCGGGGTCGTTGGTGTCCGTGGGTTGGACGCCGACCGAGACGGTGACGATCCGCACCACATCTCCGCGGTCCCGATCCAGCTCGCTGAGATTCAGGGTCTGCGTGGCACTGGTGAAGCTCCAGGTATTGTTCGCCGAATTGCGTTCGGCCACGTAGAGCTGTCCCGCGCCGGGAGGACTGGAGATGGGGCTCGTCACATCGCCGATCCAGACCACATCCCGGTTCTGGAGTGATTTGACCACGGGCTCGCCATCATCCTCCGACAGGCAGTTTTGTCCCGCCTTCACCACGAACCGGACCCGGAAGTTGCCCATCGAGCCGGGGAATCGCGCACGGAGGATCAGGGAGTCGTCGGGCGGGCTGGCCTGGGGAAGCACAGCGGAACCGTGGCCCGATAGCGGATCGTTTTCTTCGGAGGGCAGAAACACCCGGCTCACGTACAGCCGCTTGCCTCCCTCCTCGAAGAAGGCGCGGACCGCATGCCAGAGGTAGTTGTCGAGTTCCACCGAACCGCCGTCGAACTGGAGTTTTTCGCGTCCCCCGTAGATACGCTCGAACTCACCCAGGCTGGTGACGATGTCGGGCTCGATGTTGAGAGGGCCGTAGCGGCAGGGACCAATGAAGCCCGTGGTCGTCGTGCTGACGCCCTCGATGGACTTGGAGCGGAACGACGTTTCCTCAATGTAAACGCCGGGTGCTAGGTACTCAGGCATGGGTGTTCTCCTTTGAGATGCTTGGCGGAGTTTCCGCCGGATGTTTCACATTCAGCCGGGAAGGACGAGAAGGCGTCCCTGCGCGTCGCCTGACGTGCGGAGCACCAGTTCCTGTCCATACAAAAGGGTTCCGCCGGTGAGCGGTTGGGCGGGCGATTGCTGTTGAAGCAGCGTGCCGTGGGCCTGTCCCAGAATTACACAGAGGTCCTGCGGGCGGCGTCGGGTGCCCGGGAGGCCTGCAAAACGCACCGAAAGAGCCAGATCCCAGGACTGCGCGGAGAGTCCCGTTCGCGGCGATGGAGGCGAGGCAGGGGCAGGGGGCGGCGGCATCTCCGGATAGGCAAACGCCACGACAACCCGGCCATCTTCGTCCGCCATGCCGCGGGAAAAGGTCGACCCGGCGGGAGTGTCGGCCTGAACTTCCAGAAGGGCCCACGCGGCGGGACGGTCTGAACTGGCATTCCAGAGATCCGCGCGGACCACCGCGAGCCGCCCTCCCAACGTCCGGGCTGGACTGCTGAAGAGCGGCAGGGAATCGGCCGGCCGATCCGGTGGGGACGAGTCGCATCCTAATCCTGCCCAGCCATCGACGGGGGCTGTGGCCTGGAACCGCATGGGCAGGAACCGTTCCAGAGGGTCCTCCATCCTGAGGGTAAATTCCCGGGGAGCAGGCGGGCTGGGTAATGCCTCGTCCGGTTCGTCCTCCGCGATTTCAAAGCGTCGCATTCCGGGAAGAGCGGGGAATACCAGTCCGCCTTGTCGGTTGGGCACGGCTGTCCGCCGGGCCCCAGGCTGTCCGGAAGGTTCGGCCGTGAGCACCAAGCCCTCGTTGAGAAAGCCCTGCGTTAAGGGATCCCAGAACCGAACTCCAAGGAGGCAGGTTCGTCGGACTCGCTCCAGCACGCGGATGGTACGGACAGGCACCATGGTCAGGTCGTCTCGAGTTGGCCGGGCCCGAACACACGGGTCTGGACCGGTGGGTACTCGTGCAGGGAAATGTCCGAATCGAGGGCCAGCTGTCGGACGAGATAGGCCGCAGATGGCTGCTGGCGGCTGCGGGCCACGTCCCAAATGTTGTCGAGGTCCTGGAGTGAAATCTGGTCCCCGATGAGTTCAATGGACTCCGTTTCGCCGAAGACGTCGTCGCCGCCGGCGACAAACCGATTGAGGTAACCCGCGGGGATCACTGGGGTGTCAGCCAGGGTTCGGATGGCCCAACCCAGAAGCCGCTGTCCCTGCTGGGCGTCACTGGACCACGCGGTTACCAGGTAACTCAGGTCCACGGGAATGGGTGGCCGGAATCGCCGTCCCAGACGATCGGTGCGGGGAGGGAGGGTTCGGCGGCTGGTGCTAAATGAAACCCGATACAGGTAAAGGGTTACGCCTTCGGTCACCGGACGCACGTTTCCGTCGAAGTCACTGGCCTGAATCAGCTGGAAGCGCGCATTGGGAAACCGGTCGCGGGGTACGGCATCTTCCAGGAGTCCCACCAGGGCACGGCTAGCGACGGCGATGGCAGTGAATTGAGCCACGGAAATTCGCAGGTTCGGATCAGGCAGGGGCAAGCTGCCGCCCTCGGACACAACGGCCCGATCTCCGCAGCACGGTGGGTCTGACTCAGACCCCGGCCATCACCAGGTGACGGCGTTCGAGGATGAGTTGGGCCTGCTGCATGGCCTCCAACAAAATCATGACACGCGACGACTCATCGAGCGTCCGGACGAAAACGCCTTCAAAGCCGGCGAACGGTCCCGATTCGATCTTCAGCCGGTCCCCGGGGCGGAAGCCCGGTTCCTCCAGCAGGACGTACCCATCGGCGTCCTGGCGGCGTCGACAGGCGTCGATGACGTCCTCATCCACCGGGACGGGGTGTTCGCGACCCCCGAGCACGCGCAAGACGCCTCGGGAGTATCGAACGGCGTGGAGATGACGTTGCGGGCACAGGCGCGCGAACAGGTAACCCGGGAAGAGCGGGTGAGGTGCACCGCGGTGGCCCGCCTCGGTGCGTGGACGACGGACCTTTGGGAGAAAAACCTCCAGGCCCAAGGAGAGCAACGTGTGGCTGGCCACCTCTTCGCCGCGCGGCTTGGATTGAACGGCAAACCAATGGAGAACCTCATCGGGTCCGGCCTCCCCAATGGCGTCATGGAATGGAGACGTCGTGTTGGGAGACCAGGTCATGGGGGAGAGCTGGCGTTGATGTCGTGCCCGAGATGCATTTCCGCCTCGGTCCGCTGTTGAACGTTGAGCCGGTACACCGTGACCCCACCGCGCGACGTGCGCGCCTCGACGAAGCCGCGCTCCCGAAGTGCGGCCAAAGCTTCACGGACTTCCTGGGTCGCCTGCATGATACGTTGTTCGAGCAGCCACCACTCCACGATTCCATCAATGGAATCCTCCCCCGAGGGATTCCGAAGCAGATAGCCCAGAATTTCCCGCTCGAGTTCCGGTAGGGAACGTGGAGCGCCGGCGTTCACGGTGCTCAAAGGCTTGAAGCAGCCGAGGTGCCATTGCGAAAACAGGCCGATTTCCGGGTGTTTGGAGTTTCGAGTGGGATGAATTCGTCCGGTGGATTGGGGCGCTTATAACGATGCGTTGGCGATCCCAGTGTGGACCCTGGCGCCAAAATTGCGGGAATTCATGGGAGGACAACTTTGTCCTAGTAGTGCGCGAGAATGTCCGGGTGATTGGGGGAAGGGGCCCGTGGATTCCATCGTGAAATGGGGTGCCGACTTGAGTGCCGGTCCGGACAGGATCCTAGAACAATGGCGAAGAGGAGCGTCGACAGCGGCAATTCCCTAGCCCGGTTGGGCAGGAGAGGAACCCAGGCCCGGCCGTGGAGCGAATCGGGGGAACTGAAATCAATCGGACCAAGGGGCACCCATGGAGGCCGCCCTGCGGTGCGGTTGGGCCAGGGGCTCGGGATTCGTGGAAGCGGAAGGGTGGGCGTACTCTCGGGCGTTCAGGCGATGACGACGGATCAATTCGAACAGGGCCCGACGGTTCTTTCCGGCTTCGACGGCAGCCCGGCTGATGTTTCCCGCGTGGCGGGCCAGCAGCGAGGTCAGGTACTCCCGTTCGAATTCGCGTACCATGCGGGCCTTTTGTTCGCGGAGTGTGACGCGGACCTGCACGGTTGATGCGGGACCGGACAGTCCTAAGTCGTCGGCTCGGAGCTCGGGTCCATCCGTTAACAACACGGCACGTTCGATTACATTTTCGAGTTCACGGACATTGCCTGGCCAGGTGTGTTGAGCGAGGCGGGAGAGGGCATCGGGTGTGAGGGAACGACACGGTCTCCCGAATTCGCGGGCATACTTCACGGCGAAGTGGCGTGCCAGTTGCGGCAGGTCCTCGTGGCGCTCCCGGAGCGGCGGGAGGCGGAGCGGAAGAACGTTCAGCCGATAGTAAAGGTCCGTTCGGAAACGTCGCTGCTGAAGCGCCGACTCCAGGTCCGTGTTGGCGGACGCGACAATCCTGACGTCGGCCCGGCAGGTTTTCTGGGAACCCAAGTGCCGGAATTCTTTTTCCTGGAGAAGTCGCAGCAGCTTGACCTGGGCCGACAGCGGCAGGCTGTCCACTTCGTCAAGAAACAGGGTTCCACCCGACGCTTCCTCGACCAGGCCGCGACGGGAGGACATGGCTCCCGTATAGGCTCCGGCGTCATGGCCAAACAGTTCGTTCTCGATCAAGTCTGCAGGAATGGCGCCGCAGTTGACTGCGACGAATGGGTTGCGCGCCCGGGGGCCGAGGTAGTGGATGGCCCGTGCGCAGGCCTCCTTGCCGGTTCCCGTTTCGCCCGCAATGAGAACGGCGGCGTCGCAACGCGCCATCATCGGGATCTTTTTCAACTCCGTGAGCAGGGCCGGGCACTTTCCCACAATGTGCCGGAGCCCGAGGCGTTCCTTCATCGACTGGATGTCAGGCTCGGTGGCGGATTGAAACTCGAGCTGGCGCAGCAGGCGCGGCAATACGTCCAGCGCGCGGAGCGGGGGAAGCAGGAAATCGCTGAAGCCCTCATGAATGGCGGTCAGGAATTCATCCGGGGTTCCGCATTCGCCGACGAGAAACCAGGGGACCCCGGTCGGGAGTTCCAGTCGTTGAAGCAGTCCCCGGTACTCCCCGATGGACGCCGTCTCGGGAAGGAGAACGAAACCGGCCTCCGGTGAATCGACCGACGAGATGCGGTTGACGGGGGGCTCCCGTTCCGGCCATGGAAGCCGGGTGGTACGATAGCCTCCGGCGCCTTCAAGAATCGATTGAAGGGATTCGCCGTGCCGGTTTGGCTCGTGTTCCAATATCCAGATGGGACGCAGCGTCATGCGGTGGGGGGAGTGTGGATCGGATGGAGGCTGCCCCGTCGATAATCGTCTGGATCGATTGGTCGCTGGGGTTGGTTCGACGAAGAGGGGCGATGGCCGCGTTCCCAGGTGGCTAGGGTTGGAGAGTTGCGGTGGATTGCCGTGGTGCAGCATCGCCCGCAGGGCGACAAGGGCGCGAAGAATGGCGGCAGGGAAATGCCGACGGACGGAAAGACGCGATGCGGCTTGGGGGACATGGCCGGCAGTCGAATGGATCGCCCTCAGGCTGATCCTGCGCCGTCCCAAGACAAACACTTTTAATGATCATTTATTGGTGGCCGTGGCAATGAATGGCCGAATCGAGGACGGCTCCCAAGCCTCCCAGATCGACTCCACCCCGGGGTGGTATTCACGGGTCCCATCCATGATTGGAAATGACAACAATGGCCTAGAGCGGGTTCATCCGACGCGGAAAACAGCGGCAGCTCCTTCCGATTGATCGGATCTGACCGACGGATTGCCCATGGCGGTTCCATAACGAGCCCGGTGATGCACTCCGTCTCGCCACCCAATGGCCCGTGGGAGGACGACTTTTGTCCTTGGAACTTCCCGCAACGTGAACCGAGCCTGCCGGAATTCTGATGTCGACCGAACTGGCCATGCGCATCCTGTCGGGCTCCGCCCTCTTTACCCTGCTGTTTGCGGCCGGGTTGAGGCTGACGCCCAACGAGGTCTGGATTGCCCTCCGGGATTGGAGGCGCCTGGTGGCCCTGCTCAGTGTCAATTTCCTGGTCGTGCCGGCAGCCACGGTGGCGGTGATCCGTCTGTTTCATATTCCCGGCGAACTGGGGCTGGCGATGGTTCTGCTGGGGGCCGCCCCGTTTGCACCGGTGGTGCCGGTGTTCACCCGGTTGGCTCGGGCCGATCTCGCGCTGGCGGCGGGGTTGACCGCGGTCTTTCCGGTGTTCTGCACCTTTCTCACGCCGGGAGTCTGCCGGGCCGCGATGGCCTTCCTGCCGCCCTCCGGGGAGTTGAAGTTCCAGGCCTTGTCGATGCTGGCCACGTTGCTGGCCACGGCCACGGCTCCCCTCGCGCTCGGCGTCGCTTCCAATCAGATGTTTCCCGAAACGTCCCGCCGGTTGCTCCGTCCCGCCGAAGTGATTTCCGAGGCGGTCGGGGCCCTGTCGCTCACCTTCGTGGTCCTTTCCGAATTCCGGGCGCTGGTTTCCACCGGGCTCCAGGCGGTGATCGCAATGTTTGTGCTGAGCGAACTGTCGTGTCTCCTGGGATACCCTCTGGGCGGCCGCAGTCCCGACGCCCGAAAGGTCACGGCCCTGGGTACCGCCAACCGGAACATTGCCCTCGCCCTCCTAGTGGCGGCCGACAGCTTCCCAGGTTCCGCCGTCATTCCGGGCGTGGTAACCTACGGCCTGTTGCTGATCGTGATGGGATTGGTCCACGTTGCATTCTGGCGCCTCGCCGCATGGAACCGGGATCGAACGGCGGCCCATTAGTGAATCACCCCACCAAGATCCAGCTTGTGTTGGCCAACTTATGAAAAGACAGCGCTGAGCCGGTTCCTAGGCTGGCGCTGCATGAAGACATTCCGATTGAACACCTCCCTGGCGGTGGCGGCACTCGCCAGCACCTCGGGTCTGGCCATGGCTGCCGACGATTCCTACGGAACCATCGTGTCTCCGGTCACGAATCCGATCTACTTCGAGAGCGCCCAAATCGACAGCGAAGTGCGTCCGATCTATATGCACCACAAAATCGACAGCGATTTTGTCGGTGGGGACGCCAACGTCTACGCGGTCCAGCTTCGCTGGGCGGTGACGGACCGGCTGGCGATCATCGCCACCAAGGACGGCTACATTGACCTGAATCCGGCGGTGCTGCCCCACGATAATGGATGGGCGGACGTGGCCGCGGGCCTCAAGTACGCACTGATCAAGGACGAGGCCCACGCCTTCATCCTGACGCCCGGACTCACCTTTGAAATTCCTCTCGGTCAGAGCGACGTGTTCCAGGGGAACGGGGACGGCGTGTTCAATCTGTTCACGTCCGTGGTNNCCGTGGTGAAAGGGTGGGGGAACTTCCATGTGAACGCCAACGTGGGATTCAACCTGCCGATCGACATGGACGCGGAGACCTCCAATTTTCATGCGAGCGTCATGCTCGACTACTGGATCTGCCGCTGGTTCATCCCGCAGGTCTCGTTCAACTCCTTCACCACATTGTCCGACGGCAACGGACCGGCGCTGGGGACGGAGGGCTTCGATCTGATCAATTTCGGGACCTCGAATGCCAAGGGCGTCACCCAGGCTGCTGTCGGTTTTGGCTTCCGCTCGCGGCTGCTGGAAAGCCTGGATTTGGGATTCGCCTGGGAACTGGGCGTCACCGACAAGCCGGACATTTTCGACACCCGTTATACGGTGGACGTGATCTGGCACTTCTGATTCCCAATCCCAACCGGCGGGTGGCAGCCCGGGTTGGTGCCAAGTGTGGAGACGGATGACGCGGGGTGGCGAATAGCCGCCCCGCGTTGGCGATGTTCCCCTGGTCCGCCCCAAGGAGCGACTGCTCAGCGGGCGCGGTTGGTGATGGCCGCCTTGCCGATGTCGGTGATGACGTCCCAGGCCGGCCCGGGAAACTTATGCATGCCAACCATGACTTCCTCGAAGGCATCCAGAAACCATTTCACGTCGGCCTCATTGATGACGAAGGGCGGCAGCAGTTTCACCACGTCGATGGCGTGGCCGGCAACCTGGGTGATGATGTGATGCTTGTTCATCAGCGGCATCACGCAGGCCTGCGGGAAGAGGCTCTTGTCGAGGCCGTGGCAGATGGTCCAGGCCGTCTTCAAGGTGAGGGAACGCGGCGAACCAAACTCAATCCCCATCATCAGCCCCCGCCACCGGACTTCCTTCATGAACTCGAAGCGCGGGATCATGGCCTTGAGACCCTCTCCGATCAGGTTGCCCATGCGTTCGGCGTTTTTCATGAGCTGATGGCGGTCGATGACGTCGAGTGCCGCAAGGCCGGCTGCCATGGCAAAATTGCCCTGGCTGAAGGTGGAACTGTGGACCACGGACCGTTGCATGCTGGAGAAGACCTTGTCGTGAATCCATTTCTTGCAGAGCACCGCCGCCACCGGGACAAACCCTCCCGAGAGAGTCTTTGATAGCACCACGATATCCGGGTCGACCTCCGGTCCGTCGTGCTCAATGGCGAGAAATTTCCCGGTTCGTCCCATCCCGGACTGAACCTCGTCGTCAATGAAGATGGCGCCGTATTTGCGGCACAGCTTCTGGGCACCCACCAGATAGCCCGGAGCGCCAATGTAGACTCCCTTGCCTTGAATCGGTTCCACGATGAACGCTGCCACATCCCCGCGCTTGAGTTCCTTTTCGAGCGCGTCGAGGTCGTCGAACGGGATCATCCGGCAATCCGGCATGTAGGGCTCAAACCCGGCACGGAAACTTTCATCGCCGTTGACCGACAGGGCGCCATAGGTCAGGCCGTGGTAGGCCTTCTTGCAATGGATGACGGCAGGCTTCCCTGTCGCGCATTTCGCATACTTGATGGCCGCCTCAACACCCTCCGCGCCGGAGTTGGCGAAGAACACCATGTCCAACGAATTGGGCATCCGCCGCTTCAGTTCCGCGGCCAACAGACCGGACAACAGCGGGGCTTCCATCTTCACCAGGCTGGGGTATTCGGCATTGAGAAAGTCGCTCAGAACCCGCCGGACATCCGGGTGATTGCGCCCCAGTCCGAACACGCCGTACCCCGATAACATGTCGAGGTATTGGGTTCCTTCCACATCCCAAAGATACGGCCCCTGTGCCCGAATGTAGCAGTGGTCGAATCCGATGGTCTTGAGGGTCTTGACGTTGGATGGATTAACGTGCTCCGAGTGCAGCTCGTAGTTGCGGCCTTGGTGCTCCTTGAGCAATCCGATGATATCGAGTCCCGCCCGTTGAGCCGTGTTGCCTTCCGTGTCCATCAGCATGTGCGGTGTATCATCTCGGTTGGCTCGTCCCGCAAGTCAAGCATGCCGCCCGGCACATTCTGCCAGTGTGGGCGGTACTTCTGACCTCATTTTGACGGCCGAATCTGGGCGCAACGGCTCAAGGTGTTGGTTTTTGCTCACCAAATGCGCCCAAACAGCCTGCCGGGACCTCGGAAATGGGATTGGCATCATCCATGCATCCTTATCGATTCGTGGAAAGAGCACTAACCAACGCCCTGCGAAGGAAAGTGTTACCCGCCGTCCCGGTCATCATGGTCGGGGCAAGCATCCTACCTTCCACCCCGAACGCGGTTGGCGAACAGGCTGACCGTGCCTCCTCATGACACCTGGCCCGGCGGCTCCCCTTCCCACGAGCCGCCGGGTTTTCTCCTTTTCGAGTTCCGTTCGGTAAACCGCCACTCCCTGGCCTGAGTCTCAATTCAGGATTCGGATTCTGGCGTCCCGGATCTCCACGTGATTCCCATCCCGGCTCAACTCCTGGAATCCAATGTGGCCGCGTCGGGGCCGGTCCTTTAGCGGCAACACGTCCCGGCCGTCATGGCGTTGCACCACCCGCGACTGGGCGGCCAGATCCACGTCCTGGATCGGCACACCGTTCAAGGTCACCTTCAAGCGCATGCCGATCAGCGATACCTGATAGCGGTTCCAGTGTTCAGGTCGGTAGATTTGGCTGGAAGGCGCCAGGACGCGGTAGATCCCTCCCGTGAGTTCCGAGTCCTTGGCTTCGGGATTGTAGCGGAAGTCGGCCATCTGGAGTTCCATTCCATCAAACGCTGGGTCGCCGCGCATCGGCGCCCGCAGTGCCAGGCCGCTGTTGCCCCGGGGTCCAAGCTTAAATTCGTACTCCAGTTCAAAATCGCCGAGTTCCCGCTCCCACATCAGCCAGCATCCCCGGGCGCCTTCGCTGGTCAGGATGCCGTCCTTGATCCGCCACACCGAATTGGTGGGCCCGGGCTTGGAAACGTCGTCCCAAGCGCGGACGGCCCAGTCTTGGGGAACGCCATCCGTGCGGAACAGGGGTTGCCAGCGGGCGGAGGGCACCTTTGAGCCGCATCCCGCCATCATCGCCAGGAAGGCGATCCACATCCATACGGGGGTTTTCACGCCCCGCAGCCAACTCGACTTTCGTCCATCGCGAAAGTCGGAAACCGATTCGACGTTTCCTTCTTGCCCGGGATCGG
>JBGAPN010000097.1:0-14426 GCA_044221235.1 Limisphaerales bacterium
CACGCGATAATAGGAACCTGCGGCGGCCGGGCTCAGGGTGAGCGGACTGGCCAGCTCGGGATGAGGGGTCCAGGTTCCGCCCACGCTGGTCGCAGACTCCATCACGCCGTTGCTCCAGGTCAGCGTCGCGGATCCATCGGCATTCCGCGTGATCTGCACGGTGGGCGGCGTGACTCCACCGGCGGGAGTTGTCGGATCGTCCTGCGGATTCGGGTGTGTAAACACCGTGTAGAAGTTGATTTCCTTCAGCGGTTCACCGGTGTCGGGATTGATAAAGGCGCCCTGATCCGGCTTGTTCTGGAGGTTGATTTCACCCTTGGCCGCCACACAGATCTGGCGGGTGGTCATGGCGAGACTCATCTGAATGCTTCCAATGCCACCCGACTGCGCGGCATTGATGAACGGAAGAAAGCTTCCGGTGAGGGGTGCAATGGTCTTGGCCGTCTCGTCGAGCGCGAGAACCCGGGCTGCCACCTGCTGCTTCTCGTAACCGTCGGGCTGCGAAACCCAGCCCACCACAATCCGGTTGAGCGCGTCCACCGCGAGGTTGGCCCGGTCAAACCCGCCGGCAAAGGCGGGTTCACTGACCTCGGCGACCGCCACGAAGCTGCCATCCCGCGTATCCCAGGCCGCCACCTTGATCAGGTTCGCCGTGGACACCTTTCCGGCCAGGTAGACGTATGGGGAATGGATGTGACCGGCGATGCGGGTGCCGTCGCCGCGGCCACGGTCGAAGGACTCCCCGGACGTGTTCTGGTCGATCGGCGTGAGGCGAACCCCCGCATTGTCGAAGAGATGCAGCACTCCGGCGACGCGGACCGCGAATCCACCTTTGAAGGCGGCCACGTTGGACCAGATGTCTCCGTTCGCGACCACAAAGCTCTCGGTGACGATCTGGCCGGTGGGACTCAGGATGGTTGCGACTACGGCATTGCCATCGGGATTTCGGACACGGGAGCGATCCTCCACCACGGAAACAAAATTCCCGTTGTCGAGACCGGCCAGGTCACCGCCGAATCGGGTCACTTGGGAATTGGGCGGTGTCCCGGTGGTGAGCCTTCCATTCGCCGAATCCAGGGCCTTGGTCAGCGGAGTCTGCTCCAGCGAAGTGACGTTGAGGGAGTAGGCTTGAACGGTGCCGTAGCGGGCCTCGGTAGGATCCGGTCCGTTGCCGTCCGCGGTCAGTCCCGACCGGTCGAAGCCCAGGTTCCACCGGTTGTCACTTTGGAAGGAGGAATAGGCATGGGGTGACGCCTCGCCGCCCACGATGAAATTCACGGCGCCCGGCCGCTTGTCGCCCGCGACCCGGCCCGGATTGCCATTCTCACGGGACTTGTTGATTTCCGTCCGTAACGGCTGCCCGGCGTCGGTGTAGAATCCCTCCCCGAGCTTCATGGCACCGCCGGCGGCGGGCTGCAGGGCTACGACATAGCGTTGACGTCCGTCCGGCAGCGGAGCGACCGCACCTTCGGCAAAGGTGTTGCCTTCGATCAGAAAGACATTGGTTCCCAGGACGCTGGCGTACGGTTCCCAATTGCCCAGGGAATCGGCACCCGGCACCAGAAGCGGGGTGTCCGGAGTAATGCGGGTGAGACCCACGGATTCGATGCTACCCGGAACGACCACCGGAATGTCCGCCACCTTCGCCGCGGAGAGCGGCCCGGTCAGCGAATTGGTCCCCGGGGTCCCCTTGGCGGCGGCGGTGTAAGTCACCGCAATGGCCACGGAGGCGCCCGGTGCAATCGACATTCCCTTAAGGTCCACGGTAAAGGCGTTCGCCGCGGGATTCTGGTCCGCAGACGATCCCTCGACGAACGAACCCGCATAGGTACCCGGCGCCGTGAGTCCGGCTTCCGCGGCCTTGGCGTCGATCACATAGACGTCAACGATGTGTTTCGCGTAATTGGCCGTGTTGGGCGCCGGCAAAGTGCCCTTCATGATTCCCGCAGTAATGCTGTCGATCACCGGCAGGGCACCCGCGGCACTGTTCAGCAGTGCATTGGCATAATAGGCCTCGTAACTGGCGTTCTGGCCGTCTTCAAAGGGGAACCCCGTGAAGGCATTTCCGGTGAAGGTGTTCCGGCGTACGGTCAGCGGAACCGACGCGCCGGCGTCGACCAACCGATCGCCAGGAACCATCACGAGCAGGTTTCCTTCGAGTCCGTCGCTGACTCCATCGCCATTGGAGCCGACGCGGACGTCGGCCGTTCCCGGCAGCGCCAGGAAGTTCGGAGTCGCATTCACCGAAAGAGGCGCCTCAGTCACTCCGTCCACACCCACTCCGACATAGTTGCCCGCCACGACGGTGTTGGTGGCGCTGCTGTAGAATTCGATGTGCGTGTCGTAAACGGTGTGGGCAATGATGTTCCGCTCGTTGCCATCGCTCTTGCCATCCCCGTTGGTCCCGATGACGGAGTTGTTCGCCACCCGACCGTTTTCCATGAACTCGACACTGGCATCGCTCCCGGTGCGTCCGGTGTCCAGCAGGCTCTGATGCACGGCATCGATGTCGACGAACGACACGCCATCGGGAAACACGTTGATGTAGTTTCCGGACACCCGGAGGTCGGGCGCTTCAATGGCCAGCGCAATGTGGCATCCCAGGATAACATTGAATTCCTCCACATCCTTGGAGCCATCGCCATCCGTTCCCACCACCAGCCCACCGGAATAGGTGTCGGTCGGTTCCCGATGCCGGAATGCGGCAACGGCGGCGATCATGGGTTTCAGGTTTTCCTGGGCAGCCGCATCGCCCGGTTTCAGGCCGAACCAGCAGCCCTGGACCTTGGCATTCAGGGCTTCCTGAACCAATGCAATGGCGTAAATGGAGGGATCCGAATCGCTCCCGTCGGTGTGACGCCCAATGAACGCCACGCCCTTCACCTTGAACCCGTCGGCACCCAGGACTCCGAGGATCGCGTTTTCCGAACTGCCATAGCCGGAGAACGGCAGGCGGGTGGAATGGCGCAGCGGAAGTTCCGGATTTCCCGGATTCGTTCCCTGTTCGTCGCTCGTGGAATCCAGGACGATCTGAATGGCGGCATTGTTACCACCCAGGATGCCGTTGCTGTTGGGCTTGGATCCCGGCTGGCTGTAGCCGTCGATAGTCAGATTGTTGGCGGTGATCAACGGATAGCCACCCAAGGGGGTGACGAGGACATGCGGTCCATCGCCCGGAATGTTGAACTTGATCGTGTCCCCGGACTGGGCACTCGCGAGTGCTTGTGCCAGCGAGATCTGACCTCCCGGGGGATTGACGTTGTTGGCCGTGGTGACGGTGATGTCCGCCGCAGCCAGCGGAAATGTGGCCGCCATGGACATGGCCGCCAGGTTCCACTTGTTGATTTGTCGCTTCATGGAATTGCGCGTGAACGTGTTGCTTGTCGTTGGGCGAGTGGCCGACGGACCTAGCTCATCTCATCGTCGAATGCAACGCTTCGCAGAAAAAAACTCCCAGCAGTCCGATTCGCCGCGGCCGGTTATGTCTCCACCGTGTTGAAAACCATCTTGCTGTCGGACGACCGATTGCAGGACGCCTCGATATCCTGGACAACGATGGATCGGAACTTGCTAATTTCACGACTGTAAACCAAAGATCGATCCCAGATCAGCTCTCCCATGGAACTCGTTCCTTCCAGCTGCCGCCTGTCCCGGCTCCTCCAATGGTGCGAACAGAAGGAGGCGTCCGACTTGCATCTTCGCGCCAATTTTCGGCCGATGATCCGCATCCACGGTCGACTCGAAACCGTACCGGAAGAGCAGACGTCCATCCTCGACGATACCGCGCTCCACGCGTGGCTGATCGACGCGTTCTCCTCGGAGCTGGTCGCCCGAATCATCTCCCAACGCGAGGTCGACTCCAGCTTCTACCATGGCCAGGTCCGGTATCGCGCCAACTTCAGCAAACAACGCGGAACCCAGTCCTGTTCATTCCGGGTGGTGCCGCAGCAGCGCCTCCGTTTGGAGGATCTTCAATTGCCGGATTCCCTGGTGGAACTGGTGGTCGAACCCCGCGGCCTCATCCTGGTCACCGGCCCCACCGGGCAGGGCAAGAGCACCACGCTCCGCGCCCTGCTCCAGCACATCAATGAGACCAGCGCGCTCCGGATCATCACCATCGAGGATCCCATCGAGTACGTCTTCACCGACGAACAGTCCCACTTCGAACAGCGGGAGGTGGGCATCGACACCGGGTGCTTTGCAGATGGCATTCGCAATGCCATGCGGCAGGATCCCAACGTGATTTTCGTGGGCGAAATCCGCGACCGGGACAGCATCTGGGCCGCCATGCAGGCGGCGGAAACGGGACACCTTGTCCTCACAACCCTGCACGCCGACTCGGTGGCCCAGGCCGTGGGTCGCATCAGAGAATTTTATCCGGCTGACGAGAAGGACAACATCAGCGCGCTCCTGGCGCGCAATCTCAATTCCATCATCTGCCAGCGGCTGATTCCCAACGTGGAAGGAACGCGGACGCCCTGCCTGGAACTGCTCAAACGCGACGCCGGTGTCCAGGACGCCCTCCTGCAGCACAACCTCCACCTGCTCACCGGCATCGTGGAGTCCGCCAACCACGTTGGCATGCATTCGTTTGACCAGTACCTCACGGAGCTGCTGGCGGCCGGCATCATCACCGAGGAGACCGCCCGCACCTACGCCATCAACCGCCACCGTCTCGACCTGACCCTCCGGGGCATCGTGACCAACCAGCCGATTCTCGAGCCCGACCCGGACCGTTAACCCCGGAATGCCATGATCCTGCTCACGCTCCGAATCGTGCTCACTGGCGCCTTCCTGGTGCTCCTGCGCCAGGCGGCGGATGAATCCTCGGCCAATCTGGAGCAGGATGTGGTCAACGCCGGGCGCTTCGCATTGGCCATCGTCACTGGCTTTGCAGCCGCACTCACCTGGGCACCCCTGTTGGGGGAATCCATCGCCGGCCCGGTCACGGGTCTCATGACGGACGGCTCGGTTTCCGAAGACAATCCCTGGGCGGTCCGGCTGGCCAAGAAGTGGGCGGCCCGGGGCTGGCGGAAGCGGGCCTCCTGCCTCTGTTTCCTTGAAGGGGTCCGACGTCCCAACCTTCCCGCGGCGTTCGTGATCGGCATGCACCAGGCGCGGCCCGGGTCGTGGCTGGAACGGGCCTTTGCCCGGGAGGTCTGGCGCTTCAATAGCGTGGCCAATGCCATGGAAGCCCATGCCATCCTCACCCTTCGGCATGACGAACCGCCGCCGCCACATCCGTCGCCCGAAATCAACCTCGCCTTGCTGGCCAATCTGCGCGAGCCGCCACCCGAGGCGGAAATCATGCCGGTACCGCCGGCGCCACCACCGCCGCCGCTTCGGCGCAATCCGCAAATCCGCCTCTTCGCCGGCGCCGAGGCGCAGCGCGACGAACCGGAATCCTGAACATGTTCAAACGGCTCCATCGGGTGATGCAGGGCATCCTCCTGGCCCTGCTGGCCGGTGCCTTGTGGCTGGTCTGGGAAAACCGCGAACGGGGTCGCCCCCTGGTGGATCTCTATGTCGTTTGGGAGGACGCCGGATATCATCGCCCGGATCCCCTTCCGCGCAGTCGCGGCACCGTGACCCGGGTGTTGGAGGAGAACGTGGTCCAGTTTCGCGACCAGAATGGGGTCGTCTGGAACGTGGGCTTGACTGGGCTGGCCGGCGTGGGTGGGGACGGGCGGGACCCGGTCCGGCGCAGCTTCGCCATGGCCACCCGGACCAACCTTTCGCAGACGCTGATTGGACGGCCCGTGCAGATGGCCTGGGTCAGCACCAATGCCGACCGCACCGCGCTCGGTTTCGCATATCTCGGCACCAATTCGCAGAGCATCGCGCTCGACCTCGTCGTCACGGGACGTTTGCGCTGGATGCCGGCAGACACCCGGGCGCTGCCGCTGGGTGAGCAGATGCGGCTGCGGGCGGCAGATCGGAGGGCGCGGACGGAAGGCATCGGCCTGTGGGAGCGCGGACTTCGAATTGCTGCGGCTCCGTGACGGGACCCATGGAACTTCGGGAATTTGCGGAACAGGTTCTGTTTGCCACCACGCTGGAGGAGAAGCTTCGGCGCCCCGGCACCCTGACGGATGAACGCCCGGGTCCGGCCATGGACGCCCCGCCTCAGCCGGGACGCCCCTCGGAACTGCGGTTCAAGCCTCCAGGAAGCGGGAACCGCGACTTTCCCGGAGTGCACCGCCTCGAACAGGAACGGGAACGGGGCCGCCTCCTTCACTTCTTCGCCAACCACGAACTGCTGGCGACGGAGTTGATGGCGCTGGTACTCCTGAGGTTTCCCGATGCACCTCCGGCGTTCCGACGCGGCGTGCTTCAGACACTGCAGGAGGAGCAGGACCATACCCGGCTCTACCTCCGTCGCATGGAGCAGTGCGGCATCCGGTTCGGGGAACTGCCGGTGAGCGGATACTTCTGGCGTTCGGTCTCGCCCATGGCGCGGCCGATGGATTTCGTCGCCGGACTGAGTCTGACCTTCGAACAGGCCAACCTCGATTTCTGCCGCCATTTCGCCCAGGGATTCAACCAGGTGGGAGATGCCCTCACGGCAGAATTGCTCGAGGGCATCTACCGCGACGAAATCGCGCACGTGGCCCACGGATTGAAGTGGTTTCGTCGATGGAAGGATCCCGCGCAGTCCGATTGGGAGGCGTTTTGCCAGACGCTGCAGTTTCCGCTGTCCCCACGTCGCGCCAAGGGAGCGGGTTTCAATGTCGAGGGACGCCGCGCAGCCGGGCTGGACACCGAGTTCATCGCCCGTCTCAACGCCTTTTCCCAGTCGAAGGGACGGACCCCCACCGTCCATGTCTTCAATCCGTTCACCGAAGGCTATATGGCGAAGGGCGTGTCGTTCAGTCCGGTCAAATCGCAGGTCCAACTGGCCCGAGACCTCGCGGTTCTGCCGATGTATCTGGCTCGGGAAGATGACGTCGTCCTGCTTCCTCGGCGTCCATCCGACACCGTTCTTGCCGATCTGGCCGACGCCGGATTCCCAGTTCCGGAGTTTGTGGAGGTCGGGATCGATCGGGCGAGCGAGTCGGCCGCGATTCAACGCCTGTCATCGCGCAAGCTGGGGGCACTGCGTCCGTGGGCTTGGGGACCCGACAGTGTGGAACGGCTGGGCGCCTTGTTTGACAGCGTCACCGGAGATGCCCGTCCGGCGGAACAGTGCTTCAACGAAGGCATCGCCCAACTGTACTCGAAGGCGTGGAGTGCAAATTTCCTCCGGGACCTGCTGGTTGCATGGGAACAGGCTTCGCCCAACGTGGCGGGGATCCGTGACTGGATCTGTCCATCGTCGGTTGTGGGCCGGGAAGTCTCCTCATGGGCGTCGGCACAGGAAGCCATCGCTCACTTTCGGTCGGCGCACCCCTGCCGTCTGGTGGTGAAGGAGGCGCTCGGACTGGCCGGGGCCAATGCGTTGCGTTTGTGGGAACCCACCGTCTTGCCGGCCCAGGAGGCCTGGATGTGTTCCGCCCTGGAACGCGGCGGCCGTCTGGTGGTGGAACCCTGGCTCGACCGGGTGGGCGAATTCTCGGTGCATTGGGAAATGCGCCCGGACGGCCTGCACCTGCGCGGATTCGCCGGGCTCCTGAGCGATCACCGCGGCCAATACCAGGGCAATTGGGCGGAACCCCGATTCGCCACCCGGCCGCCGCATCATGCCGTCTCCGCCCTCGCCGGACGAATCGCCGCGATGATTCCCGCCGCCGTCATCTGGCTGGGAACACTTCTGGAGCCCCGGTTGCGGGACCTCGGATTCCTCGGCCCCCTGGGTATCGACAGTTTTCTGTATCGGGACGCCCAAGGCTCCATCCGCTGGAAGCCCGTGGTGGAGATCAACCCGCGCTGCACCATGGGCCGACTCACGCTGGAGCTGATGCGTGCGGTCGCCCCCGGAAGTCATGCGCGATTCCGACTCGTCAATCGGTCCCAGCTTCGGGGGCTCGGGGTCCCCGGGTTTCCGGAGTTTGCCCGGACCTTCTGCACCACTCGAACTCGGGAACGGGAGGGCGAACCGGTTCGACGGATCCGGGAAGGTTGCTTTTGCCTGACCGATTCCGAACAGGCGGAAGTGTGTGTCGCCGTGTTCGAAGTCCGCCGACAACCCTTCAACTCCCCGACAGCCTGGGAGACTCGTCACGACGGCGGCATGGCCTGAGCCTCCGCGCAACCGTCAGGACAAGGCGATGACCATCACCTGTCCGGCCACAATGCGGAGGATCATGGTCAGCGGATAAACCGTGGCGTAGGCGACCGAGGGCGCATCGGAACCGGCGGTGTTGTTGGCGAAGGCCAGGGCGGGCGGGTCTGTCATGCTGCCCGCCACCAATCCGCAGGTGGTCATGAAATTCTGTTTCAACACGCGCCGGCCCACCCAGCCGGCGAGCAGGATGGGGACGACCGTGATGACAATGCCGGCGGCGGCCCACTTGAGACCGGCCGGGCTGAGCAGCGTCTCGGCAAACGTGTCGCCCGATTTCACGCCCACGCACGCGAGGAAGAGGACAATGCCCAGTTCCCGGAAGGCGAGATTGGCGGTCGCGGGCATGTACCAGACCAGCCGGCCGATGCGTCCCACCCGGCTCAGCAGGAGCGCAACCAGCAGGGGTCCGCCGGCGAGCCCAAGCCGGACGGGCACCGGCAGTCCCGGCAGCTGAAACGGCACCAGTCCACAGATCACACCGAGGGCGAGGCCCAGGAAGAAGGGCACGTAATTGGTCTGGTCCAGTGCCTTGATTGAGTTGCCCAGCCGCTGTGTCGCACGATCCAACTGCTGCGGTTCTCCAATCAACTGAACGATGTCCCCAAACTGCAGTTCAATTCCCGGCACGGCGGTGAAGGCCATTTCCGCCCGGCTGACCCGGGTGATCGCCACCCCGTAGGTGTGCGGCAGATTCAGCTCGCCCACGGTCTTGCCCAGGACCTCCCGGTTGGTGACGGCCACACGCCGGATGGTCAGGGCGCCCGGCGCCTGGCTGAGGTCTTCGGAGCTGGGCCGTCCGACAATCATCTGGAACGATCGCAAGGCGGCCGGGGCTCCGACGGCGAGGAGCGTGTCTCCGACATGGATCACCGTTTCACCGGCGGCCGGATGGACGGCCATTTCGCCGCAACGCCGGACGCGGGAGACCACCAGTTCCAATGTCCCAAGCGCCGGAATTTGGTCGAGCGGGACCCCTTCCAGATTGGGATTGGTCACCTCGATGTTGAGACGGTCGAGGGGCGGGATGCTGGCCGAGCGTTCGGCCTTGAAGGCGGCGGCTTCCTGCTCTGGATTCACCCGGAAGAGAACGCGCAGGGCCACCAGGGTCGCAATGATCCCGACAATGGCACCGGGATAGGCAATGGAATACCCGACACCCGGCTGGGCCAGCATCTCGGGCGAGGCTCCCACCGACCGGAGCGCATCGGTCGCAGCACCCAAGGCAGGCGTATTGGTGGTCGCCCCGGCAAACAGCCCGACGGCGGCCGCCAAGTTGAGTCCCAACCATCGTGCCATTCCGAGGGTGAGCCCCACGCCCGTCAGCACCACGCCTGCCGCCATCAGATTTAGCGCGAGCCCCTGCCGCTTGAGCGACGCGAAAAACCCAGGACCCAGCTGCAGTCCAATCGTGTAGACAAACAAGGCGAGGCCAAATTCCTGGAGAAACTGCCGGATGGTCGGGTCGACATGGTACCCGAGGTGTCCGGCCAGAAGTCCTGCAAACAGGACTCCGGCGGTGCCCAACCCGATTCCTCGGAAACGGATGCTGCCCAGCGCGATGCCCCCTGCCGCAATGAGGGAAACCAGCAGCAACGCCGACGCGACCGGCTGGCTGGTGGAGAGGGAGTCCCTCAGAATCAGAGTCATTTGTGGGACCGGGACAATTCCCAGCCGAGCGAACCCATCCAGTTGTTGAGCATGTACTCGATCAGGGGCACCGGGGAATCATCGTCGAGAAAGGGCCCCAGGTCGGCGGGCACCTGCACCAGACGCTGGCTGCCGGCCTTGACCTCCTGACCGTTGGGTCCATTAACCACGTAATCGAAGGCAATCACCGAGGCCGAGTTGTCACCCGTCACCCGCACTGGAAAGGCCCCTCCCGGATTGGCAATGAATCCCGACTGATCGATCTCGGTGATGAAGAGATGAACGACGTATCCCGCGGGAATGGAGCTCGCGGCGTCCGTGGCCACCACTTCCTGCAGCCGGGGAAGAACGGCATCGACGGTCTGCTCGCGGGATTTCCCCGGAATCTGGAGATCGCTGAACTGGGACGGGTTCCGGAATTCTACGGTGGCCGTCCCGCCCCGGGGCCGGGTGGCACAGCCGGGCAGGTGGAACAATCCGGCGAGAACGGTGAGAATGAAGGCGGCTTGGAGGCCTCGGACCCCGAGTTTCATAGTGGGTTCGACTGGAAGTTTTCCTCGGCCGCCGCGGGATCAGATCGGCTCCTTGAGAAGCTCGATGAAACGCTTCAGCGCCGGGGAAAGAACCTTGCTGCGTCGATGAATCACCGCAAGCGGCCGGCCCGGGAGGGCGTCCGCAAACGGAATGCTCACCAGCGTGTGCTTGGCCACTTCCTGGGAAACCGTGCCTTGCGGGACAATGGCAATGCCAGCCTCGATTTCGACCGCCCGCTTCACGGTCTCAATGTTGTCGAACTCCATGACCATCTTCACTTCGACGCCCGCTTCCCGCAGCAAACGATCAATGGCCTTGCGGGTGGGAATGTCGTGTTCGAATCCGATGAATTTTTGCCCCTGCAACTGACTCAGGGAAATGGCCTTCGACTTCGTAAGCGGGTGAAGCGGAGGACAAATCAGCACCATGGTTTCCTCCCGCAACGGAACAATCTCCAACCGGGAATCCTTCGTCGGATACGCGACCAGACCGAGGTCCACTACGTTTCCCAGGACGTCGTCGTAAACCTGGTTGGCACGCTGGTACTCGATGTGGACGGTGACGGTCGGGTACGACTTGAGGAAGCGTTTGACGTAGGGCGGCAGATTGTGGAGGCCGATGCTGTAAATGGTGGCGACGCGGATGGTTCCGGAAACCGATCCTTGGCCTCCTGAAGTTGGCTCAGGAGGGTATCAAGGTCTGAACGATCTGCTTGCCGCTCTCATACAGGTTGTCCCTCCTGCGTCCGGTCAGACTTCTTTTTGCTGCGTTCAATCAGCGGACTTGAGCTGCCGCTCGAGGCGAGCTGACCTGCTGGCTGACAGCACTTTGAGTAATGCCATTGATCTGAGCGGCCTTGATGAAGCTCTCCGTTTCCGCCAGGTCACAAAAGACGCGAAAGCTTTGTATTTGCGCTGCAGGTATAACCCGCTCCGGGGAAAATCATCCGTCACCGGCAGAAAAATTAATGACTTCCCGACCCGACCGGGAACATCGGGTATCCCTGCCGCGAAAGCCTTCAATACCAGCGGAGTCGAAACCACGGGAACACGATTTCAACCCCAACCACCACCAGGAAGATGATGCTGATGGTGGCATTGAGTTTGAAGAAAGCCGTGTTGACTGAAATGGGGTCGCGTTTCCGCGCGAGGATGTGTTCAAACACCAGCAGACTCAGGATCAGGATCTGTCCCACCCAATAGGCGAAGCGGAAGGCGCACAGAATCCCAAACAGGACCAGCAGCGCCCACATGAACAGGTGGGCAATAAACGCCACGCCTAGGGCATTCCGGGGACCCCAACGCACCACCAGCGAGCGAAGCCCGTGGGACCGGTCAAACTCGTAGTCCTGGGTCGCATAGATGATATCGAATCCGATCAGCCAGAGCACCACAGCCAGCGCCAGGACCGCCGGGACAAACGCGCCGTAGCGGATCGACCCCAGTCCCGTCACGCCGTCCAGGTCGGGAAAAAACACGATTCGGCCCTCCACGGCCACCCAGGCTCCGAGGGGGGCGATGGCGAGGGCCACTCCCAGCCAGAGGTGGGTGAAATCGGTGAATCGCTTGGTCAGCGAATAAAAGAGGATGAAGAACAACGCCACGGGCGAGAGCGCGAAACACAGCGGATTCAACGCCCACGCGGCACCCACCAGGGTCGCTCCGCTCAAAACGCACAGGAGCAGCGCCGAAGGCAGGCGGATCTGGCCCGCAGGCAGATGGCGTCCGGCGGTGCGCGGATTAAGCGCATCAAACCGGCGGTCCACGATCCGGTTGAATGCCATGGCACAGGTTCTCCCTCCCACCATGGCGACCAGGATCAGCACAAAGGTGAGCCACCCCGGCCACCCGTTGCTCTCCCGGGCGGCCACCATCATCGAGGCCAGGGCAAAGGGGAGCGCAAAGACCGTATGGCTCAGTTTGACGAAACCGGCCCAGCTCTGGAGGGAACGCAACATGCGGGAGTCGAGGGGCCCGTCGCCGGGCCTGCGGACGTTCAAAGACCGGGGGCGTTTCTTCAATGTCCAAAGCCCGATTCCGGCCAAGGTCCACCTTTAGCGGATCGAGCCGGCATTTACTCCGGCTCCTCGGCCCACCGATGCACCAGCGAGTGTTGAACACCCAGGTGGTCCAGCACGCGGGCCACCACGGTATCCGCCACGGCCTCGACCGTCGCCGGACCGGTATAGAAGGAGGGATTGGCCGGAAGCAGCACTGCCCCGGCCTGCAAGAGCAGTTCGAAATTCTTCACGTGGATGAGCGAAAGCGGGGTCTCCCGCGGCACCAGGATCAGCCGCCGGCGTTCCTTGAGCATGACGTCGGCGCACCGCAGCAGCGAATCGGAGCTCACTCCGTGGGCAATGCGTCCCAACGTTCCCATGCTGCAGGGAATGACCACCATGGCATCCGGTGGATTGGATCCGCTCGCAAACGGCAGGTTCATCGAGCGGTGACTGTGCTGTCGCACGCCGTCGTGGAGCCGCAGTCCGCCCGGAAGCTCGGTCGCCACCACCTGCGGTGCGTACTGGCTCAATATGACGTGAACCTCGTGGGCCCCGGGATCCAGGTTGTCGAGAAGCCGCTGGGCATAAATGGAACCGCTGGCACCGGTCACGGCGATCAGCAAACGCATGTGCCCACTATGTGCCGGAATTGCCCAAACACCAGCAGCGCCCACGTCGAGGGCTCGGGGACGGCGATGGATGGCTCTTCCTTCCCCTCCAATTCGGAAGGAAGCGAGACCTGTCGGCAACGCTGGAACCGTAGGGTGAAGTCTTGCCCCGGTGGCACAGCCAATCTCCTTCTCCCTTCAGTAGCGCAGCGGATGAAGGGATCAGGTGGCCGAAGGCCGGATGAGGGCCTGCGGACTTACCTCCTGCCGCTTACCGCTTACCGCTTACCGCTTACCTTTTGCCCCTTCCCCATTTCCGCGCTTGGCACCGTTCGTGGTCGAACTCTGGATCAGCTCACCAGGGCCAGCCCAGCAGGTTCATCTCCGGCTCGTTGCGGATGCCGTCGCGCACGAACGTCCGCGGGAGCATGGCCCCCGGCTTCAGGTTGGGATCCCGGTTGTAGATTTCCTTCCGCTTTACGCCGTATGAGGCCGGCGCAAAGGGGTTGATGATCTCAAAAAAGTTCCGGGGCTCGGGCTGCCGGACCACGAATCCGATGGATCCGTACTTCTCGATGAGCTGCTCGGGTGTCAGGGGCTCCAGCCGACGACGGGTGTCGTCGCCAGGCTCGGTTGCCGGGGACTTCGGAACCGTCGCGATCACGACTTCATCCGAGCCGACCGGGACAGGGGGCAACTTGATGGAGGGAACCGGAATGTTGGTGCTGATTCCCGCGGGCAGGACCGGGACCCCTTCGGCAGGGGCGGCCAGCGGAGGCGGAGCCACAGCGACACGCTTCGCCGCCGGTGAGTTCGTGGAGGCGGGAGCCACGGGATCCGAATTCGCGGGCATGACTGAGGGAACGAGGGCCATGCCCATCCCGACCACTGCGATCCACGAACTCAGGGTTTTCATGGGAACCAAGGGTTATTCTTGCGCTCCTGGCCGACCGTGGTCAGCGGGCCGTGGCCCGGGCAGATCAAGGTCGAGTCCGGTTGAGACAAAATCTCCTCCCGAACCTTGGAACGTGCAAGCACGAGCTGGTCGCGGGCGCCGCCCATCGATCCGGCGAAAATCGCGTCCCCCACCACCAGGACGGCCGGCGCCTGACCGGGCCACCCGGTGATACGGAAGGTGATGCCGTCCTCGGCATGCCCCGGGGTCGGCCGATGGGATACCTGAAGACCCCCCACCTTAAAAATGGATCCCGGTGCCATCTGCTGGTCCGCCGGGACCTGACGCGAACCGGAGTGCACCCGGGCCGCGGGATACCGCTGCCGCAGCTCGCCCAAGGCCGCCACATGGTCGCCGTGGGAATGGGTGATGAAGATGTGCTCGAGCGTGAGCCGATGGCTGTCCAACAAGGCCTGAATCGGGGCCGCATCAAATCCGGTGTCAAACAACGCGGCT
>JBGAPN010000098.1:0-14030 GCA_044221235.1 Limisphaerales bacterium
GGGGAAGACCCGGAACCCCTGGCTCAACGGCAATGCGGCCCAGAACCGTCTCGTTTTCAGCGACTCATTCGCATGAAAACTCAGCTTTTATTGCATCATTCCGACTGAGAGCTGAGAGAAAGAGGCTGAACATCAAGCGTGCAGAACCCTCGCCCGGGGGTGTGGGCCCAATGCGCCACCTTCCCAAGTTTTGGCGACTCTCAAGAAAACCGATGTTCCGGAAACCGCTCGCGGATCATGCGGCGGACGTCGTCCACCTGGTCGGGCGGGACCAGGTCCCGGGCGGCACGGCGTTCGACCGACTCCAGCAGTTCGAGCCAGTCCGAGAGCGGCGGGTTCTTCAGTTCGATCCACTCGATGTCCCGTCCCCGCCGCTTCGGACGTTCATAAAACAGCCATTGCCCACCGAACTTCCGGGCACTGACATGACGTTTGACGCCGTCTTCACCTGGCGTTGTCCATCCGACCTCGACTTTGGCGCTCATGTTCTGGGGTGGCGGGAGCTGATGTTATTCCGGGAGATCGACGGCGGCGACCGCCATCGCGGCGATGCCCTCCTCGCGGCCGATGAATCCCAGCCGCTCATTGGTGGTGGCTTTGATTCCCACCTTCACCTCAGGGATTCCCAGGGCGGCGGCGACATTGGTCTTCATGGCGGCGATGTGCGGGTAAATCTTCGGTCGTTCCGCCGCCAGAGCGACGTCGATGTTCACGATGCGTCCGCCGCGGGCTTTCACCCGTCGTGCGGCCTCCTCGAGGAAGATCCGGCTGGGCGCATTCTTCCAGGTCGGATCGGTGTTGGGGAAGAGATGCCCGATGTCCACTTCACCGACCGCGCCGAGGACGGCGTCGGTGACGGCATGCATCAGGACGTCGGCGTCAGAATGACCTTCGAGTCCGCGCGGATGCGGGATTTCGACCCCGCCCAACACGAGCTTCCGACCCTCCACCAGGCAATGGACATCGTAACCGATGCCGGAATGAACCATGAGGGGAGGCTAAAGAGGGATGGGGACCGCATCAACCCTGCGTCCAATCTCTACGCGGTAGGGATCGATTGCGTCGGTGCGCGACTAAAACCGCTGCCAACGGAGTTTTCGCTCGGATTCCGGGATGGGTACGTCGTTGATGCTGGCATACCGACGTCGCATATAGCCGGAGTCGTCAAATTCCCAGTTTTCGTTGCCGTAGGCCCGGAACCACTGGCCGTTGTCATCGTGGAATTCATACTCGAACCGGACGGCGATGCGATTTCCGGTGAAGGCCCACAGCGTCTTTCGCAGCCGATAGTCGTGCTCGCGGGCCCACTTCCGGCGCAGGAACTCCACAACTTGGGCGCGTCCGTTGATGAACTCCGCGCGGTTTCGCCACTCGGTGTCCTCGGTATACGCCAGGGCCACCCGTTCCGGATCGCGGGAGTTCCAGGCGTCCTCGGCGGCCTGAACTTTTCGAAGCGCAGACTCTTCTGTGAAGGGAGGGATGGGGGGACGTGGATTCATGGGGAGGAGGGCGCAGACGCCGCCAAACGTTCCAGCTCCGCAATCCGGCGACGCAGCGGTAACATCATCGCCTCGACGTCGTCGGCCGTGTAGCGGGGAGTGATGTGTTGGGGGCAATTCCAATCGTAGGAGAGGACGTCAATCAGAACGACACGCTCGACGACGCCCCGGCTGTCCGTTTCGCTCAACTGGGCGGCCAATTCCGGTTGTGCGTGCGCGTCCACCACGTGGGCGTGCCCGAGGATCTTGAGCCGCTCACGTCGGGGGTAATCCATCAGGATCAAGGCCACCCGGTCATTGGCGGCCAGATTCCCCGCGCTCAGCATCTGCCGGTTCCCACGGAAGTCGGCGAAGCCGAGCCGGCCCGGATCCAGCACCCGGAGGAATCCGGGCCGTCCACCGCGATGCTGCACGTAGGGCCAGCCATTCTCGGCGATGGTGGCCATGTAGAACGAATCCCGCGCCTCGATGAACTGGCGTTCCTCCCCGGTTAATGGGTCTGGCCCGGCCGGTGCGCCCGGATCCGCTGCACGGCCGTAATAATGGCGCCGTGCGGCAAGCACGGAAGGCGTGGAGAGGGTTTGGAGAAAGACTTCGGCCATGGTTGAAAGGGCAGGGTGTGTCAGGAGATCGGGGAAGATGACGCAGGTCGAAGGCCGGCCTCAGGCGGGGCCTCCAAACGACCGGTAATCGTCGAAGTCGAGGTAGTCGAAGAGCGTATGGATGTCCGTCCGTCGCTCATCGAGCGCCCGGAGCCGGCCGGCCAGCCATTCCCGCGATTCCGCGTCGCTTTCGACGAGAGTGTCCGTCCAGCGGCTCCAGGATTCGATGTCATGCGGCGCTTTCCCCGACCTCATTTGGACCCATTGCAGAAGTTCAAAGTCACCGCCCCCGCGTCGCACTTCCGCCAGGAATTCCTCAGCGCTGACGCCTACAAATTGGAACAGGACCCGGTCGAGCGGATTGTTGAACCGGTAGTCGCCTGCGACGCCGGCCAGTGTGGCCCGGGCCTTGTCGAGAACCCGGGGCAGGATGGAATAGCCGCCCAGGCGGACGCGGGGGCTGCGGGGAGGACGTTGGGTCAGATTCATGGCGTTCATTGGGGAATGGAGAAGAGGTTCCTTGGGCTGGTCACCTCCGAGGTTATGCAGTCACGGCAAGGGATGCCGCGAGGGCCGCCTTGGAATGGACCCCGCGCAGGGTGCGGACCGGGGTTCCGTTTCGGAAGACGATCAAGGTGGGAATCCCGGTGATGCCGAAGCGTTCCGCCAGGTCCGGGGATTCATCGACGTTGACCTTGGCCACGACCGCCCTGTCACTCTGTTCGGTTGCCAGCTCTTCCAGGACGGGGGCAATCATCTTGCAGGGACCGCACCATTCAGCCCAGAAGTCGACCAGCACGGGCCGCGCCTCGGCGTTAAGGGTGGTGTCAAAGTTTGAGGAATTCAGCGTGCGTGTGTTCATGGCAGGTTCTTGTATCAATCGGTTGATCGGGTGGGCGGTTCAACACCGCCCGCATGGAGGGAGTCAGGAATTGCAGGCGCATCCGGTGCCGGTGGATTCCACAGATTCCACCAGGACTCCGGCATTCACTTCGGGAAAATCCACAGCCGTCTGCGCGACGTGGTTGATGTAATTGGTGAAGATGTTGAGTGCCACGTTGGCCACGACCTCGATGATCTCGGAGTCACTGATGCCACTGGAGCGGGCTCGCTGGATGGCGTCGTCGCTGATCTCCCCCCGCTGAACCACGATCGAGCGGGCGAGCTTGAGGAGGGCATCGGTCTTGTCGGACGCCGCAGTGGCGCGCCGGGCGTCGGCGATGTCCTTGTCGGAGAGTCCCGCCTTCGCGCCCAGGAACGAATGGGCGCTGAGGCAGTAGCTGCACAGGTTGCCTTCGGCCACCGCCAGCGCGATCTGCTCGCGAACCCTCGCGTTGAGGGTCCCCTTCGCGAGGGACCCGGAGAACTGAACATAGCCCTCCAGCGCCGCCGGGGCATTGCCCAGGACGCGGAAGAGATTGGGAACGGCCCCGAGTCGGGACTGAACCCGGTCGAAGATTTCCCGTGCGGGACCGGAGGTGTGGACGGGATCCAGGGGTGCGATGCGATTCATGGTTTTGTGATAATCGTTGTTTTTGTCGTGTCCCCGCGGTTGAAGCGCGGCGGCGGGAAGTAGAGATCACAAGTCGTGCCAGACAGGAATCGCCGTTGAAAGGCTCTGATCTTCAGCTATTTGAGTCTTTAAACGGGAAAGCGAAGGTCAATACGATATTTCGTAGAATACGAGATATCGTTGAATCAAGTACTGGAACTCGTAGTCTCCTGGTGCCGGAAGGGTGCCATTGGTTTCTCTCCGAATTCCTTTCGACGTCTCCGAACAATGAACTGCGCCAATCTTCCCCAGGTCATGGTCTCGATGGCCCAGAACCGGTCCCTTCCGGAGGTTCTGAAATCGATTGCCCAAGGCATTGCCGAATGCCGGAATGTAGTTCTTGTCCGCATCTGGCTGCTCGACCGCGGTGACGTGTGCGAGGAATGCCGGTTCCGGAAGGAATGTCCGGATCAGACCCGATGTCTCCACCTGGTCGCCAGCGCAGGGAATCCCAAGGAACGATCGGATGACTCTTCGCGGGTGGACGGGGAATTCCGGAGGTTTCCACTCGGGGTTCGCAAGATCGGGCGGGTGGCACAATCCGGAGAGCCATTGCTCCTGCCGTCGGTGCGTGGGGATGAGGAATGGATCGCGGACCCCGACTGGTTTCGACGGGAGGAGGCCCGCACTTTTGCCGCCCAGCCGCTCGTGTTCCGCGGTGAGGTGCTGGGGGTGCTGGCCCTTTTCGACCGAACCGTGCTGGGAGCGGACGACTTCAACTGGCTGCGGGTGTTCGCAGACCACGCGGCAGTGAGCATTGCAAACGCGCGCGCCTTCGAGGAAATCGAGTTCCTCAAGGCGCGCCTGGAGGAGGAGAATTCCTATCTGCGCGAGGAAGTGAGCACCGTCCTGGGTGGTGGCCTGATCGGAAGCAGCCTCGGGTTGCGAAAGGTGCTCCAACAGATCCAGCTGGTGGCGCCCACGGATGCGTCGGTGCTGATCAGCGGCGAAAGCGGTACCGGCAAGGAACTCGTGGCCCGTGCCATCCATGACCACAGCCCGCGGAGGGAACGCGCCCTGATCAAGGTCAACTGCGGTGCCGTGCCAGAGTCCCTATTCGAGAGCGAGTTTTTTGGCCACGTGCGCGGGGCGTTTACGGGCGCGCTCCGGGATCGGATCGGACGCTTTGAACTGGCCGACGGCGGCACGCTGTTCCTGGATGAGATCGGTGAGGTCCCGCTGGCCATGCAGGCCAAGCTGCTGCGGGTCCTGCAGGAACAGGAAGTGGAACGGGTTGGAGACACCCGCACCCGCACGGTGAACGTCCGGATCATCGCCGCCACCAACCGGGACCTGAAACACGAGGTGGAGGCGGGACGATTTCGTCAGGACCTGTTCTATCGTCTCAGCGTCTTCCCCATCGATGTTCCACCGCTCCGGGAACGCCGGGAGGACATTGCACCGCTGGCGGTGCATTTTGCCAGCCAGACAGCCCGCCGGCTCAAACGTCCTGTGCCCCGCGTCACCCGGGCCCTGACCGATCGTCTGACCGCGCACGACTGGCCGGGAAATGTCCGAGAGCTTCAGAATACCCTGGAACGGGCGGTGATCGTGTCCCAGGGCGGTCCACTGGAGGTCGACCTTCCCGGCTCCCGGCGGTTCGCGGATCGGAAGATGGAGCCCGACTCCGGGTCAGCTGCGTCATCGGGCCTCCTGACCCGAGATGAACTGAAACGCCGCGAACGGGAGAACATCGTGGCCGCGCTGAAGGCCTCGGGTGGGCGCATCTTTGGGGAATCTGGCGCCGCTGAATTGCTTGGGATGAAGCCAACCACGCTGGCGTCGCGCCTGAAGGCTCTGGGGATCCCGCGCCACTGACCCTCACCCCAGCCCTCTCCCTTCTTCCCCGAGTCAGAAGGGCGAGGGGGACCTGACGGCGACCCCGAGCCACTGGGGTAAAACTGACCCATACGGCACAGCCCTCCCTCTTCTCCCTTCCAGAGCGAAACGGCGGAAGGGAGAAGATGCCCGGAGGGCAGTTGAGGGAGAAGCACGAGAGCCGGACGGCAACGTTCCTTGACTCTCTCGCCATCCCCAAGTCCTGTTGGAACCCAACGTATGTCCGGTCCCCTCGGTGGAATCATTCAAGGCTTTCAGACGCTCAATCAGGGCGGAGCCTATATCATTTTGGCGGAGCTGATCGTTCTGGTGCTCCTGCTCCTGGTGGCGTTCCCGGTTCACGAATTGGCCCATGCCCTGGCTGCACGTTGGTTGGGAGATGACACCGCAGAGCGTCAGGGTCGCATCACGTTGAATCCGTTCCGGCATCTGGATCCGATTGGAACCCTGCTCTTCCTGGTGATGGGGTTCGGCTGGGCGAAGCCTGTCCCGGTGAATCTGAGCCGACTTCGTGGGAATCCGCGGCAAAGTTATGCCCTGGTGGCCCTCGCCGGCCCGGTTTCCAACCTCATCCTGGCAGTGCTGTTTGCCGGGTTGTTCCGAGTGCTGATTCCCATGGTGGGGGCTGCCAGTCCTGCGGGGAACCTGTTGGGATTCGCCCTCTCCACCGCTGTCAGTCTCAACATCATCCTGGCGCTGTTTAATCTCATTCCCATTCCACCCCTGGACGGTTCACGTCTGCTGACCGCGCTGCTGCCCAGCCGGGGACAGGCCATTGCCGACCAGATCGAACGCCACGGCCTGATCATCCTGATTGTCCTGTCGGTGACGGGGCTGCTGGGCCGACTTATCGTTCGGCCCGCGTTTCTGCTGACCGAGTTTCTGCTGGGGCAGTGACGCCGTGGTAGGGACCGACTGCGTCGGTCCGTAACTCAACAATACCCCCGATTCGGTTACAGGTGTCTGCCCTGCGAACGGGAGTCATGGGCCCGTCTGCCGTACAACAAGTCTCGTACCCATTGGCTGTCGTAGTGCGGGCCACGGATCGCGATCCGCATCATCAACCCAATGACCTCCCACGGTCCCGCCACGGACAGCTTCCGTGCCGAGGTCGTGACCGTCGGCCCGGGCACCACAAAGTCACCAAGCCTCTTCAATGCGCCCACAAACGCGATGTCCTCTCCGGCGTACAGTTCCTCCGGGAAACCTCCCGCGGTCAGATAGGCTTCCCGTGTGCAGAAGAGGAAGCATCCGCCCACCAAACGTATCAGGCGCCCGGCCCGGCAGGCCAGGACATGAATGATTCGCCCCCAGACGGGAACCAACCCGTCAAGATCTGGAACGCACCCTCCGCCAACGGCGCCACGGCCTAGGGCCGTGAGCGCGGCACTGATTGCCGGCGAGTTGACGCGGGTGTCCGCATCGACAAAGAAGAGTATCCCGCCACTGGCCGCCCGCGCCCCGGAGTTCCTGACGGCGGAGATCTTCCGGTGATGCACCTCGACAACGCGCGCCTTCGAATCCCGAGCGAGGCGGTTCGTGGCGTCCGTGGACGCATCGTCCACAACGATGATCTCATAGGCCTCATCGACTGCCCGCATGGCCACATGGATGCTCTCCAAACAATGGGCGATCCAATGCTCCTCGTTGTGGGCGGGGACGATGAAGGAGATCATGCAAAACCGGGCGTCTGCGCCGCGAAAGCCACCCGAAACCGTCCGGCGCCAGACCTTGGTTTGCGGGCGGCGATTGGCGGAAATGTTCGATCGAACTTCCTGACTTCGGAATTCAAAAGATTCGGCGATGACTCCACCCGATCCGGCGTGGGTGGTGTCACCAGCGCGATGAAGGTTCGACCTGCGTGATACAGCGGGCCGCTCACTTGAAGCAGATGCGCCGGACCGCGTCGTCGAATCCCTCCGCACCCTGGATGATCTTGATTTCGACCCGCATGAAGTAGATGGGCAGGTCGCGCCGATCGATCTTGGGAAAACGCACCGCGTCTTTCTGGGTGGTTACCAGCAGTTCGGCGCCACGCTTCTTGCCGCGGTTGATGGCATCGAGAACCTCCTGCTGGCTGAACCGGTGATGGTCCGCGAAACGTCGGGCCAGGACGATCCGGGCACCGAGTTCGGTCAGCTTGGCCTCGAAGCTCTCCGGTTGGGCGATGCCGCTGAGGCTGGCGACCTGGCGATCCCGCAGCCGGTCCAGTCCGTGGCGTTCCCCGGTAAACACGTCCTCGAAATAGAGCGGATGATGGACGCACTCGACCAGTTCGGCGCGATCGTTGAACTGACGGATCCGCGCACGCAGTTCGTTCATGCGCTGTTCCGCCGACGGAGTGCTCCGGTTGACCTTGGTGAGGAAGATGACGTTTGCGCGGCCCAAATGGGACGGAGGTTCGCGCAGGGTGCCGCGCGGAAGCAGGTGCTCATTGCCGAACGGTTGCTGGGCGTCCACTAGCACCACGTCGGTGCGACGTCCGGCGAGACGCCAGTACTGGAACCCGTCGTCCAGCAGCAGTGTATCGCATCCGAAGCGTTCGACGGCGTAGCGCCCCGCCTTCACGCGATCCTTGTCCACCAGCACCACGACGTCGCGAAGGTTGCTCGCCAGCATGTACGGTTCGTCCCCGGCAGTTTCCGAGTCGAGCAGCAGCGAATGGCCGTCGCTGACCACGCGGGGCGGCGTGGTGTCCTCGCGCAGCAGCACCTTGTCGAGGAGGCGTTCGGGAAGCGGCTTGGGTTTGGACCGATAACCGCGGGAGAGAATGGCCACCTTGCGTCCGGCGTCCTGAAGGGCCCGGGCGAACTTCTCAACCACCGGGGTCTTTCCGGTGCCGCCCACGGTGAGATTGCCCACGGCAATCACCTGCACCCCGAGGGTCGCGTCCCGAAGGATCCGGACATTGTACAGCAGGCGCCGGATCTTGACCGCGCCGGCGAAGCCGCGCGACAGGCTCAGCAGCAGGAAGCGGACGGCCGCGGCCTTCTTTCCCGGGCGCTGTTCAAAGATGACGTCCAGAAGCCAGGTCTCGGCCTCTTCAATGAATTTCTGCCAACGCTCGCGCAAGATGGGCGGACGATGCCAAGCCGTCGCCGCTGGAAAAAGCGCGAAACCGGGAGGGGGCGGGGGAAGCTGAGGGCGAAGCCACAACTTTGGGGCGAGGCTAAAACCTTGGAGTGGAATCTAGCCCCAACGGCATAGCAGTCCCCTTCTCCCTTCAGTAGCGAAGCGGATGAAGGGAGAAGGAGGCCGAAGGCCGGATGAGGGCCCGCGGAAGCGCAGCGACCGCCCCGCCGTCTCAACGTTCCTCACGGCCGGGAACTGCGGCGGACTTTGAGCAGGATGGGTTGGGAGGATTGGCGGCCGCACGGTTCTCTATCGCAAAGAAGGGACGATCGCCGTCGGCGACCCATTTGCCGCGGCGAGGGAAATCTCCCGCTCGGACTCCTCCGGCAGGAAGGTGATCCCGTTCAAGCCGAGGTTCTCTACGATCACGCCGTGGGGAAGATTCTCCACGGAGTAGGTCACCTCCCCGGTAAAATCCTTCCTCACAATGCTCAGTCGCGCCCGGGAAACACCTCCAGGGGCAATCACCAGTCCGGGCAGGGACTCCCCGCCGGACCGCGCATCGGGCAACGGCTCCAGCCTCACCAGCAACTTGGGCGGCTCCCGCACCAGCTTGGGACGGCCCAGATTGTTCACGGCCATCACCACAGGACGTCCCTCCACTTCGGCGCTGGCTACACCGGTCACCGCGTCCCAGTCGGCGTCCGACGCGGCCACCGCATCGGGCGCGGCATTGAGCACGCCATCCGCTTCGTCGTGCCCGGCCTCGATGACCAGCGGACCAGTCACACTCCAACCGGCCGGAAGATGAAGGAACTCCACCCGCACCGGCCCTTCGAATCCATCGACACGGCGGACGGCCACCGTAAACGGCTGACCGCTTCCGGCCGCCACGGACGGACTGGCGCCATTCAATTGCACCGAGAAGTCGGGCTGGGCCTCGCGGATCACGAGGGCGTACGTGTGGCCATGTCCTCCGAAGGCGCGGGCGTCACTGACACGGACCAGATACTCCCCGTCCGCCGGGGTGGTGAAATGGAGGCGTGAATCCGTCCCCACGTCGCGCAGCGCCGCGTCCTCATTCGCGTAGTTCAGGGTGAACACCGGAAGTCCGTTGGGAACCGGCATCTCGCCCGGGGCCAGCGCCACCACAGAGTAAACGGGTTCGTCGAGGTAGTGCGCCGTCGGCGTGGTGTCGAAGTATCCGCGTCGTCGCCCGCCCGCGGAGTAAAGCACCGAATCGGAGTCGGGACCCTGGGGCGCCCGGAACAGCTTCATCACCTCGCCACCGCACCACAGCAGGTCGTTCAGTTCCATCTCCTCCCAATTCTCGAAGCGGATGCCGGTATCGTCGGACGTCTCGGGTCGGAAGGTGATGGCGGAATTCCTCAACGCCTGGAGCCGGAGCCGTTCCACGGGCCGGCCGTCGGTGTGCAGCACCTCCAGGCGGGTGTCCACCGGCGAACCCCGCTGGGACGCCGCGGTTTCAATCACATACCGGACACCGCGGCGTGCCTTGAACCGGAATAGGTCCACGTCGGGAGCGGACCCAGGAGCGGTCGATTCCAGGCGTCCATTCACGGACACGGGCACAGGGACCTCCATGGCCCGTTCCGGCGAATCATTCGGCTCGATCTCCACCGGCGCTGCAAACGGAGTGACCGTCACCCGCCAGTCGCGTCGCGACCGCCAGTCCGCCGCTTCCGGAGGCAGCGCCGCGTCACCGGGCTCCCGCGCCGGAAGCCGTACCGATCCCGTGGTCCCGAGATTCACGCCCATCACCTCGATGTCGGCGTCGCTGCCCGCCGTCACACTCAGGGGAAATATTCCCGTGATGAAGGGCAAGTCCCCCAGGCCCAGCCGGAAAAAATGGTCGGCGGAACCGCCGTAATTGGATTCCACCACCCGCACCCGGTACGGGCCGTCCGCGGGAAGTTCGGCGATGACGAAGGGATCCCCGGGTCCACCGCGGGTCTCGCTGCGCGCGAGCGTCCGGCCGGTGGAATCGAGCAGGACCAGGACATACTCGCCCTTGGAACCGAGTCGTTGCGCCGCCAGGTCGAGGACCATGCGGCGGCCGGCCCGGCCCGTGAACTCCACCTCCGCCGCCCGGCCCGGTTCCTGCAGGGTGGACCAGACGCTGAGCGGCGCATTCACCGCCGTGGCCTTCGCGGGTTTCGCAGCCGCCGTGGACGAAACCTCCAATTGCGGCAGATTCTCGATCCAGACTTTCACACGCGCCGACTCCTGGCTGCCGTCACCGACGGTCAACTCCCAGGCACCCGGCCGCTCCGTGGCTTCGGGCTCCAACGTGATGGAGAAAGAATCGCCTTCGCGTCCGGGCGCCTCGGCCGACACCAGACGTCCATTCCGGTACACGCTCACGACCGTTGCCGCCTCCAGATTGCGTCCTTCCAGCACCACACGGGTCGACGTGCCACACTGGATTCCGCGGGGTTGGGTGCGAGCCAGTTCCGGTTTGGGTGGCGGCGCGGGATTCCCGTCTGCCGTGCGATAGAACGCCAGCGAACCATCGGCGCGGCCGACGGCCAGAATGTCGTTGCCCACAAAGGTCAGTGCGGACGGCCAGTCGGGCTGGATTTCCAAGGTGCGCTGGGGCTTCAGGGTGACGCCGTCAAACAATCGAACCGTCCGGTCATTCGCGGACGACGCCACCCGCCGTCCGTCAGGACTGTACGCAATGCGTAGAATTCCTCCCTCGTGGGCGAACACGGTGTCGACGAGCGGATTGGAGCCCTCCTTGGCCTCGGGACCCAGCCGGTACACGCGGATGCGGTTGTCGTTGCCGCCGGTCAGCAACGTCTGGCCGTCAGGGGAAATGGCCACGGCATTCAGTTCCTTGAGCGCCTGCCCGAGGGTCTCGAGTCGCGCTCCGGTGGAGGCATCGAACAGTTTGGCCGTGCGATCATACCCAACTCCCGCCAGCACCCGGCCATCGGGACGGAAGGCGAGTCCCATGATGGCACCCTGGCTGGCCTTCAGGCTGGACCGCTCCGAGCCGTCGGTGGTGTTCCAAAGCCGGATTCCATAATCATACGAACCGCTGGCCAGGGTCTGGCCGTCGGGCGCCAACGCCAGGGCGAACACCGCGTCGCGATGCCCCCCCAGGAGTCGCCGGGGCGTTCCATCCGCCGTGTTCCACTGGTGGATCTCGCCCCCGGTCGCGTCTCCGGCACCGGCCCACAGCGACGTGCCGTCCGGTGAGAACACCACGGCATTCGCGGGACCGTGAAACCCACGCAGGGTCCGCGCCACTTTTCTCGAATCCACCGACATCAATTCCACGGCGTCGGACCGTGCCACGGCGAGCAGGCGGGAGGCGGGATCGAAGGCCAGGGCGTTGACCGGACGCCGCACCGGCGCGGTTGGCTCGATCCGGGGAACGGTGAGCTCTTTCGGCGTTGCGGCGGCGGTGGGCAGCGGCGCCCCTGCGTCAATCCAGGCCTTGAACAGGGCGATCTGTTCGGGCTTGAGCCGCTCGCGTTTGCCCGGCGGCATGAACTGGTTTTTCCCGGTCTTGCCCCAGTTTCCTTCCAGCGCCTTCACCAACAGCGATTCCGCGCTTCGTCCCGCCACCACGGCCGGACCCGACTCCCCGCCCCGGATCAATTCCGCGGCGGACTCCAGGACCAATCCGCCTTCCGGATCCTGGCGCCCGTGACATTCGACGCAGTGTTCCTGGAGCAGCGGCTCGACGGAGGAGAAATCCGCCGCCCGGGATCCAACCGTCGCCAGCACGAATCCCAGTGCTGACAGGAAACGCCAACAGAGACGGGTACGGAGCCCTCCCGGATTGCCCAGTGAAGTGGAAGCGGAAATCACGGGATCAGTGGTTGAAGAGGAATTCCTTGCTGCTCAGGAGCGCCCAGGTGATGTCCTCCAACAGGGCGCGGCGCTGGTTCGGCGGCGCTTCGTCCAGCATCCGGACCAGTCGCGATTCCTCGTCCGAACCCGGCGGCCGGGTCAGGGCGGCGAGATACAATTCCTCGATCATCTTCCGGGATCCGGCATCGGCCTGCAGCCACTGGGTGATGCGGCAATCCGGGGACGACAGCTTGCCATTGAGGGTCTGGCCGTTCGCGAGGTGCAGCACCTGGGCGACGCTGGGTTCCGCGGTGCGCTCGCACTCGCAGGTCTGGATGCGGTCGGGCTTGCCGAAGCTCTTGAGGAAATAGCTGGCGATCTGGGAATCGGGCAACTGCACGGCCCGGGTGCCACGGGGATACGTCATCTCGAAGGTATCACCATTGCCGGTGGCCCGCTTGAACTCGGTGGGCACGCCGGTGACCTGGGACCCAGCATCCAGCAGCACCTCCGCCATCAGGCGTCGCGGATAATACCGCGAATAGAACCGCTTGTCGGACGCGTTTCCAGGCAGCGGGCTGCTGCTGCGTTGATACGCCTCGCTGCGCAGGATCTCCCTCATCAAGGCCTTCAAATCAAATCGCTGGGCCACCAGAAACTCCGCGGCGGCAGACAGAAGCGCCTCATTGCTCGCCGGATTGCTCACCCGCAGATCGTCCACCTTCTCCACCAGGCCGACCCCATAGAAATTCGCCCAGACCCGGTTCACGATCGATGCCGCAAAGAACGGGTTCTCCGGCGAGGTAAGCCATCCCGCGAGACGGATCCGGCGATCGGCGGGGTCGTCTGACGAAAGCCCCGCACCGGTGAGCGGTCGCGGCGGTTGGGGACGTCCGGTTCGCGGCTGGACCAGCTCCCCGTTGTCGGCCGATACCAGGATGCGTTCCCCTTCGGCCGTGCCATTCTTCGTCCGGACGCGGGCAAACAGGCTGGCCAGGGCGAAGTAATCGTCGTTCGTCCACTTCTCGCTCGGGTGGTTGTGGCAGCGGGCACATCCGATACTCATGCCCATGAACGCCTGTGTGGTGGTCTCGGCCATCGACCGCGGGTCGTCATGCAGCAGGAAGAAGTTGCCCGCGCCGTTCTCGAGGGTGCTGCCGCGGACGGTCAACAACTCGCGCACCATCTCATCCCAGGGGCGATTGGCTTCCACCTGGGCGCGGATCCATGCGGCGTAGACCCGCGCGGAGGCGCCGCGAAGCCGGGACGAATTCACCAGCAGCAGGTCACTCCACTTGTACGTCCAGTAATCGACAAACTCCGGACGTCCGAGCAGCCGTTCGATGACGGCGTCCCGCCGCGATCGGGAATCGCTCCCCACGGCGGTAAACTCGCGAGCTTCGTCGACCGTCGGCAGCACACCCAGGGTGTCGAGATACGCCCGGCGCAGGAACTCGGCGTCGGATGCCTGTGGCGACGGCGGCAGGTTGAGCTCCTTGAGCTTCGCGTTGACGTGCCGGTCGATGAAATTGCGTTCCGGAAGGTGCGCGAAGGTTTCCGGAGGGACGGCGTTGGTGTACGGGGAGGTGACGAACGCCACCGCGATCTGGCTGAGATACCAGGCGGTCACCCCCGCCTCCC
>JBGAPN010000099.1:0-13932 GCA_044221235.1 Limisphaerales bacterium
TCCTCCCAGTCTCGATCCGGTCGATCTCTGTGCCACATCGACCACAAATAGCGGTCGCCCGAAATGGGCCGTTGATGGCAACCCGGTGCCCCGATGATCGAGGGTGAGCGCAACCATAGCGGTCCAGTGTTTTCAGGCATGCTGCTTCGGATTCTATCGGGACATCAGATACCATCAACTGGAAGCCCACAAGCGGGCATAAACACACGCATCCCTGCCAGATCGTCGGGCTCCGAAGTGAGGGTAGGACATTAAGGCGTGACTGCGGAGGCGACCCTACTCGCCGGACACCAAAACGGACACCAACCGAGTGGAGTTGAGCCGGGATGGTGTAGGTCGAAGTTAGCTTGATTTGCCCGTAAAATGGGGTGAAATGGACAAAAGCCTAAGGTGACCAATCCCGACAGCTGGCTCCAGCCTTCGCCCGCCGGAGGCGGGCTTCAGCTGGGTGAACCGGGAGATACCGACTGCGTGGGAGAGGGGACATGACCACGGCCGAATTGCCCGGTGCTTTTCTTGTACTCATTCGCCGACCCGCGTCCCCAAGTCTGGGCGGCATCTGAAGTTTGGTCGGCCACTCGGGCCCGCGCCGCTTCCCAAGTTTCCGAGTGCAGTGATTGACGAGTCCCTGCAGCCCAGCGGTCGCATTCCGTGCTCCAGATGCGCCTCCCGATTCCATGTCCCAGGTGGGACATGGGCTCGGGAGGCGAGTTGTTCGCGGGTGAGGGCAGCCCATCCGTCTCCGTTGCGCCTCGATGTCACGAGATCGTTGTCCTGTCCCCTGTGCCTCTGCGCCCCCCATGAAATCGCGGACTGCTTGCGTGCCGGAGCCTTATGCGCAAGCTCGTCTCCTGATTTTCGACCTTGTTTCGACCGCAGCCTTTGTCCGCGTAGGTCACTTCGTTGGCGTCTCCTCTTTCTGCTTGCCGAACTCTTCCGGGTACTCAGAGTATGAAAATAATTGTGCGAGATAGGTCGGGAGAAACCATTCGCGCCAACATTCCTCGAACGTATGCCCCATCGCCACCATGCCCGTCCAGATCCTTCCTGCATCGCTGATGTTGTCTGACGTGCATCCTTGTGCATCAAGCCTAGCCATGAGTTTCTGTACCTCGGACCAATACCATGCGAAGAGCCCCATCATGTCTGCGTCCCAGATGTCTAATCGCTCAAGGACGCGGACGAAGTGGCGGAGCATCGGCTCGAACGTCGCAGGAGTTCCCGCTACATGGCTCAGCTCGTTGCGTTGGTACTCGAAGAGTGAGAATGCGGAGTAGGCTTTGGCGCGTTTAGCGTAGTAGCGGATTCCTGTCAGGGTAATAGGGTCTGCGGTGATCTCGTTCTTCACCGGAACGTAGATGACTTTGCTACCTTTCGCTGCGTAGTCGGGGTCGTCGGGGATGACGACCTTGTCGATTAGATCGTTCAGGCAGACGTAGAAGGTCCGTGACTGGTCGAGTGTGACGAGCACCAGTAAGACGGGTACGCCCGGCCCCATGGTCTCGACGGTGAGCAAGGTGTCTGCGTCGATTTGGAACTTAATAACCTCGATCGTGAGGGTGTCTTTCTTGTTGGGCTGGAGTGGTCCTTTCGCGACATTGCCCCTACCGTGGATCTTGACGGTTTCGATGTCTGTCGTGAGTACTGATTTGAGTTGCACGAAGACGTGTTCGCCGAGCGTCTCTGTCATCTGTTTCTCGGCGTCGATGTAGTTAAACAGTTCGACCACGAAGTCGATGCCGTAGTCGCGTTGGTAGGGTCGTATCACCCATTCCCTCGGGAGCGCCCGTTGGAAGATTTGCACGGACTCATCTTCCATGACGTGCTGGATCGGACGTCGCTTCACATGAGCCACAGGTTATTTCTTTCCTCGCTTCCGCCCGGTTTTCTGGGATGGCGCTGATTGATTCATGTCGATCTTGAGCTCGTTGATGTTCGTGCTTTGTGTTGGGAGCTGAAGTGAGAATCGCCAGTCCTTTTCATCGCTTCGTTGTGAGATGAACTCGACGCGCTGGAGCGCCTCGCCCTCAGGGGATGCGTACTCGACCTTCTTGGCGGCATCGAGCCATACTTCTTCGAGCTCGATCCAGAGCCCCATGCTAAGAATGACGTCCCCGAGGATCTTGCGGCCGTCGGGTGTCTGGACGCTCACGTTTCCGGGGTACGGGAAGCAGGCGGTCCTGATGACGGGTGGTTGTCCGCGCTCGATCTCAGAGAAGGGGTCGCCTACCTCTTGGATCTGGTGCCACATATCGTTGAGTGACCATGCATCCCCCGTCTCGATGTTCGTGAAGATAGGTGCGACCAAATCAGTCGTCGTCGGCAACTCCATATCGACTTGGTTCGGGTCAGGCACGGTCCAATCCTTTCCGCGATAGAACCGCAGTCCCACCCGCGCCGGAGCTGCTCGCTTGTGGTTGAAGAGAACGAAGTCGAGACGCTGCAGGAGCGCGTTAATCTCACCGACGGAGACCTCTGAGAGCCGCCGCAACCGGATGCCATGACGGGCGGCCACTGCCTGCGCGTTCGGCGTGAACCCGGACGAGCTCACTGCGATCGTGCATGAAGCGCCCAGCGCATCACGCTTTGTGGCCAATTGCTCGATCCACGTCACATCCTGCCGAGGGTGACGCTTTCGGCATTCGATCGTCATGAGCAGATCAGCAGTTCCGGCACGGCTCCGGATGCTTACGTCAACCTCGCGCTTTCGGCCAGTTACCTTACAGCGGATGCGGTCAGGCGAGCGGACGACCAAGCCGATCGGCCCAGCATCACGCTCGATGCGAGCGACGAGATGCTCGAACTCTTTCCACTCCGGGCTCTCTTGACGATGTGACGGCATAGCCGGGGAAGCCGGGGACAACGGATAAGAATTTGCTTTTTAGGCTTCGCGGAAAAGGGAGATTTGGTTTTTTTCTGCGGGTTAGTTTTGCCAGCGTCTGCCCCGATTCTGGGGAGTCAAAGGCCTTTCCTGAGACGGAATGGAACGGCAAAACCGAGGACAGAGGCTTCGGGACGTTGCCAACCGGAGAGGAGTCGTTTGACAAAGTGTGCGGAGCGTTTCGAAGCCGCTCTCGAGTACGGTGGTGCACCCCTGGGATCGGTGGGACCCAGTCAGTCTGTGATAACGTCCTCGTAATCCGGCCACGGATCGGGATCGATCGGGAACTCGGACTTGGGGTCCGGCTCTAGAGGATCCGCTGAGGGCGGTGTGTTGGTACGACTATTCTGGAAAGTTAACGGCATCCCGCCACTTCACGACATCGTCAACCTTCTCGCGCTGGTAGATCTGATGTACCAAATCTGAGGCATGGTTGACCAATCTCATCGCGACTTCCCTCGGAACTCCGGCCCGCCGCATTCGGTTGACGTAGGTCACTCGCAGGCAATGGAAGCAGAGGTGAGGCATCTTGATCTTGAGGAAGAACTGGTGCCAGCGACGGGAAGGTTGAAAGGGGAATTCCAAGGTGAACTTTCGACGCTGCTCGGCCAGCCGTTCGAGGTGGGGTCGGAGAGCTGTCGGCATCGGAATCGAAAACGCCCGGTCCTCGCCCCCCTTCGGAGACGGAAAGGTGATTCTGTTCTCGGCGAAATCGACACAGCTCATCGGAATCCGTGTCTCGCGAAGGCGACAGCCGGTATGAAGCCCAATTTCGAAGGCGGTTTGCATCCACTCAGGTTCTTCCGTCAGGGCAGAACGAAGGGCGACGATGTCGTCATCGGTCATTTCCGGCTTCTTGGCTGCCCTGTCCTTTTTGAGCTTCAGGCTGACGAGAGGATTTGCCTCCGCGTGGCCAAGCCGGACCGCTTCGCCGATGATCATGGCGAGCGTCTTCAGCTCGAAGATGGCCGTATTCCGAGTCACGGTTTTGCCCGTCTTCTTTTTGTAGGCCGTTCGCCAGTCGATGTAATCCAGCGCGTTCCGGTAGGTGATGTCGCGGGGAGAATGGAACTTCCGGACTTGAAGCCATAGTGCGAGCCACTTCCAGGCATCCTGGTAGCGCTCCAGCGTCCGCGGGGCGTCGCAGTGGCGGGCGAGGAACTTGGGGACCCACGAGTCCCACCCTTCACCCGTGGCGACCGACGGCGTTCGCCGGTGTTCCTTAGCTTCAAGCTCGGCCCGCAACGCCTTTGCCTTGGCAGTGTCGTTGGGATCCTCCGCACGAAGGCCCGTGGAGCGGTGACGCTCTGCACCCTTGGCGTCCAGGAACACGACGTACCAGAAGGGCGAACGAGTTTTCCGGTAGAGGTAGGCCATACCGAGTGCAAGTAGTGCAAGTAACTGCCACCCGTAAAAGCGAAATTCCTCAGCAAAAGCCACCATTTCAAACCACTCTTTACCACTATGCCCGTAACGAGGGTTCGATTCCCTTCACCCGCTCCATGCTTCCCGCCCGGGAAGCGTGTCCCGCCGAAGCCCCAGCGAAGGCGGACCCCCCGAAACCCGGCCAGCCCCACACCTGCCCCACCTGCAGGCCCTGGCACGCGCGAAGCGCCCTGCTTGGTAGTGGTAGGGAACGACTGCGTCGGTTCCTGTTCGATTGCCCGCCGGCCAGGAGCGGGACATCGGCGGCCTTGAGACCCAGATTCCGGAGGAGGCGTCAAGGCACGGGTTTCGCAGGTCAGCGTTGGAAGTAGAGCTGCAAGGTCTCGGCCAGATACTGGCGGGCGTTCATCCACGTGTGGCCGCCTTCCGTGACGACCGACGTGTGCGCAAGACCCTTCCCCTCCAGATAGCGGTCGAACTCCACCGCCTGCGGGTACAGGAAGTCGGTCTTGCCCACGCCCAGCCACAGGAGCTTCAACTTCCGGTTCGTGCCCTTCGGGTCGGCGGCAATGCCGGCGAAGTATTTGTCGAAGACCTCCGGCGTGAGATACGCGCTGTAGGAGCCGATCCACGCGAACTGGTCGGGGTTGTTGAAGCCGGTGAAGAGCGACTGGCCGCCGCCACGCGAGAAGCCGGCAATCGCGCGCCGCTCACGACCCCGATCCACGCGGTAGTGGGCCTCCACAAAGGGCAGGATGTCGTGGGTGAGTTCGTCGTTGAACACCTTGTACATTTCGGCCGCTTGAAGTGAATTCGGCATGGGCGTGCCCATCATCATGTTGCCATAGGGCATCACCAGGATCATCGGCACGGCCTTCTTCTGCGCGATGAGGTTGTCGAGGATGAAGTTCGCACGCCCGACCTTGAACCACGTTTCCTCGGTGTCCGTCGTGCCACTGACCAGGTAGAGCACCGGGTAGCGCGTGCTGCCCTTCCGGTAGCCGGGCGGGGTGTAAACGATCAAGGGGCGCGTCTGCTTCAGCGTCTTCGACGGGTAGAAGGCGTAGGTCAACTCCCCGTGGGGCACCTCCTGGATCGAATGCAGGGACGGCCTGTCCCCGGGAATGTCCACGAGGCTGCTCTTGAAGCGCTCGTTCGGAAAGAGATCGGGGTTCGCCGAATCGGCGACCCCGACGCCATCGATCACGAAGTTGTAGGGATACAGGTTCGGTTCCACCGGTCCCACGGTGATGCTCCACACCCCGTTCGTGTCGGCGGTGAGCGGTTGATTCGCCTTGAGGAACTGACCGCTCAATTCGACCCGCTTCGCGTTGGGCGCCCGGACGCTGAAGGTCACGGTGCGGTCGGAATGCACCACCGGGGATTGAAGGAGGGGCGCGCGCGAGGGCTGGGCCTGGACGGTGATGCCCGCCATGAGGCCAAGGCCAATCAAGGCGGCAGAACGGAGACGGAGAAGGGACCGGGGCATGGGCGGCACTGCTGGAGCTATTTGGCGGGGGCGGGCTGGTTGCGGTCCTGGATCGATTCTTCGATCAAGGTGGCGACGCCGCGGGGGTCCTCCTGCTGCGCCACGTGGCCTCCGGGAAACGTGCGTATCGTCCAGCCGCGCGAGACCGCGCGCTGCCAGCTCTTGTCGGTCCTGGCGCGTTCCTCGGCCGACTTGTCCTTCGGCACGAAGGCCACATAGGTGACCGGGAGCGCCTTGGCCGCCGGGTTCTTGTAGGAGACCGGCTGGTCGAAGCAGTGGATGGACTGTTTCACATTGTGCGGCGGCTTCGCATCGGGCTGGACCCAGGGCACCTGCATGAAGCCGTCGGCGAAGCGCTTCGGATCCATTCCCCGTCCGCCGAAGAGGTCCCAGAGCGACTGGCCGTCGTCGGGCACGGCGGCATCAAGGAAGACGACATGTTTGATGCGTTCGGGCACGCGATCCATCACTCCGGTGATGACCATGCCGCCATAACTGTGGCCGGTGAGCACGATGTCGTGGAGATCCTCGAAAAGGATGAGGTTCACCACGTCGTTGATGTGGGTCTGGAGATCCACGTTGGTGCTGTTCAGGTGCATGCGTTCGCCCAGTCCGGTGAGCGTGGCGCGAAAGACCGTGTGGCCGTCGTCGGTCAGGAACTGGCCGGTGCGTTTCCACTCCCAGCCGCCGGCGGTGGCGCCGTGGACGAGGACGAAGGTCTGCTTCTCCGCGCCCTGGGCGATGCCGGCGAGGAGCGACGAGAGCAGTGCCAGCAAGGGAATCAGGGCTGGGAGACGGGATGAAGTTTGTTTCATGAGGACGGGGGTGAGGGGTGCGTTCAGCGATCTTCGGGAAACATGATCTGCGCCGTCTGCCAGAGGTAACGGCGCCAGTTCAGCCATTCGTGGCCGTGGGAGCTGAGCACCGAGAAGGTCCGGATGCCGTGATCGGTGAACACCGACATGGTGCGCAGGCTGTTGAGGTAGGCGATGTCGGTTTCGCCGACACCGAAGTAGATGGGCATTCGAAACTGCGCGTTGATGTTGGTCCGGCTGAGGAGTGGTTCGATGTTCTCCTTGAACACCGGAAGTTGATCCGGCCAGTACCCTGAGCTGAACACGTACAATTCGGCGAAGGTGTCGAGGTGGGTGAGGCCGGTGTTGAGCGTGACAAATCCGCCCATCGAAAGCCCGGCCACCGCACGGCTCTCCCGGTTCGTGCGGGTCCGGTAGTGTCCGTCCACGAAGGGCAGGATGTCCTTGAGGTATTCCTGGGTGCAGGCGTCGTCTTCGCCGGGCCGGGGCGGCTTTCCGGAGACCACCCGGCCGGTGTCCGGCATGGCCACGATCTTGGGCCGTGCCGTTCCAGCAGCGATCAGGTTGTCGAGAATGCAATGGGTGAAGCCCTTGGCCGTCCAATGGCTGTCGTTCTCGCCGCCGCCGTGGTTGAGGTAGAGCACCGGGTACCGCCGGTCGGTCTCCGTGTCGTAGCCCGGCGGCAGGTACACATGCATCCGCTTCTCCCGGCCGGCCGAGGTCCTGTACTCCACGATGTCCACCCGGCCGTGCGGCACGGCGTTCGTCGCGTAGAACGCCGTGTCGTCGTCGGCCGGAAGTGACGGCAGGATCGGGACGGGATTGCGCGGAGCGGGCGGTGCGCGAAAGGCCTCCCGCCGCGGCGCGGCATTCGTGGCACCGGGTGCCGCCGGTTGCGCGAAAAGGGAGGCCATGGAGGCCGCCAGAAACCAGGCGAGCGCGGCTGGACGCAGGGGCAATTTCATCGCAGGGGGAGGAGGGAATCCGGGGCAATTCTACGGGCCTGCGGACGGCAGGGTCACGGTGAAACCCTGGAGAGGACGATCGTTCGCATCCAGGAACCGGGCGCAGAAGTCAGTGGCGCCGCCGCCGTTGATCACGGCGCATCGCACCACGTTCGGCCCCTTCCGGAGGTTGAGACGATGGGAGACCCCGTCGTCGATGACCGTCTGGCGATCGCCGTAGATGCCGATCACCTGCTGTCCGTTGACCCACCACACCGATGCGGCGTTGGAACCGATCGCGAGGCGGGCGTCGCGAACCTCCTCCGGGCAGTTCACGATCGTGACCGCCCAGAAAAGGACGAACGACGTGGGTTTGCCGCGGGCGCGGGCGAAGTGGTAGAGGTTGAAGTTGTACGCGGTGGTATCGAGCGCATGCCAGGCGAGTCCTTCGCCGCCGACGATGACCGTGTCCCCATCTTTGGGCACGACGCTGAGTTGGTCGGGGAAATACTCCTTCTTCACCGCTTCCCCGACGGCGTTGTCCGTCAGTGGGGAGTTGGAACGTATCGGTTCCAGGACCAGCCAGCGCTGGATGAAGCCGTCGGGGCCCGGACCTTTCTCCGCGGTGGAAGGCCGCGTGAGCGAGGACGCGAAGGCAGGCGCGGGGCTGCCGTCCGGTTGGGCGACGGCGGACAGGAGGGCAAGGACGACGGCTGCGAGGCCCCGGGCACAGTGGGCTGGCAGCGACGAAGCCTGGAGGGCGGGGGGCATGCTAGGGTGACTTGAGAATCCACCGCTGTTTGGAGCTGGAGGGCTCAAACCGGGAGAGGGTCGCGAAGCTCGCTCCGATGGCGGACAGGGCGAGGGGTTCCGGGGAGCCGGGAACCGCCTTGGGCATGAGGCGCCACGTTCCGTCGGGAAGCAGGTCGATGCGCCACAATTGTTCCGGCGCACCAGTGAACGACGGCAGGGTGATGAGCTCGGCGGCGGCCGTGGCTGCCAGCGTCCGATCGGTGCCGGCGAGGGTGATCCGGAAGTACGGTGAACCGGGATACCCCCCGGCATTCGTCACCGCCGAAAACGTCCATTTCTGCTGGGCCTGGTCGAGATAGTTCGCGAGCCGGGGCGGCACGTTCCCCGACGGCCAGTTCGTCGAAACGTCCGCGACGGATTGCGGCGGAATGGGACCGCGTCCGGTCCCGGCGAAGATCCCGGGGCCGGGGGAACCGCCCTCCGCCGGCGGGACTCCTGGACCCCCGGCACCCCCGGGCGGACCGCCGCCGCGACGGGGCCGGGGCCCGCCCACCGGGACGCCTTCGACGGCTAGTTCGAGCGCGGTCCCCGTGCGGGCCGATTCGATCTGATATGTGCCCTCCACCAGGTTTTCGCCCGCCACCGGCCATCCGTCCCGCCAGAGCAGCGGCCGGATGTCGAGCACGCTGGCTCCGCCGCGATCGAGATCCACCTCGTAGTGGCAGGAGAACTTCTGGACGCCATCGCCCAGGTCGATCCACCCGAAGTGGCCGGGGCCGATGTGACGGCCTCGCGATCCGCAGAACAGCGTGCCGCCTCCCTGGATCATGTCGATCCCCTCTCGATCCATGTAAGGGCCGGTGACCTTCCGGGCGCGGCCCATGCGGATGTTGTATCCGGATTCAGGCCCCCGACAGCAACTGCCATGGGTGGCCAGGAGGTAGTACCAGCCTTCGTGGAAGATCAGGATCGCCGCCTCGCAGTTGACCGCGAGATTCACGGGCGTGTCGCCGGGGTGGGTGCGCTGGCCCGTTTTGGGATCCAGCTCCACCAGGCGGATGTAGCCGAAATAGGAGCCGTAAACCATCCAGAGACGGCCGTCGTTGGGATCCAGCAACAACCCCGGATCGATCGCGTTGCAGTCCTCAACCCCGTCCGATGCCGCGACCACGCCTCCTTCCACCCAATGGTAGTCGGGCGAATCAGGGTCGAGGCTCTTGCTCCAGACCAGGTTGATCTCGGCCCGGGGTTGCTGGCCCACATTGCGGGCCACATACATGAGGTAGCGGTCGCCCACGTGGATGAGGTCCGGCGCCATGCCCCGTCGTGCGGGCGTCGTTCCGCGCCGCCAGGTCCAGCCGTCGTCGGAAACCAGGGCCGAACCTCCGGTGCCGAAGGTGTAGAACCGGCCGTCACACCGGACGAGGGTGGACGGGTCATGGATCGAAACCTGGCCGTCGAGGGCGAATACCGTTCGCGCCAGGATCAACAGGGCAAGGGTTGAGACGAAGCGCTTCATGGCTGCGACGGAGGTCGGTGGATGCCGGGTGGATTCACAAGGAGGCTCGTCCATCGATCACGGCGCGGACGGCCTCCGGGTGCGGCGGGTGGCGTCGGCGAATATGCCGTGTGAACCGGGCAACATGGAATTGGCTGTACACTACTTCCGGCAAACCCGGTGTTTTGGACAAACATTTTGGGAATTGTCGCCTTCGTCTGTCCCCATACAGGCCTGCGGAAGCGGACTGGGTCGGAACGGCGCGGCAGGAAACCATGGGCAGGATTCAGCGCGCACGGCGAAGGTGGGCCTCCGGCGCGGTTGCTGGGAACCGTGGGCCGGCGCGACGGCGGATTTAGATGGGGCCGCAGGCACTGCATCCCTACCCGGGGTAGGGACCGACTGTGTCGGTCCGAAACTGAATCCGCTGGCGTGTGTGGAGTCACCTGCGGGGAACGGGGGAAGCTCCTGGCGCCAGAAGCTCCCCGCGATGCGCGATCGGGTGTGCTGGCACGCAGGCGGATTTAGATGGGGCCGCAGGCACTGCATCCCTACCGAACGTGGTAGGGACCGACTGCATCGGTCCCCAACTCCTCCCCCGCCGAAGCCCCAGCGAAAGTGCCCAAGTCCCGCCGAAGCTTTAGCGAAGGCGGCTATGTCCCGCGGTAGCTTTAGCGGAGGCAGAACCGCCTCAACACGCTCGACACGCGGCTCCCCTTGCAACTTACTCATCAGTAACGCTTCGCGGTGTTCCCAATGAAGCGGGCACGGCGTCCACTTCGGACGTTTTCCCGGTCGAATCGGGGACGCAACGCGACCGTCGTTATCAGAAACACGATCCGATTCCCGTGTCGCCATGGCGCCTATAATCCTGACGCTGACCGCCTCTGCGCTCCTCGTGGCTGCGAACCGGGAACTGATGCCCCGCCCCGAGCAAATCCCAGCCGCCCTCGGCCGCAACAGGGTTGAAGAGGTGGCTTGTCCCGTGGGCAAACCCGCGTAGACTCATGGACGCAATTACCGAAAAACCACTTTTCACCATTCGCCTCACGGGTGAGGGCGTACGGCCGCACCTCATCCCAGCCAGTGATTTGGCGCAATTACTCATAGCAGCCGAGCAAACGGTGCTGGCGATCGCCACGCGTGAGCATCCTGATCAGGCTGACGAACTCATCGTCGGCCTCTCGCAGGTTCAAGACCAGAGCATTGGCTTCGCCTTCTCCAGTAACCATCCTCAAATCGTCCAGTCGGCCTACACCGAACTGGTCACGGCCGCGACGAACCGCCTTTTTCGCAGTCTGCCCGGTCGGAGCCTGGAGGGACTGCGAACGTTGACCGGGTTCTCCCGCCAGCATTGCGGGAGGACCCAGTTTTGGAACGGCGGAGGAGACCAGCCCTTGCTGGACTTGCCACCGGACTTTGCCATCGAGGTGCCTGCGCCGGAGTATCAGCGCGGCGAGACGGTCATCTATGGCAAGATCGAGCGGGTGGGCGGTGTGCGTCCCCGAGTCCGGATCCGCGTGTCCGAGCGGGAGATCGTGTATGGCGACGTCACGGAGGAGCAGAGCCGCGAGTTGGGCAGTCGTCTCTATTCACAAGCCGCACTCCGCGGGCAGGCGACATGGGATGGTCAGGATGGCTCCGTGGTCTATTTCCGAGTGGAGGAAATCCTCCACTACGAGCGCTGCAAAGTGAGCGACGCCTTCAAAGAGCTGAGGCGGGTCGCGCAAGGCGCCTATGACGGTGTTGAGGATGTGGACTTGTTTGCGCTGCGCGTGAGGGAGGGTGACCTGCCATGACGCGTGTCTGTCTCGACAATAACATCCTCATCTGGGGCATCCGCGGAGTATCGACTCCCGGGCAGGAGGGCATGATCAGCCGGACCCAGGCGCTCTTTCAGGATCTCGATGACTCGGATGCGGACATCATGGTTCCGGCGGTGGTGGTGTCCGAGTTTTTGGCTGGAGTCCCGAAACATCAGCATCCGGGGCTGCTCGAAGTTCTGAACCGTCGCTTTCAACTTCCACCCTTTGACGTGCGAACGGCAGCGGTCGCCGCTGGGTTGTGGAGGGATGCGGCGGAGCGGAATCCTCACTTGAGGGAGGCTGTCCGCGAGGCATTTCCCGGCACAGAGAAAGCCAAGATCAAGGCGGACATGATGATTTTGGCGACAGCGCTCGTCCGCAATGCGGACATCCTCTACACCCACGACGGCCCACTCCGGACGATTGCCGATGACTTGATTGAGGTGCGAGACCTTCCGGCTCCCCGTGCAAAGCAGTCCGATCTGCCCCTATAGGGCCTGTCCGAAAGCGGAGAGGAGTCCCGCCGGACCTCGTGGTAGGGACCGACTGCATCGGTCCCCAACGGCTCCCCCGCCGAAGCCCCAGCGAAAGTGCCCAAGTCACGCCGAAGCTTTAGCGAAGGCGGACCCCACAACGCTCTCGACAGGTGGCTCAATTTGTAACCTACTCATGGGTAACGTTTCACGATGCTCCCGGTGGGGCAGGGACGGCGTCCGTTTCGGACGTTTTCCCGTTCGAATCCGGGAAGCCACGCGAGCGTCGGTTCGTTTTCAGAAACACAACCAGATCCCCGTGTCGCCATGGCACCGACAATCCTGACGCTGACTGCCTCTGCATTCCCGAGTTTCAATCCCGTATCTCACCGGTCCCGCTTCTCGTCTCGGCGACCGAGTCCCGCTCACTGTTCGGGGGAGAGCTCCAGACTCGGTCCATCGGTTAAGCATCGCTTGTCCGGCGAAAGGCTAAACCCCGGCGGTCGTCCACCCCTGGATTCCTGCAAATCGAGTTCGCCTCCATCGACGACCTCTGCAGCCACCTCGAACGCGAACCACACAAAGCCGCCGTCCATGCCATTCAGGCCCTTCCAATGCTTTGAGGCACGCCGCGGAGGCTGGAGCCAGCGCACCGGGATGCAACCTTTGAGTCGCTGTTGCCGACCGAGTCCAATTGGAGACGACCGTCTGAACAGTGATCGTTACTCCGTCCCGCTCCTTTCGTCACGGTGGAGTCATGTCGTCTCCCTAGGCACCACAGATTTGTCGTGCGGCAGGTGCCGCAAAAATTTGGCCCGTCGTCGATAGGTCGCAGACGAGACGAAGACGCGAGTGCCGCGCCCAAGCAGGTCCATTTTACCGACCGAGTTGCCCAATGAGCCAATCCGACATTGCTGCTGATGAACTGAGGTTCTCGCCAACCTCTGGTCAACGAATTGTCATCGAGACCTGTACTTGGAACCTTAAGCTCGTGGAGTTTGGCGTGATTCCTGAGCACTTATGATTTGTTATCATGGGCTCTGATCTGTGTGGATGGATTGAGGTGCTTATCAAAATCGGCGCTTTTGTTGCAAGCGCCCATTCTTCGCCCCCTCTAAGTATCGTCCTCTGCTTGCCTCGAGTTGAGTTTGCGGGATTGCTGGTGGCTTCAGGGGCCTGCCTTCATGCGGCTCAATCGCCGGCGTCTAATGACTGGCAAGCACAGTTGGAGCAGTTTGTAGACAAGCGAATCGCATACTCACTTCGCGGCAAGAACCCGTACGTCTATTGGGAGGGAATTCTACGTGAGCCCGACGCATGCGACCGCAAATCAGTCAGGATACAGGGCACGAAGCACAGTGCCCCAGCAACGTGGCATTTGGCTGACCTCGCTTCGATCCAACTCGATCCAGAACGAGAGGGGCAAGAACTTGGAGATGTTGACCAAGGCAAAAAGGCTTTCCGCGATGAGCGCAGTGTTCGGTTACGGACGGTTTTGCCCGAGGGCGCAGTCGGCAGGCTTTGTAGCTGGTGGCACAAGTTGACTCTTGTGGGAACACGAAGCCGCCTTGCCGAGGAATTGACCGAGCCCTTTCCAGGGAAGGCGGAGACGCCGGATGGATGCACGTTTGCGGATTTGCTCAGACCAGAAGGATACGTGGCCGATTCCGTCGTCATGCGCTTGCTCTCCCCCAGGGACCTCACGGGCGAATCCGGTAATGGGATTGTGCTCATCGAAGGTTCACGCCGACTTTCTGAAAATCTTGCTGCAACACAACGACATCACAGGGTCATTTTCTTGGGTCGAAACGAGCCCCACTACTCAGACTCGGCGGAAGTGGTCCTGAGCCACTATCAGCAAAGGCAGTCCGATGCAGTTGGTCCGGAG
>JBGAPN010000584.1:0-2086 GCA_044221235.1 Limisphaerales bacterium
ACGGCCAAGTAATTGGTTTCAGTTCCAAGCCGAGGAGGCCGACGGGGCGGGGTGAGCACCCTGCCCCGTTTGTTTTGGCAGCCAACACCAGGGCCACAGAGCCACCAATACCATCTTAAGCGGTGATTGTGTCCATCACCAGGCCTGATAGGGTCCCCTGCCGTGTCCCCCCGGCTCGCCAGATCGATTCCCGTAGTGATCGCCGGCCTGGTATTCCTGGCCACGTGTCTCGTTTCGTGGGTTGTCCAGCGGTTCGGGCCTGATACCGATCCTTCAGACTTATCCAAGCCCGGTTGGACCCGTCGGGTGTTCCGGGAGACGGCAGCCTTCCTCCACCGGTTGGAATTGTTCACTCGCGATGAGCGGGTGGCCAGGGCCGCCCAAACATCGACCGCCGCCTCCAACCTCGGCTTGGTAGTCCTCACCTCGAAGGACCTTCAGGCGATTCAGGACGCCGATGGATCGTTTTTTCCCCAGCTCCGTCATGTCTACGCCGCCTTGATCGAAGAACTGGCCGCTCAAGGTGCAGCCGGAGTTGTCCTGGATGTATTCCTGCTCCAACCGCAGCCCGGGGTCGCCGACCCAACAGCGCCGACGGGACAGGTCCGCTCAAGTGACGATCGCCTCTCCCGTGCGTTGGATGCGGCCCGCCCCATGCCCGTCACGCTCATCGGACTCCATGACGCCACCTCGGGAAACATCCACTTTCCACACACGTCCTTTGCCACCAACGCCACCGCAGTCGGACATGCCACCTGGATGCGGGACGTGGACACTGTCATCCGCCGGGCGGAGGCATTCGTGCAAACCCAATTCTTTCAGCCGGCCGATGTGCGGAGTTTTCCCCGTCTTGCTGCCCGCTTGAAGCGGCAAAACGACCCAATCAGCTCTCTCCTCATGTCGAATGCCCCGGTTGAACTCAAAGGGGCGCTGGCCCTCGAGGTAACGGATTCCGCGGTACCGGCGGGGCTGGATTCGGCATTGATGGAACTCCTGGATGCCGTGGCAGGCGGCCCGCTCATCTACACGGCAGACCGGTTCAAGGACGTCTCAATGCGTGCGAGGACCCGCCAGCTCGTGGAGGACGATTCCCAGAAGGTCCCAAACCCCATCCTGAATCGCATGTTGCTGGAGGATGCGCTGGCGGAGGAACTCATTCCCAATCCCCTCCTACCCGGTCACGAGACAGGCTGGGGCCGAATGTGGCACGCTGGCATCCATCTCGCGGCTGGGACGGCAGGACTCGACATGGACGGGGCACATGGCGAACCCGGGAGAATCATCCTGCCACGCAAGGCAGGCGTGGCCGGCGCCCCTATCATTGTGCCGACCGACGAATTTGGAGAAATGTGGATCGACTGGGCGCTCCCCACTGGATCCGGAAAGATGCAGATCGCATCCGTGTCGGATCTCCTGCAAGCCCATGCATCCCGGCTGGCAGGAGCGACGGTCCAACCAACATGGACGAACCGCCTGGTCGTCGTGGCGACGGATGTTCCCGGTGCACGGGACCGCGGCAGCACGCCGCTCGGGCGAGAGGAAATGGAGGCCTCCGGAATCTGGAACATCGCGAACATGATCCTCACCGAACGGTTTCCCCGCATGGTGGGCTGGGACGGTGAACTGCTGCTGATCACACTCCTCACCGGATTAAGCGCCGTGCTCAGCTGGCGGCTCCGAGCGATCTGGGCTACGCCCCTCGTCATCGGCGTTGCCGCCGGATACGTCTCACTCGCGTTCCGGGTCTACGACCAGTCTCGGGTGATGCTGCCCATCGTTTTGCCGGTTGCAGGTTCACTGGTGATGACCCATGTAGCCATGGTGTCCTGCCGACTTGTATCGGAGTGGATCGAAGGGATTCCGGTGCGGGGTGCCTGGCGCCGTGTTCTTTCCAAAAACGTGTTCAAAGAACTGGAACGAACGGCATTTCAAGTCACCGGAGGACGGCGGAAACAGGGGACCGTGGTGTTCGCAGACTTGCGGGGTTTCGTCACCGTTCTCGGCAAGATTCGGCAGGAATCCCGGTCCGGATCCCCCGATTCCCTGTCGTCAGCAACAGCAGCCCTTGGCGCCGATGCCGAGCAAG
>JBGAPN010000585.1:0-2081 GCA_044221235.1 Limisphaerales bacterium
CCAATGGCAACACCCAAGCCACCCGAAACGGGCACAACCCGCGGTCTCCACCTTTACGGTCTCGACAGCATCCGGTTCCTGAGCGCGCTCATCGTCGTCTTTACCCACACTGGATTTCCAATTCCGGAATCCGTCCTGGATTCGCTGGGCCTGCTCGGGAAACTGATTGGAGCCTTTCTCAGCAACTTGTGGAACGGCCAGGGAGCCGTCATGGTTTTCTTCGTCGTTTCCGGCCTGTGCATTCACCTTCCGCAGGTGGGCCGCGGGGCTCCAAACTGGCCGGCATTTCTGATCCGTCGCTACCTGCGGCTCGGTGTTCCCCTGGCCGCCGCCTATGCGCTCGGCCCGCTGCTCCACACGCAACTGTTTGGCGGGGTCAACCCGGTTAAGTCGATCTGGTGGAGCCTAATTGCCGAACTCCTCTATTACACGGTTTACCCCGCCCTCTTTCTGGCGGTCCGACGCTGGGGGTGGACCCGGGTCATTTTCGCGTCCCTGATCGTGTCCGTCATTCTCCTCGCGACCCATTCGCAGGTCCTTCATCCGGCCAAATTCGGCCGCCTCACGACCGCCCTGATCTATCTGCCTGTTTGGCTGCTGGGATGCCAATTAGCCGAACAGGTGGGCCGGCAGTCGTTGCCGGATGGTATTGGACTTCAGCGCTGGGCTTGGCGAGCCGCCATGGTTGGGACTTTGGTGGTCAGCAATGCCTTGATTTACCATGCGCCAGCGGCATTGCCTCCAGTCCGCTTTCCTATGAGCGTGCTCGGGGTCGGGGTGGTGGCGTGGCTCTGGCTTCCGCGCGAACTCGCCTGGTGCCGGGCCCACCCACCGGCTCGATGGCTCGAATGGTGCGGCGCCTGGAGTTACTCCCTGTACCTGACCCACCTGGTTTGGTTTGACGTTTGGAAGCGCCTGTTCGAGGGCAAGCACCTTCCAGGATTGGGTACTCCCATCGAATTCTTCCCCAGAACCGCGTTCGTCCTCGGACTTACGGTTGGGTTCTATTTCCTGGTGGAAGGCCCCTCCCATCGGCTGGCGCGCAACGCCGGGCAATGGATCGATCGCCATTTCCGCGAACGTTCCAAGTCCGATCAACCTTCAGGGACCGCCGCTTGACCGCTTTCGGGATTCCTCTCCGCCCAAGCATTGCCGAATCCCCCGACAACCCGCACAGTCGGGGTTCCGTAAACACCGCATGAAGGTAACGCTCAGCTGGTTGAAACAGTACGTAGACCTCACTGGCACCACGGCCGAACTCGCCGATCGCCTGACCCAATTGGGACTCGAGGTGGAAGGTATTGAAACGCTTTCCGGAGAATTTGGGGGCGTGGTGGTCGCCGAAGTGCTCACGCGGGATAAACATCCCAATGCCGACAAGCTTTCCGTTTGCCGGGTCAAGGACGGCCAGGGCGAACGTCAAATCGTCTGCGGCGCCCAGAATTTCAAGCCGGGCGACAAGGTGCCTTTGATCCTCCCAGGAAATCCCCTGCCCCTCAAACCGGGTGAGACCCAGCCGTTCATCATCAAGGTGGGCAAGATCCGAGGCGTGGAGTCCCATGGCATGATGTGTTCCGCCGACGAACTCGGCGTGGAACCGGAGGCGGTCGGCCTTCGGCGGGAGGAAGGACTCCTCATCCTCCGCGCCGACGCCCGTACAGGGCAGCCGTTTGCCGAATACCTTGGCCGCAGCGGCAGCGATGTGGTCTTCGATCTCGAGGTCACTCCGAACCGGCCCGACCTCAACAGCGTCATCGGAATTGCCCGGGAGCTCGCAGCGGTGACCGGCGGTTCCCTTCGCTTGCCGGCTTTCGCCGAACCGGCCCCGTCCGGCGAAACCGTGGAGCACCTCGTCCGCGTCCAACTCGACGCGCCGGATCTCTGCCCCCGCTACACCGCGCGCGTGGTGCGCGGCGTGAAGATCGGTCCGAGTCCCGATTGGCTGCGAAGCGCATTGGAGAAAGTGGGTCTTCGAAGCGTCAACAACGTGGTCGATGTGACGAATTTCGTGATGCTTGAGACCGGCCAGCCCCTCCATGCCTTCGACTACCGGTTGATTGCTTCCGGCTCGGATGGCCGCC
>JBGAPN010000100.1:0-2938 GCA_044221235.1 Limisphaerales bacterium
GAAGATGGTGGACAGTGCAACCAGGAGCCCGGAGAGCCCGAAGCGTGGGGAATGAAGTGCAGTCATGAATGAAATGGAATTCAGGGGGAAAAGGTGAAGTCAGGGCGATCAGCGGTGTTGCACCATCGACGCATGTCCTGCAGGGCCGTCAGATCCAGTGTGGCGGCGTGCCCATCGAGATTGGCCCCCACCGTGCGTTGGGCGAATCGAGGTGCAACGAATCCCCATTCCTTGGGAATCAAGGTCCGGGAAAACTGGGGGGCCCACTGTCGGCTTCGAAGGTAGGGGGGCAGCACCTGGAAGTATCCCTGGTCCTCCGGTCCCTCCACCGCGGAACGTGCGGAGAGGAACACGATCTGATCCGACGGGCGCCGGGCTTCGTCCATACGGGTCAGGACCGTTCCGGAACCAAACCGCGCATTGGCCGCGGCAGCCGGAAATTCACTCTCGTTGCCGCCAATGAAGTAGGAATTGATTCCCAACGATGGATACACACTGACGCCGTAGACATAATCGGCGTGGGCCTGCGTCCGAAGTCGGGCGAGCTTCTTCCGGTTCTCGCCCGAGTAGATCAGGGGCATGGAATGGCTCAGGTACGGGGCCAGCCGCCACGGATAGCGGGCGTTGATGGGGAAACCCACCGGATTACCGCGGTCGTCCAACGCCGAGGGATCCGCCGCATAGCCCGGAAATACCGCACCACCGCGGTCATCGGCGTAGAGTTGGACGGCCAGCATGAGCTGACGCCCCGCGGAAAGCTCCTCCACCATCTGGACCCGGTTCCGGGCCCGGGACAGGCAGGGCAACATCATCGCAGCGAGGATCGCCACGATGGCGATGACCACCAGCAGCTCGATCAGGGTAAACCCCAGTGACCGGCGGCGACCGCGTTGGAGGGAAATCGGATTCACGGAGCCACCACTCGATACAGCCGAACCGACTCGGTTGTTCCGGTGTCCCGCCAAACGCGGTACACGGGCGCGGGATACACCGGCGATGGAACCGACTTCGAAAGCCACTCCGAGGTGTACAGGACGTCCGGTTGAGCAGGAGCGTCCCACTGTTTCAGATCATTGGACCACTGGAGCCCCTCACCGGTACCGGGTCCGGCGGTGTAGCGGATTTCCGTGGTTCCGCCGTTCAGGGTGACGGACGTAACCTGCAGGACACTGTCCGGATCATTGGGGTCAGTTCCCGCCTCATATTCGGCCCGGTTGGAAACGCCGTCGTCGTCCGGATCCGCATCGCCGGTCGGCAGCAGCGAACCGAAATGGAAATTCTCCCAGTCATCGGGAAGTCCGTCGGTATCCGAATCCACCGCGGGCCGCACAAGGGTCCCCTCCAGATCCAGCACCGGATGTTGTTCCGGCCCCGCCACCGAACTGAAGGTGGTGAAGAAAGTAGGGAACGCGGGCGTGCCGCTCATGCTGGCCGGCACCAGGCAGGTCACCATGAGGTTGAGGCGCCCCTGATTCAGAGCCTCCTGCACATAGGCAAGAATCAGCGGGTCCTTGAGGTTGAGGTCGAAGCTCAGGGGTGAGCCGGGGGTGAGCACGTCTCCAGGGGCCAGCTGGCTGTTGGTGCCGACGGCAAACGGGGCCACCTCAAAGGCGTTGGCCACCTCGTTGGTTTCGTCATCCGCCACATTGTTGGAGACGTCGACCAGGAGGCCCCGCGGATTGAAGCCCGCGGCATAGGCCACCCGATTGGAGTGAAAACCGCCCGTGGCCGAGGCGCCCCAGGGACCGTTTTGCGGATAGTTGGTTCCATTGTAGGGGACAAAGACGCCGTCGGTGCCGGTGACGCCGCCACGGAATCCCACGCCGAACAGCTCCACCGGGAAGGCCGTGTTGGTCGGGGCGAGATGGCCCGGATCGTTGGTTGGAAAATACGTTCGGAAATCGCGGGGCACACCGTTGTAGGCAAACTGGCCCTGGCTCGCGATGGTCAGCGTCACCCGGGCCCGTCGGATCAGATAGCGGGAGGATCCCTGTCCGGCCGGGATGGCATTGGTCGTCGGCCAGCCCAGCAGGAATTGCGCATCCCGCGAATCGAAACTTCCCGCGGATCCCAGCGCTCCGAACACGCTGGCCACGGGACGCGTGGCCGGATCGGAGTTGAAGGGATAATTCCACCGCGCCACCGACGCCGGAACGGTTCCGAGTACGAAGGGCTGAATCGACGCGGCGGGTGAGAATTGCTCCGCACTGTCCAGCGACACGGAATCGAGACTCAAGCTGTGGCCGGCGGCCTCGAAGCGGATGACGTAGGTTTCCACCCCCAGACCCGCCAGATTCCACTGCCATAGCGACGAGACGTTGAAGCCTTGTCCCTGAGTGCGGCTGAGTTCCTGCCGGAAGAGCGGACGCACTTCACGGGTTTCTCCGGCGCGAGTGTAAACCAGACGAACCGTTCCGTAGTCCAATTCCGTGCCCACCGTGCGCACCTGCAACACCACCGTGCCCACGGGCTGGGCGGTGGTATCCGTCACTTCAAAGCGGCTGGTGCCTTCCATGTTGTAGATATTTCCGCTGCCCGTCAGGAAGGCTCCCGCGTCCAACTGGGTCAGAATCGCATCCGTGGTGACGCCGGGCTGGTCCGCAACGTTTCCCGGAGCGCCCGCCGCCTGGGTAAAGATTTCCCAGGTTCCCGTCTGTGACCCGGCGCGTCCCCGGAACTCCGGCACAATAAAGCCCTGGGTGCCGGCCTGCGCAGCCAGGACAGCGAGCCCGGCCGCACAGAGGATCTCATATGATTTTAGAACCCACCCGGATCGTTTCATCGGGTGTGACTATGGACCTGGCCCGGCCCGGTCCGCTCCCGGGCTATTGCCAAATCTTGTCGTCCGCTTGCATCGACCCCAGAAACAATCTTCCGCACTTCGGGGCCCGGAATTTTCCATCAGGCCTGTTCGGCGAAGGAAAACCCATTACCCCTT
>JBGAPN010000100.1:2953-13802 GCA_044221235.1 Limisphaerales bacterium
CCATTCCGCCGGTAGGCAGAACCGATGCACCCTGCCAACGAGGAGAAGTCCTCGAGTCGCTTCCTGCTCAGATTCGGATTCGTATGCTGCCTTGCCGGGACAATCCACGCCGCCAGCCCGGTTCCGGACGGCGCCGGCCCCATCACCAACCGCGTCGCGCGATTCCCCGACTCTCCGCGACTGTCCTGGACCGGCTTCGGTGAGAACCTCCTGGTCAACGGCGGATTTGAATCCGGATCCCTCGAGGGATGGGAACAGGAAGGTCCGGCTGGAAAGCTCGTCCGGACGACCACTATCCCCAATGGCGGCACCACCTCGGCGTCGGTGTTCAATGGTCGTTACAGCGTCACCTTCCTGAGCGGTTATCCCGGTCCGTTGAAACTGTCCCAGGTGGTGGCCCTGCCCTCCACGGCGACCAACGCCGTCCTAAGCTGGGTGGAACTGGTCCGCAACGACGCGCCGCGATACGCACCGCCGGACCACTCCTTCCGCGTGGAGGTGCAGACTCCGGACGGCTTTCCGCTCGCCGTATTGCAGGAGTATTCCCCGGGCGATCCGCTGCGCTCGCCATGGTCGCGCCGGAGCGCCTCGGTCGGCCAGTTCGCCGGACAGACCGTCCGCCTTGCCTTCATCGAATCCGACACCCTCGGACCCATGACCGTAAATCTGGACGACATCCGGCTGGAAGCCGCGGCACCGGCCGGAACCCGTTACCAGGTTCTGTTCGCCGCCGGTTCCGCACCGACCCCGACGGACCGCCTGGGAGAATCCGCAGCGCCAAGCCTGCCGATGCCGCCGCTGCTCCCGGACACCGCTTACTCCTGGCAGGTGCTGACCACGGATGCCGAAGGAACCCACGCGGGTCCGGTGTGGAGTTTCCGCACCGGCACCAACGGGCCGGCGGCACGCCTGAAGTGGAACTGGCCCGAGGGGCCGGTGCAGCAGGACCAGCCGTTGGCAGCAGGATTGGAGGCCCGCAGCGAGGCCGGACTTCCCGTGGTCGATTACGCGGGGACCGCGGAAGTGGCCGGCGTCATCCTCGACGGACGCCCGTCCTCGCTCGTGATCAGCGAGGTCAGCCTTCCCTACGGCGTTGAGTTCCTCAACACAACGCCGGATTCCCTCGATCTCTCCGGCTGGGAGGTCTCGCTCTACGACTCCACCACCTGGCCCCGGCCGCGTACCGTGTTTGTGTTTCCCCCGGGTGCCTCCATCGCCTCCGGAAAGGTGGTGATGCTGCGGCGCAACGGAACAGCGCCCGGTTCCGGTCCCACCTTCTACACCGGACAGCCCCTGCAATGGGGTTCGCTCAACCAGAACCGCGAGATCGCCGTGCTACTCCGCAACCGCGATGGCGGCATGGTGGATTTCTTCTGTGCAGACCGTGCCCTGCCCGCGGCCATTACCGAGCCCGCACGGATTCCGTCTGCGGAATGGATCGGACGGCCCGCACCGCGCCCCAGTTTTGCGACTGACTCGTTTTCCCGTCTGGGACGCCGAGACCGCCAGCTTGCCTCCGACTGGCTGGACTGCGTGGACTCATTCGGCCAGGTCAATCCGTTCGGCGTCGCGGCCTTCCTGCCGGGCGTCGCCGTGACTCCGATGGATTCCAGCGGTACGGCGGCACTCGTGGCGGGACGTTGGACCGGTTCCCTGTCGCCCCCATTTACCGGCGAGGGACGGCTCTTTCTAGCCGATGATCGGAACGGACGGATCGCCTGGAGCCCGCGGGTGGACGTCCTTGCGGCCCCGGCGATCACTCTCGAAATCCGCGACTCCTGGGACGAGGGATCCAGTGGGACGCTCATCGTGCATCTCCCGGAGGTTCGAACGGACCCCGTCGTGCTGACGCTGGCTTCCAGCCTGCCCACGCGGTTTTCGGTTCCGGCGCAGGTCGCCCTTCCCGCCGGGTCAACCGAAGTGACGGTGCCGCTCCAACTCGTCCAGGACTCGCAGCTGCAGGGAGAGCAGACCGTCACGCTGGAAGTCACGGCCCCGGGTTATGCCCGGGCCCGCCGGTCCATCACACTGGTGGACGACGAAGTCACGACCCTTGGCCTGGAGCTTCCTGCGACAGTCCTCGAAGGCGCGGCGCCGTCCACCGGTTACCTGACGCTGGCGTCCGCGGCTGCCGCCGATGTGGAGGTGCAGCTCGCAGCCAGCGTGGAAGGTCAGCTGGTGCTGCCCAAATCCCTGCGCGTCCCCGCCGGCCAAACCCGGATCCCGTTCCCGCTGGGCGCCATCAATGACCCGAGGATCGATGGCGACGTCGAGGTCGCGGTGACGGCCCAATCCGGCAACTGGACTGCGGCGACGCAACGCATCATCGCTGCGGACAATGAAGACCGGCGCCTGAGATGGGTCCTCCCGTCCCGCCTCCGCGGAACAAATGCCGTGGACGGACAGATCCAGCTCTCGGGCATCCTGCCGAACGACCTGGACCTCGCCCTAATTCCGGGTGAAGCGGGAATCCTTTCGGTCCCGGCCACCGTCCGGATTCCAGCCGGTGCCACCAACGTGGTGTTTCCTGTTCAGGCGATCCCGTCGGAGACCTTCCGCGGCGGTGACGCGGTGTCGGTCGTGGCCACGTCTCCAGGATTCGAGCCCGCCACGGTCTGGTGCGAAGTCTGGGACGAACAGAGGGTGGACGTAACCCTGGCGGCGACCGACCTGGTGCTGCATCCGGGCTGGGAGCGGCTGCTGGCGATCGTCGCCGCCAGGGATGTCGCGCACCCTAACGAGCTGGTCGTGGTGAACCCGTACACCGGCGAGATTGAACGCTCCGTGCCGGTGGCCGCGGAGCCGGTGTCGCTGGCCGTGTCGGATGACGGGAAGGTGGCATGGGTCGGGTCGTCCGGGGAAAGCCGGGTTCAGCGGATCGACCTGGAGACGTTTTCGGTCACCGACAGTTTCTCCCTCGAGGGAGGCTGGCCCCTGCGTCTGATCGCGCGCCGCGATCGGACGGACTCCGTGATCGTGTACCGGTATCAAAGCGTCCAGGGACGGAGGGCATCGCCCGCGACGCCTCGATCGCGGTTCCCCATCTGGTGTTCCTGAATCTCGCGCGCGGTGATGGAGACCGGCTGTTCGCCTCCATTCCCTCCACCCAGGCCGGCGCCCAACCCGTCCTGACCGAATACCGGGTCACGGACGGAGGACTCGAGCTCCAACGCTCCGGGCCCGAGGATATGCCCGCCGCCTGGGTCTGGAGTGACGGGAAACTGTACTCCTCGAACGGGCGGATCCGGGATGCCGGAACCTTTGCAGCGCTTCCGGGCATCGCGGGCGTGGTCGCCGCCTCGGTGGCGGCCGAACCCGGACTGGACCGCGCCTTCTTCCTCAGTGAGTTCCAGGGCTCCGTGGAACTCTTCCGCGCCCAGATCTCCCAGGGATCGGTGGTGGAGCCGCTGCTGTTTCCCTACAGCCGACCCGATCTTGGATTGACGGGACCCGTGCGGTTCGGAACGGAGGGGATTGCCTTCCGGGCGGACGACACGCTCCACTTGGTGCGGTCCGCTTACATCGAACCCCGGGTCACCACCGACCTCCGGTTGACGGCCTCACCGCTCCCCGAGGGTAAAATCGGCCAACCCTTCGACTGGAGCCTGACCGTCACCAACGCCGGACCCGGGCCCGCGAGTGAAATCCGAATCGACGGCGTGCTTCCCGGTCACCTCCGCTTCATACAGGGCCAACTTCCCGGAGGAATGCTCCAACCGACGTTCGAAGGTTGGACCGCCCGGCTTCCCCTGCTGCCTTCCGGCCAATCCATCTCAATGACGCTGCGGCTTGAGCCCCGTCTCGCCGGGCCGGTGACGCTCCAGGTTTCCGCGGCGCTCCTCCAGCGGGACACCGAGCCTTCCAATAACACGCTCGTTGTCCCCGGGTTCGTTCGACTCGATTCCGGACCGGACTCCTGGCAGGCCCTCGACCTCGCCGCCGCAGACCTGGCCTACGATCCGCAAACAAAACAGATATGGGCCACCGTGCCGGACCCTGCGCCCGATGGTCAGAGAGACCGACTGGTTCGGCTGGATCCCGACAGTGGTCGGATCGTTGCCGAGTTTCCGGCGGGCCGGCTGCCCGGCCGTCTGATCCGCTCGGACGACGGTCGGGCGCTGTTCGTGGCCCTGGACGGAGAGTCGGTGGTCCGCCGGTTCGATCTGCAGACGGAATCGTGGGGCGCCACGCTGGCCCTGTTTGATTTCCCGACGAACAACGTTCCGGCGCGCAACATCGTTCAGGATTGGTGGTCCTGCCGGGAGAACCGGAACGTGTCGTGGTCACCTGGGGACTCCCCGAAAACGAATTCAGCGGACCCACTCGGTTCCGGACTGTGGCCTTTCGTGGCGGCAACCGTCTGCCGGATGAAGTCCCCGCCGGCCCCCAGCTTGAACCCGGTTCGACCCCCGGGGAAATCCTCACCTTCACGGGAGGCTTCGGTGGCACGTACACGGTTGCCCGCCACCTCATGGGAGACACGGGACTGACCCCGCTTGAGTCCAAGGAAGGCGTGCTCAACGGACTCGACATCCGGGTGGCCGGCGCCCGGCTGTACAGCAACAGCGGGCAGGTGATGGAACTGCCGTCCCTGGCCCCGGTGCACGACTTCGGAATCCTGGCGCCGGGACCGGTGCTGCCCCTGCTGGAGCAGAACCGCGTCCTGTTCATGGATTCCGGTGGATTTGCCACGGCGTCGCTGCTGGCACTGCGGGTGTTCGATGCCACCACGGGCGAAAACGTCGAGACCCTTCCCTTCCCGCCCGAGTTCCCGATCCATCGTCCCCTGATCCACTGTGGTGGGGACCGGCTGGCGTTCCGCGCCCAGGACAATTCACCCACTCCCAATCGCGTGGTGATCCTCCGCACCAGCGCGATTCCGGCCTCCACCGAGCCGGCGGATCTCCAGTCCCACCTGTCCTTCGCCCAGCCGGTGACTCCGTTCCTTTCCGATGCGGAGTTCCGGATGACCGTGACCAATGCGGGCCCGGGCGCCGCCGAGCGGGTGCATTACGCCCTGAATTGGGTGGGTGGAAAACAGTCGCTCGTCGCGAGTCGCGGGACGGTCAGCCACGACTTTTATGGGGGCATTCGAGGTGTCGTGGATCGACTCAATCCGGGAGAGACGGTCGAGGTGGTGTTTCGTTCCCGACCCATGGAGGCCGGTCGTTTCCCAGTGAGGTTCTGGGCCTATTCGTCGGCACCCGACCCCGTTCCGTCCAACGACTCGGCATCCGCGTATCTCTCCGTCAGCTGGGCGCCCCGGCTCGACCAGACCGTCTTCCTGCGGCAGTCCAATGCCGGGACGGCCATGGATGCGTCGGGCCGCCGCCTGTTTGTGTCGGCACCCGACGGCGTGGTGGACGTCGATCCTGCCAGCGGGACCATGAGCCCGGGTTCCCGTTTTGGTCCGAATCCCGGTGCTCTCGCCGTTGCTGCCGACGACGCGAGCTTGTGGGTCGCCTTCGACTCGCTCCGGACCCTGCGCCGCCATCGCCTGTCGGACGGCCTGGTGCTTCAGGTGGTGGCCGGATTGCCCGGGACCGGTCCGATCCAAAACCTCGTGGCGCACCCGTCGTTGCCGGACGTCGTGGCGTTTACCATCGACCGGCAGGTGTACCTCTTAACGCCCGAGGGCACTGAACCGATTTACGGTCCGGCGAACACCGTCTTCTTCCACTCCCTTGCCCTGGGATCCGACGGAGCCCTGATCCTGTCCCGCGAAATCTCCGATGGGACCCCCGCCTCGCATCCCTTGGAGCGGGTGGCGACGACCGGACCCCAGCGGGGACAACGGCTCGCAGAAGCCATCGACGCCGCGCCAACCGGTGTCATCCGGATCCATTCGGGGCGGGTTTACCTCGATGCCGGGGACGTTCGGGACGTGGCGACTCTCCAGCCGATCTCCGTGCCGGGCCCGAAGTCCCCCGGGTCACCGGCCCTTCTTGCCGATGCCGGCTGGGTGGCCTCCCTCGAATTCGTCAACAATCTCACCCTGCATCTGTCCGACCTCGACACCCTGAATCCGGTCCGGACCACGGGAATCGGAGGGTGGATCGGGCAGTCCGTCGACCTGCGTTCCCTGGCGCCGTGGGGCGCGGACGGACTCCTGTTCCGCACCGAGTTGGGAATGACGTTCGTCCGTCTTGGGGCACTGCCCGTGCCGGCGGGGCGGGATTTCGACGGCGACGGGCTCACCGACCTGTGGGAATGGGAACACAACCTCAATCCGAACCTGGCTGCCGATGCGATGGCGGATCCCGATGGGGATGGAGTGAGCACGCGGGATGAGGTCACGGCGGGAACCGACTTCCAACAGGCGGCGAGTGTGTTGAAGCTGCTCGAGCCGTCCGTCTCCGGGAATGTCTTGAAGCTCCGCTTCGACGGTGTTGCCGGCCGGCGCTACCAACTCGAAGGCACCGGCCAATTGGGCGCTGCCTGGGAACCCGTTGGGAATCCAGTCTTGGGCTCCGATGCGCGCGTGGACCTGGAGCTTCCGCTGCCGAACGGAGTGGAGACGATCGTGTATCGCCTGCGAGTGACGATGGATTAAAAATCTTACCCGCTTACCGCCTACCGCTTACCCCTTCCCTGTCCCAGCTCCGCAAGCTTCCGGCTGGCCCTGCCGTCCTCCAGCACTTCGTCCGCTAGATCCCAGCCCTCCGTAATGCTGCGGGCGCGGCCGGCCACCAGCAGGGCGGCACCTGCATTCAGCAGGACCGCATCACGCCGGGGACCGCGATCTTCTCCCGAGAGGATTCGCCGTACAATGGCCGCATTGGTGGCGGCGTCGCCCCCCACAAGGTCGGCCAGGGTGGCGGGTTGCAGCAGCAGTTCGGACGGATTCCAAACCGAGGTGCTGAACGCGCGTTCCTGGTGGAATTCGGCCACCGTGTTCGGCCCCAGCGTGCTGAGTTCGTCCAGCCATGCGGTTCCGCCTGGTGCACCCGTCGGAACCTCCCCGCAGACCACCATCGCCCGGCGGAGGCCCAGGGCTTGTAGAGTCCGGGCGATGGGTTCGCAGGACCCCGGACGCGGCACACCCATGAGCTGGCAGGTGGGGCGCGCCGGGTTCAGCAACGGTCCCAGGAAGTTGAAAATGGTGCGCTGACCGCGTTCCGCACAGAGCTTTCGGGCCGGAGCGATGTGCTTGAAGGCCGGGTGAAACTTCGGCGCAAACAGAAAGGCGAATCCGTTCCGTGCGAGCGACACCGCCACGTCCGCCGGGGATTGTTCGATCGGAATTCCCAGGGCCTGCAGCACATCGGCACTGCCGGACTGCGAGGTGATGGCCCGGTTGCCGTGCTTGGCCACCACACATCCGGCGGCAGCACACAGCAAGGCCACCGTGGTGGAGATGTTGAAGGTGTTTAATCGGTCCCCGCCAGTGCCGCAGACGTCGAGGATCTCACCCGCCCGGAGCGTGTCGTCCAGTGGAACTGGTTCCGATAAGGCCCGCAGTTCCCGGGCGAAGGCCGCGATTTCGGCTGGCGTTTCCCCCTTGGCTGACAGCGCGGTCAGGAAGTCCGCCTTCGCCTCCGCGGTCACCTCGGGATTCACCAGGGCACGCACCGCCGTCGCCACGGCGGCGTCTTCCAGATCGGCCGGACGTTGGAGGTGAAGGGTCAATTCAGCGAGCACGGTGCCAGGGTGCCCCGCTTTGGAGTTGGGTGGAATGCTTCATTCGCGGCTTCAAGCAAGCCATGGGACGGGTCACCAGCCTTCAGCGGTCGAATAACCAGGCCCTCATCGCCTCCGGACAGATGACCTGGTCCATAGTTCAACCTTCGCCGTTGCCCGTGATCACGACGGTGGCTTTCATTCTCCTCCACGCATGATTCCCCGACGCAAAAAGCGACTCCGTAGCCGCGGACGGAAGGACGCGCCATCTTGAAAGGGTTCTTCCAAATCGTCATCGGCCTGGGATTCGTCTGTCAGGCCATTTCCGTGGAGCCCTGCCGCCTCGAAGTGGTGGAGAAAGGCTCGGGCTGGCCAGTCCCGCTGGTCGAACTCCGGACAACCCATCAACTCACGCTGATCACGGACAACGCGGGCGTCGCCGCCGTCACGGCTCCGGAGCTTCTGGGACGCGAGGTGTTCTTCCACATTTCCAGCGATGGTTACGAAGTGCCCAAGGATGGGTTTGGATACCGGGGCGTGCGCCTCACTCTCCAGCCCGGGACGACGCTGAAGATTGAAGTCGAGCGGACGATGATCGCCCGCCGGATCGGCCGCCTCACGGGGGGCGGACTGTTTGCGGAGAGCCAGCTCACCGGTCGGGATCTGGACTGGAAGGAAAGCGGTGTGTTCGGCTGCGACAGCGTTCAGACCGTGGTGCACTTGGGGCGGCGGTTTTGGCTGTGGGGTGACACCACCCTGCCGAGGTATCCATTGGGAATCTTCGATAGCCTGGGCGCCATCGGCGACGGCGACAGCGCACCCTGGAGTCGGGCCGAGCCTCCACTGCGCCCACGATTCGATTTCATCCGGGATGAGCAGGGACATCTCCGGGGCGTGACGCCGATGCCGGGTGAGGGACCCACCTGGGCGACCGCCCTGGCCAGCCTGCCCGGACGGGACGGAGAACACCGATTGGTCTGCAGTTACGTCAAGGTCCGCGGCTATCTGGAAGCGTACGAATGGGGTCTGGCCGTCTGGAACGACTCCACCCGCCGGTTCGATCGGCTCAAGGTCCTGTGGACCCACACCCCCGGAACTCCGCAACCACCCCCATTGCCGCAAGGTCATTCGATACCCTGGCGCGATGACTCGGGCCGGGATTGGATGCTGTTCTGTCATCCCTTCCCCACCTTGCGATGCCCCGCCACCTTCGAGGCCTGGCAGGATCCGGCCACCTGGGAATCGCTGACGCCTCAGGCTGAACTTCGGGCCGCCGATTCGGGTGAGGCCGTCCGCCCACATACCGGAGTCCACGCAGGCGGCATGGGATGGCATGCCTGGCGACGGCGCTGGGTCACCGTTTTTCAGCAGGTGGGAGGCAAGCCCTCCGCCCTGGGAGAACTCTGGTACGCCGAGGCGCCGGCTCCCATCGGACCCTGGGGCCCGGCGGTCAAGGTCCTGACCCACCGGAACTACACCTTCTACAACCCCTGCCTGCACCTCGACCTCGCGCCCACCAACGCCCCGTATCTGCTGTTTGAGGGCACCTACACGCGGGAGTTCTCCGCCAATCCCGTCGCAACCCCACGTTACGACTACAACCAGATCCTCTATCGCCTGGATCTCGACGACCCCCGTCTGGCGGCAGCCCGGCATTAGTCATTAGTCGGAGCCTCCCCTTAGGGTCACGGAGCCTTCCCATAGGGTCAGGTCATCTGTCCGCCTTTGCCACCAGACAGATGACCTGGTCCACGGTTGGCATTCAGGAGGGACAGGTCAGTAGTCCTAGGTGGTCAGATCAGCTGCCCCCTTTTTTGCCGCCGACCAGATAGATGACCTAACCCGATAGATGACCTGGTCCATAGTTCGCATCCCCCCAATCCGACTTATGACCTGGTCCTCTGTTTTGGACCCGAAGGGACACAATCGGCCGGGGTTTTGGTGATGGTGTTTACAGTTGCCCCAACGCGGCTCGCACGACAGCCTCCCCCTGTGCCTGCCGGAGGCATCCCGTCCGCGGAAATGGGCTCAGCCCACCGGCCCGATAGGAGTGTCATCTTAAAACCTGACTTCCTGCCCGAAGTGTGCGGACCACGGGCGCATTCTTGGAGGAAAGGTTATGGCAACAGTTTCCCGGGGCCTGCCCGAGCGGCCCCATCTCGACGTTCCCCGTCATCAGGCTCGCGAACTGCTCCAACTCTGGCATCAGGGACAACCAGACGCCCTGGATCGCATCCGCCGCCGGCATCCCCGCTATTCCACTGCCGACGACCGGACCCTGGTCGCCGCACCGTTTCGGCTTCATGACGCGCAATGGGTGATCGCCCGGGAGTACGGGTTCACCAGCTGGCGGGACCTGAAACAGCGGATCGAGGGGAATTCCCTCGCCCATTCGCTCGCCGAGGCCATTCGGACGGACCATCGCGAGGCCGCCGTCCGACTGGTCCAGATCCACCCTCCTCTGCTTCACATTCCCCTGGTCTCCGGCAATTGGGGACCGCCGATGAGCCACGCGGCCAATCTGGGTCGGCTGGAGATCATCCAGGCCATGGCCGCACTGGGCGCCCGCGATCACCAGCATGCGTTCGACCGCGCGGTGCTCCAAGGCCGGATCGAATGCGCCCGCTGGCTTTTCGAACACGGTGCCCGGCTCGAACCGGGAATCATCATGGGCGCGTGCGAAACGCTCAATGCGGCCGGTTTCCGCTTCCTCGTGGAACTGGGCGCGCCGCTGACCAATCGCGAAGGGGACCGACGGGCCCCATTGGCGCTCGTCCTGGAAACCTACGGGCGAAGCACGGCCGGCAAACACGAGATTCTCCGGATGTTCACCCAAAACGGCTACGAACTGCCGGACACCCCGATCATGGCCCTGCATCGGGGCGACGTCGCCCAGTTGGAGATCCATCGGCGCCGCGATCCCCAACTACTCCACCGGCATTTCTCCCTGCGGGAGATTTACCCTCCCGAGTGCGGGTGCGCCGACGACGGGCGTTCCGGAATGCACTGGACGCCGATCAACGGCGGCACGCTGCTGCACCTGGCGGTCGATTTCCGTGAACGTGACGTGTTCGAATGGCTGCTGGAACACGGTGCAGATGTCAACGCGCGCGCGGCCGTGGATTCCGACGGATTCGGCGGCCACACCCCCTTGTTCAACGCCGTCGTCTGCGGTCCCTGGCCCGATGCAGAGCCAACCCGCCGGCTGCTGGAACTTGGGGCGCGGAAG
>JBGAPN010000101.1:0-13660 GCA_044221235.1 Limisphaerales bacterium
CTGGTTCGGGTCCGCCTGCGTGGAAATGCCTCCGGTGAGAAGGACAGCGAGTGACAGGAATAGGAGCCGGCTTGAACAAAACGCGAATGGATTCATGGGCGCGCAACTATCCGGAACTTGATGTCCCGCCAATGAGCCCGCATCCCCGACACATCGTCAGGAGTGCAGATCCTTGGGGTCCCTGCCGGATGCCCTCTGGATCCACCGCGGTGCATGCACCCTCCCATCCTGAGTCCATGCGCCCGGTAGAATAAAACCCATGTTCCGGATCCGAGGGGTGAACCGCGGCCGGCTACCGCCATGCCTCCCAGGGAGGCTGACGGCACGGGGCTTTCAAAAGAGCCACAGGCAAAGCAGGGAGGACTTTGCCAACATCATATCAGGATGGAAGGATGGAAGGGCGGGCTTGGGGTGAGGCGCATTCATTCGACGCTCGAGCGAGGGATGGACCACCGTCATTTCGGCGTCGGTGGAACGAGGTGCCACCCGGCCTCCCGACGGGCTGCCTGCCAACTCAGGGTTCACGTTTCGCCGTCCAAGGACTCGTGACCTCGTTCCCGTCCAACTGGGCCTTGGTCTCGCCTTTTAGCTCGTTCCCGCTGAGGACGCCTTTCATCTGATAGACCATGTTCGCCGCTCCGCCGGGCCGGTCCCGCTTGACCGTCCATGAGAACGCCGTTCCGGAAATGGAACCGTCTTGGATCTCGAGCCACTTGCCGTCACCGCGGGCAAACCGGCCCTTAACGGTTGTCCCATCCTGGCGGAGTTCCATGGCAAATGAGACCGGCTGGCCATCCGGGCCCGGGGTCGAAAACGACCAGCGCCCAGTGAGGTTCCCTGCGGACGACGGAGACGCCGATTTACCCAGAATGCCATTGAGCTGTGGCTCAATGGCCTCAGCCCACATCTGGTAGGCCTGGGGCGACAGATGGAGGTAGTCCGGCATGAGCGCACGCGGGATATTGCCCTGGGCGTCGACGAACTGGGCCCCGAAGTCGACCCAGTGGACCCCGTTGCCATCGGCCAGCTTTGAAATCACCTGATTAACCTGCAGTACCTTGCCACGTTGAGGGTTCGGGTTTTCGCCCCTCGGAAAAATGGCGACCAGCAGTATTTTTGTGTCGGGGAGGCGTTTCCTGAGCGACTCGACGATGGCCGCAACGCCTTCTGCAATCTGTTCGACCGTGTTGTCCTCCCCGTTGGAATTGTTGGTGCCGATCATCACCACGGCGGCTTTCGTCTTAAGTCCCTTGAGATTTCCGTTCTCCAGTCGCCACAACACATGCTGCGTTCGGTCGCCCCCGATGCCCAGGTTCACCGCATTCCGCGGCGCATAATATTTGGCCCAGACCTCCTTGCCCTCACCCTCCCACCCCTGGGTGATGGAGTCTCCGATGAAGATCACCTCCGCCTTTTCGCCGGCTTCGGCGGCACGTTGATTCAGGATTTCCTGTCGCTTCTTCCACCCATCGTCACCTCGGGGGACCGGTTCGACGGCGGAGTGTCCAAACAGCGCGGCGGGCAGCCCGAGGGTGATCAGTCCTGCCAGCAGTGGGGCGGAGAAGAAACGGGGCATGGAGTTCATGGCGGTGGGAGAATGGCAGTGGGATGGAATGACGGGACCACGGGAAGATCAAGCCGCGGAAAAGCCCTCACCCCGCCCCCACCGTTCCTGCCGGAGTCGGAAGGATGAGAGGCTGGGGTCAGGATGAAGCCGTCCGGCGCAGGTCCGCGACGCATTCCACGTGTTGGGTTTGTGGAAACAGGTCGACGGGTTGGACATCACGGAGTTCATACAGGCCTTCGGCGCACAGCAGCTTCAGGTCGCGGGCCAGCGTTGCCGGGTGGCAGCTGACATAGAGGATCTGGGCAGGCTGCGTTTCCCGGAGCACTTCCAGCGTGGGCGGACGGCACCCGACCCGCGGCGGGTCGAGCAGCACGGCGGTGTGCCCGGCGTCGAGGCGCGCGAGCAGGGAGGGCAGGAGGGCATCGGTGTCCCCGGCGACGTACTCGCCGTTGGTGATGCCCCTTCGCGCCTGGTTTTCCCGGGCTGCCTTCACGGCCGGTTGATCCAGTTCAACGCCCAGAAACGATTCCACCGCGTCGGCTAGGGACAGGCTGAAATATCCCACACCGCAATACGCATCGATGAGATGCCGGGTGCCGGCGTCGTGGAGCCGGGCCCTCACCGCCTCCATGAGCGCCGGCAGGACAAAGAAGTTGTTCTGAAAAAAACTGTGCTCGGGAACCACCCAGTCCTCGGGCTGGATGCGGAGCACGGTCTTGATGCCGCCCTTCGGCGGGGGATTGCGCCGCCAGTCCTTCAGGGCCTCATTGAGTGCCGGCTCGGCGATGGCGCAGTGTTCAATATCGCAGACCAGGCCGCAGTCGGACCGTATGAAGCCGAGGTTCAGTTTGCGGGCCGGGCCGTTCCATTGGGAGCGGACGAGAATGCGGTTGCGATATCCGTACGGCTGGGGGCAGGGGATGACTTCCCGGACCGGCGGGTTGTCGAAGCCGCCGACCCGCTGGAACAGGTCGGTGATCTGTTTGCGCTTCCACCGAAGTTGTGCGGCGTAGTCGAGATGCTGGTACTGGCATCCACCGCACTCCCCGAAATAGGGGCAAACAGGCTCCACCCGCTCCGGAGCCGTGGTGAGCAATCGCACCAGTTGCGCCCGCGCGAAGTTCTTCTTCACCTCGGTCAGCTTCACCTCCACTCGCTCTCCCGGACAGACCAGGGGGACAAAGACAACGAAGTCCCCATGGCGCCCCACGCCCTCGCCGCCGAAAGCCAGGTCGTGAATGTCCAGCGTCAGCCGATCCCCGACGCGAAACATCGCCGAGGCGGGGCTGGCTGAAGCTGCAGCCGGTGCGTCGTTCATTTCGGGACCAGGTCCTTGCGGGGGAACAGCGGCTGCGGCGCCCCGACGCGATGTCCCGGCTGGAGTCCGCCCCAGGCCGCCTGGCTCCAGCGGGTCTCACCGGCGGGAAGATTGAGCTGGGCCAAGATCTTGGCGGAGGCCCGTGGGATGAAGGGTTCCAGCAGGACGGCCAGGATGCGGCAGACTTCGACCAGGTTGTACAGGACCTCGTCGAGGCGGGCGGCCTGCGATGGATCCTTTGCCAGGCGGAACGGGGCAGTCTGCTCCACGTAGAGATTCGCCCGGTTGACCAGGCCCCAGATGGCGACCAGGGCTTCCTGCAGTTCGTGGGCCCGGAGCTGCGCGGCAGCGGCGTCGACGGCGGCGGCGGCCTCCGCGGCCAGTTCCCGGGAAACCGCCGGCACCACGCCACCGCGGTATTTGTTGAGCATGTTGAGCGCGCGGTTGAGCAGGTTGCCCAGGCCGTTGGCGAGTTCGGCATTGTAACGCGATCGGAACCCGTCGTCGGTCCAGTTGCCATCGGGCCCGATCGACAGTTCACGAACCACATAATAGCGGAAGGCGTCCAGCCCCCATTCCTCGATGACCTCCACCGGGTCCACCACGTTGCCGGTGGATTTGCTGAGCTTCTGGCCGTCCTTCTGCCACCAGCCATGCACCAGGATGGTCTTGGGTTGGGGAGCCCCCAGCGCCTTGAGCATGATCGGCCAATACACGGCGTGGAATTTGACGATGTCTTTGCCGACCAGATGCACGTCGGCGGGCCAGGCGGAGAAGTCACCCGGGGTGAACCCGAACTCGGCGGATTTCGCGGCGACATCGCCCCGGGCGGCGGGAGCGGTCAGGTAATTGGTCAGCGCATCGAACCACACGTACGTCACGTACTCCGGGTCGAAGGGAATGGGAATGCCCCATCCAAGACGCGCCCGCGGCCGGCTGATGCACAGGTCCTCCAGCGTCTGGCTCTTGAGGAACCCCAGAATCTCGTTCCGTCGCGTGGCCGGCAGGATGAATTCCGGGTGGGACTCGATGTACTGGAGCAGCCAGTCCTGGTGCTGGCTCATGCGGAAATACCAGTTCTCCTCCTTGAGCCGGACCACCTGGCCCCACTTGGGATCCCAGGTGCCGTCGGGATTCTGGTCCTTGTCGGTGAGGAAGGTCTCCTCCTTCACTGAGTACCAGCCCTCGTAGCCGGCCTTGTAGAAATGTCCGGAGTCGTGGAGGCGGTTGAGGAACGCCGACACGGCCTGTTTGTGGCGTGCCTCGGTGGTGCGGATGAAATCGTCGTTGCTGAGCCCGAGGTTCTTCATGAAGTCCCGCCACTGGTCGGCGAGCAGGTCGCAATAAACCTGCGGGTCGCGCCCCTCGGCCTCTGCGGCCTGCTGGACCTTCTGGCCGTGCTCGTCGAGTCCGGTGAGGAAGAACACCTCCTCGCCGAGGGAGCGGCGGGCGCGGGCAATGACGTCGGCCACGACCTGCTCGTAGGCGTGTCCCAGGTGGGGCGCGCCGTTCACGTAATAGATGGCGGTCGTGAGATAGAACCGTTTGCTCATCGGTCGGGCAGAATGGTCGAGAGCGGCTGTGAAGTCCAACCGCTTGACCGCGCGGGGGCGGGCGTGTTTGCTTTCCGCCTGCGTCTGGAGAGGTGGCCGAGTGGCTGAAGGCGCTGGTTTGCTAAACCGGTTTACGGCCAAAAGCCGTAACGAGGGTTCGAATCCCTCCCTCTCCGCCATTTTCAACCGGCTCACCCTGAGCCGGTTTTGTTGTTTTTTGGGTGTGAATCCTCAGATGGGGCCTGAAGGACACGAAACACCCGGAAGAGTCGGTGTCATCCGCAGATGTTCAGAAAATGAGGTCCTTCTTTACTTCGTCGTGGCTACGGGTGGTGCTCCTCGCTGCCCCGCCCATCGAAGATTTCCGTATTCCCCATCTGCGTACATCGGGGATCATCTGCGGATTAAACCCGTCCTCGTTTCAGTCCGCATCCGGGTAGCCGCGATTTGGCCGAGTGGAGTCCTCTTAACGATGCCGGGCGCGGTTCGGTTCTGTTCCCGGCGCCTCCGCTTTCCTGCCTTCCTGTGTTCCAAATAGTCCTCAATCTCGTCGGAGGGGTTCTCAACCTCACCAGGGAATCCCCAGCTTCTGAAGTTCCTGGCGGACCTGTTCAAAATTGCAGACTTGCAGCGTACCGTCCCGACCCGGCCAGACCGCCTGGGTTCCGCTGCGGTCGATGGCCGGGATGCCCGTCAGTGTCTCACTCGGAATCAACACCAGTTCGGGTTTGCCCAACTCGAAATAGGTAAACCCGAAATCCGATTTGCCCCAAGACTGTCCTTCCCGAAGCATCCGGCGTCCACCGAGGGCAATGGCATTTGCGTCAATCCTGCTCTCGATACGCTTCCCGGTACGGACCTCCAGCATCGCGACGAAGGGTTGGGAATGATTGATATGGACCCCCAGAACTTTGCCCGCATGGTCCATGACAAGCCGTCCCCCGGTGTTTTCCTTCATGGAAGGAAGGGGAAGGCTCCACAGCGGGCCGCCGTCCACGGTGTCCATCGCACGGATCTCGAAACAGGAAGTCCCGTCCTCCATCCGGGCTGTCCCGGCGATGATGAGTACCCGCCCGTCCGGAGACAGTACTGAGGACGCGATGCCCTTGGAGAAATTGGTGAGTTCCAGGAGGGGCTTCAGGCTGTCCAGCGCCAGCAGGTTGCGCAGCCGACCGACCTGTGGCTGTCTCGGGTCAAAGCGTCCCTCGCGATCGACATCGGCCGCGTTGTTCGCCTCCCTCCGGAACGACATCAGACGGCCCTGTTCATCGAAGACCAAGGATTCCACCATCCCGGGTGGCAAGTCCCAAGCACGCAGCTCCCGGCCGTCATCGCTGTTCCACATCCGTCCGGAGCGCCCAGAAACATAGGCCAATTGCGCACCGTCCAATGTGAATGCCAGCCCAAGATTGTCCGGAGAAAACCCGACCGGCACTCCCCGCGCCCACAGGAGCCGGCCGGTGCCCACATCCCAAAGTCCCAGCTGCCAGTCATTGGAAACACCGACGACCCGGCGCCCGTCCGGCGAGAACACCGGACGATAGACCCCACTGGTGAGTCCCCGGAGTCCGCGGATTCCCCGGCCCGAATCCAAGGACCAAACATGAACGGCACCCGGACCGAAATGCGTTCGCGTCGCGTCGCCAATCCGCACTCCATCGGGAGAAAAACACAGGTCCTCGTGAAAGTCTCCGTCCAAGCCCGACAATGCGGTCCGTCCGGTCGCGACGTCCCATAGGCGCATTTCCGCCCGCCCGCCCGAAGCAAGCAGGGTGGAGTCCGGGCTGAAGGCGAGGGCCAGGATCTGAAGATGGGAGCCCAAGAGCGGTGTATGAATCACCCGGCGCGTGAGGTCCCAGATGGTAATCACGCCGCCCGAATCGCCTGCTGCCAGCAGCCAACCCGGCCGTCCCGAGCCTTCCGGTCGGACGGGATCCCGCCCGAGGGCAAGACAGGTCAAGTCTGCCCGACGGGACGCTGGAAGCCGGAAGTCTTCACCGTCACCACCCGTCCGGCAGATTTGGATCTCCCCGGACTTCTCCGCGAGCGCGACGATCTGTCCCTCATTGTCCCAGGCAAAAACCGCTGTTTCGGTGGGTCGGCTCCAACGAACGTCCCCGGAGGGAAGATTCCAGACGACCATCCTTCCATGGCGAATACCGGCCACGGCAGTCCCCTGTTGGGCGATTCGATATCGGCCGTCCGGTGTGTCCGATGCTTCTGGGAGGCGAGAGGTTTCCCGTTCCAGCGGTTCTTGAAGCCGGCAGAGCTCTCGGGAGTCCTTTAGCGACACCACGACCAATTCTCCCTGGGAATCCTCACGCAGCTCGATCGGTTGATCGGCATCACCGAAGCCGACCGCCAGTGCGCCCGGTTTCGTTTCCGCGAGCACCCGTTCCGGCGCCAGAGCGACCCAACGGGACGGAAGGCTGGGCCCTCCCACCACGAAATGAAGCCCGTGCGAATTAAAGGCAATGGAGCGGGCCGGGTGGGCTTTCCAATAGAGTTCCAGCTGGGCATCCATTCCTCCAAGGGCTGCCACGGCCTCGCTGCGCCAGACGAGGTCCCCCGGTTGAGATTTTACCGCCCGGAGGGAATCCAGAACCGCCTCCCGCCAACCGCGCACGCCGACGGCCCTCAGTTGGTTGAGCAGATCCAGCTGTGCGCGATCCCGGCGGGACTGGGACCGCTGGCGGGCCAGGGCGACGAGGACCAGGACGGCGACCAGCGCCAGCGCCGACAGGGCGACAGCGAGCTGCCGGATGCGCCGTTGGAGCACGCGGAGCTGCCGCACCGAACGTCCGCCCTTCAGGCGCTCCAGTTCCTCGCGCATGGCCGCCGCCGAGGAGTACCGGTTCCCGGGATTGTTCGCGCTGGCTTTGAGAATGATGCTGTTCAGTTCCGCCCAATCCTCCCGACGGTCGCTGTTCGTCAGGTTGCTGGGCGGTTCCGGAAAATCCCCCGGCCTCTTGCCAGTGCTCGCCGCATAGAGCAGGACGCCCAGGCTGTAGATGTCGGCGGCCGGTTTGCCCGGGCCTTCCGGGGCCACAAAGCCGGTGGTTCCCACGAACGAGGCCGGCTCCACCAGGCCGGCCACCAGGCCCGGATCCGACAGCTTGGGGATGCCGTCCACGTAGATGACGTTCGACGGCTTCAAGTCGCGATGCACCAATCCCTGTCCGTGCAGGTGTTCCAAGGCCCGGCACAGCGACAGGCCCAGCCGCACGCAGTCCGAGACCGGAAGACATCCCTGTTGATGCAGGACCTGGTGAAGGGTTTTGGGGACGTAGGAATGGGGAGTGCCGGGTTGCGGATGCGGATGCGGAGTGAGGGGTGCGAAACCTGGGGTGGGGAGTGCGGACGCTGGAGTACCTGGAATCCCCGGGCCGGCATCATCCGCGAGTTCCATCACGTAATAGAACCAATCCTTGGGATGCTCGGGGCCGACCTGCAGGATATCCATGAGGCCCTCATGCGTGCGCGAGACAGGCTCGTAGTGTTGGATGCCGGCGACTTCCCGTTCGTAGGGCCGTGGATCCTTGAAACGGCTGCGACGGACAATCTTGACGGCGCGCCCTTGTCCCAGGGCGTTCCGTGCCAGCCAGACCTCGCCGTATGCTCCGGTGTCGATACGGTGAATGAGGGTGTGGTCCGGGATCGGCGGGGGCGGCTCGGGCGTGGACTTCCCGTCTTGGTGGGGGACCCGATCGGACATACCCGACGATTAACAGGCGGTCCCTGTGACCGGCAATGGCAATCCGGCCCGATCCCGGGCCCCAGAGGGGAGTGCACCACAGAGACGCGGAGACACGGAGAAAGAGGGAAGGGGAACAAACCGCGGATAACTCGGATAAAACGGATCAAGAAAACGAACGCTCAGAAGGTCCCCTTCCTCCGACTCCAACGCCCTTTCCCGTGTCTTCTCTGTGCCTCCGTGCCTCTGTGGTGAACCCTCTCCCCATCCGTGCCCATCCGCGTGATCCGTGGTTAAAACCCCCTTCCCCCGCCGCCAGAGGGAGTGCACCACAGAGACGCAGAGACACAGAGGAAGAGGGAAGGGGAACAAACCACGGATAATTCGGATAAAACGGATCAAGAGAACGAACGCTCAGAAGGTCCCCTTCCTCCGACTCCAACGCCCCTTCCCGTGTCTTCTCTGTGCCTCCGTGCCTCTGTGGTGAACCCTCTCCCCATCCGTGCCCATCCGCGTGATCCGTGGTTAAAATGTCTTCTCAGCGCCTCAGCGCCTCTGTGGTGAGTTCCCCAGTCTGCGGCTCAAATCCCGTCCTCCGCCTTCCGGACCGCCTCAAGGATCCGGCCGAACTGCTTCTTCAATCGATGGCTGATCAGATAAACATGGGCGATATTGACCCCGACCGTCTGGGCCACCTCCGCGGCCGGCTGTTCCTTGAGCACGCACAGGTAAAAGACCTGGAAATGCAGCGGTTGCACCGTTTTCTTGAGCCGCTCGGCGGCCGTGTCCAGCAGGTGCCGCTGCCATTCCTCCTCCCAGAGCTGTTCCTGGTCTGAGGATTCCCGGTCCGGCAGTTGGTCCAATCCAGCCGTCAGCGACTCCGGAAGGGCGCGATCGGTCCGGGCTGGATTGCGGGCCCGTTTCCTCCGGACATCTCCGATCCGGCTGCGGGCGACGGACAGCAGCCACGTCTTGAACCGGCACCGGGCCGGATCGTACTGAAATTCCGGCAGGGCGCCGACCATCGACTCCATGGTCGTCACGACCACGTCCTGAGCCTCCTCCTCGGACAGTTGGCATTTGCGGGCGAACCCATGGATGAGACCGCGATAGGTGCGATAGAACTCCTCCCACCCCGCCGGATCGTCCCCTGAGCGCACCCGCCCGAGCAGGCTGGCGCGAGTGGGCAGGGAATCGTCCGAGGCAGTGTGCAAGGATGAGGACGCCGCCATCACAATTTCCTTCAACGTCCCGTCACACGGGATTCTTTCGAAAAAGTGATCCACGAAGAATTTTTCCGAAAGATGAAAGAATCGAGACCGTGCGAACGGTAAAGGAGGCGTGCTCTGGTCTGGCTCGGCACCCACCGCGCGGGGCCCCTGTGTTGGGGGGCGCCTGTGGCTACGTCTTCTGTTGGCACTCTGTTTTGCCGGCGGCCTGACGGCACAGGGCGCTGATCTGCGAATTGAGGGGGCCGTGTTCGACCCAGTCGACGGCTCGGTCAGCATTATCTTCCCGTCGGCCGCGACGAACTATTACCGCCTCCTGGGCGGCACCAACCTCAATAGCATAGGGGATGTGCACGGCATTGTTCTGGGTTCGGATGGGACCCGCACCTTCAGGCTGTCCACGGCAGACCCCATGGCTGGGAGTGCCTTCTATAGGGTCCAAAGCGTTTCCCGCGACTTGCCGGCAGAGCAGCAGTTGGATTCCGACGAGGATGGGATCGACGACCTGTGGGAGTTGGAGAGGCCCAACGAACTCAATCCATTGAATCGCGCTGATGTCTCACTGCCCTCTGGCAACGGGCAGACCTGGCTGGAACGGTACAACGAAGAACGCTTCCCTCGCGCCACGCTCCTGGAATCGTCCCCCGCGCAGGGCGAAAGCGGCGTGGCCGTCACCCGGGAAACGGTCTTCCGATTCAGCCATCCGCTGGCCGAGAACACGGTGATTGGGAGTGACCGGTTGTTCGCCACGTTCGCCGGTCGCCGACTCCTGTCCCGGACGGAACTGTCGTCAGACCGGAAGACCGTCACTTTGTTCTATCAGGAGAATCTTCCCTCCAGCGCTCGTGTCCGGGTGACCTTCAACGGGGATGGTTTGTCGGACTACCGGGGGCGCCCATTGGACCTCGATGGCGACGGGCAGGCGGGCGGTAAGGCGATGGTCGACTTCGACACGTTGAGTGTCACCCCTGTGTTGGGCACCGCGGTGACGGGGCGGGTCTTTGCCTCCCTACAGGTCCCGGTCGCAAAACCGGACTCCACCACCAATTTTGTGGATCACCCATTACCGGGTGTGAGAATCAGTGTTATTGGAGCTGAACAGGAACTCTTCACCCTCACCGACGCGCAGGGATTCTTCCAGCTCACCAATTGTCCGGCGGGCAGATTCTTTGTGAGCATCGACGGGCGAACCTCGCCGGAGAGTACCTGGCCCAATGGCGCCTACTATCCGTTGGTGGGAAAGCCGTGGGAAGCCGTTGGCGGGCGTACCAACAATCTCGCTGGCGGCACGGGTGTCATTTATTTGCCCCTCGTTCAGGCGGGAACTCTCCAGCCGGTCAGTCTCACTGCCGACACCGTTATCGGTTTTCCGCCCGAGATCACTGCCGCCAACCCGGCGTGGGCTGGGGTTACGGTTACTGTGCCGCCCAACGCGCTCTACCGCGATGACGGCTCACGCGGCGGGCGCGTAGGTCTCGCGCCGGTGCCGGCCGACCGCCTGCCCGAACGGCTGCCGCCTGGCATTGTTCACGTGCTCGACATCTCTATTCAGACTGACGGTCCGCAAAACGTGGACCGACCGCTGCCCGTGCGCTTTCCCAACCTCCCTGATCCCCAGACCGGACTCAAATTGCCCCCCGGAGCGAAAAGCGCCTTGATGAGCTACAACCACGACACCGGCCGCTGGGAACTGCAAGGGCCAATGACCGTGAGTGCCGATGGAAACTACGTGGATACTGATGCTGGTGTTGGCATCCGCCAGCCGGGTTGGCATGGAACGATGGCAGCTTCAACTGGTTCATCACCTCCAGGGCCGGATTCGCCTTGCGCATCACCTGGTTGCGGCTGCCCTGACATTGATGAAGCGAATGAACGCCTCCGAAATTGCTGGCGGGAGGCTAGGCGCCCAATTGAGTGTGTTGTTCGCAACATAGTTTGCCAGATGGTCTGTTCCCCTTTCCCGTTAGTGCAGAAAATATTGTGTAGGCAGTTATGCGCGGATAGTTATAAGGAATGCGGCAAAAAGTTGGAGGAAGCAAAACAATGCTCTGAGTTCTATTCCAAATGCATCGGAGAGCAACTTGGACTTTCAGCGCCCGCGACCAGCATGCGCCTGAAGATTTCCAAAGCCGGCGGTGTTGAACCAGTTTCATCGCTAATCGCTGAGGGGATTGATCGGCTACTTCGCTTTGCGGAGTTGGAGAAGCAACTGAAAACTGTGATTGGGGATGCGCAATCTGACGAAGACCTTTCCCCAACGGTTCTTGCTACCGCGATGGCATTGAATCAAGAGATTGAAAGGAATTATTTGAGTCCGTCCTTTTTGGTCTATTTGGACGGGATTCTGACTACCATCGAAGATTTTCCAAAACCTCCTCTTTTCGATTCAACTGGCTATTTGGGGTATTTTGTTCTCTACGAGATTGAAAGAGGATTTCAAACGAGGGGTAGAACTGAAGAAGGGGGAGCGATTTCGACGCTATTCATGTCTCCCGGAAGGATATATCGACTGTTGAAGACTATGCCTAATGGCCACGTAAGTGAGGTGGTCTTCACTGCCCCTCCTGTCGGCGGGCATATCAATCTTCCCGTTTCGCACTTAATTGATGCGCCTGACTTCGATCAAGATGCCGACGGGCTAAGTGATAGCTACGAACAGGTTCTTGGCACAAATCCCAACGACCCGGACTCGGATGACGACGGTATTTCTGATGGAGAGGAGGTCAAGAACGGCACGGATCCGTTGGATGGTTTGCCCGCCAGCATCGGCATCATCGCGTCGACGAAGACACCTGGAACCGCGGTAGACGTTTGCGCGATCAATGACCTCGCCGTGGTCGCGAATCGCGAGGCCGGGGTGAGCGTGCTCAATGTGGCCGGGCAGAATCCCATCCGCATCGCGGAGGTGGACACGCCGGGCAAGGCGTTGCGCGTGGCCTGCGCGGGCAATCTTGTCGCCGTTGCGGACGATGAAGCTGGGTTGGCCATCATTGATATCACCGATCCCCCGGCGGCAGGTGTCCTTCATCAGGTCGAACTAGGAAGCGCTGTCCAGTCGGTTGCGGCGGCGGGAGGCCTTGCCTACGCGGGCCTGGCCAACGGCGATTTGGTGACGGTGGATTTGGCCAGCGGTTCCGTAGTGTCGCGACGTTCAGTCGACGCAAGCGTGCAAGACTTGACGTTTTCCGGGGATCAACTTCTGGCAGTAACCAGCAGCGCATTGGTGGTGATGAATCCTTACGAACTGGATCTGCCGATACTTGGGACGGTTGGAATGAGTGGTGCGAGTCGGTTGGCGGCAGGGGATGGTGTGGTGTACGTCACCGTGGATTCCGGGTTCGATGTCTTCACGATTTCGGATTCCGGGCAGCCTGAACTGGTTCGGCAGAATCGACCCGGTCAAATCGCCTGGCGACATTTTGTCGTGAATGGTTCGGGTTTGGGACTTGGTGCCGTCACCGTTCGGGTCCCATCAGATCCAGCCAACGTCGAGGTCTACAACCTAAGCGGCATTGATCAGCCGCCTCAGTTCACCACGATGATCACCACTCCAGGTGATGCGAAGGCGATCTCGATTTACAATGGCCGGGCTTACGCCGCGGATGGCGAGCGAGGTCTGCAGGTCATCAACTACCTTGCCTATGACAGCGGCATGACTCCGCCCCGCATTTCCCTTTCGAGTAGTTTCGCAATGAAAACCCCGGCGAATGGCGTGGTGGAGGAAGGCAAGTTCGTGCGCCTGACCGCCGGTGTCAGTGATGACGTTCAGGTTCGAAACGTGGAGTTCTACTTGGATGGTTCACGGGTGCTCACCGACGGCAGTTTTCCGTTCGAGCACCGATTCATTACCCCCCGCCTCACTGTCGGGAAGACGAATTTTACGGTCCGCGCCAAGGCGACCGACACCGGAGGAAACGTTGCCTGGAGCGATGAGATTGAGGTGGAACTCACCCGCGATACCACGCCTCCCAAGCTGCGGAGTACGCTGCCTTCGAATCGTTCCGTTGTGACCAATGCCAATGCGGTCTTTGCATTCTTTAGTGAGGCGATGGACACAAACTCACTGACCGCGGCAACGGTCTTCCTGACCTGGGCTGGGCCGGACGTCCGGTTGGACACTGCGGACGACCGGATTCTCACCAATGCGGTCATGGGTTATCGCGAGACGTTGAATGCCAGTGTCCTCAGTTTCCCGGAGGCGCTGCCGCCGGGTGTCTATCGATTGACGTTGGCCGCCGGAGTGTCGGATGCCTCAGGGAATGGTCTTGGGATCAACGCGGATGCGAACTTTGCTATTCT
>JBGAPN010000102.1:0-13547 GCA_044221235.1 Limisphaerales bacterium
TCAGGTTCGACCGGATGCCCTGCCGGACGTCCCGGGCCAATTGGATGGCTCGAGGCACTTCTCTCAGGTCAGAGCCGCACAACACGACATCGGCGGTGGCGGTGGCCAGAGAAGCACCCGAGTTCAGGGCGATGCCCACCGAGGCGGCCCTCAGGGCTGGCGCATCATTGACGCCGTCACCGACAAACGCCACCCGTTGGCCGGTTGCCTCCAGCTTCCGGACCCGGTCCGCCTTGTCGATCGGCTTCAGCCCGCCGGCCACTTCGCCCACGGCACTTCCTGACTGGTTGAGCAGTTGCAATGCCCGGTCCGAATGGTCTCCGGTAAACACGGAAAGGTCGCAGCCCAACCCTTCCAATTGCCGCCACGCGTCCACCACGGAGTCGCGAAGGCGTTCGCGCACGATCCCGATGCCGGCGAGTTGGCCATCCACAGCCACGTAGACTCGCTGGTCGGAGGCGCGGGTGCGAAGTTCGGCGAGGATCTGACTCTCCCGTTCAGTGGGTCTGCCTGCCGCCATCACCCATCCGCGCTGTCCAATCTGGACATGGTGTTCCGTCCGACCCGATTCCACCCAGGCCTCGACACCGCACGCGGGCACCGATTTGGCGGAGACCACGCGAATGCCGGCAACTGACGCCACACCCTGTCGACAGAACGCCCGGGCGACGGGGTGCGAACTCCGCGCTTGCACCGATTGAATCAGGTCCAGCAGGGACTTCCGGTTCAGCGTCCCGGGAACCACGGCGAAATCGATCAAGGACTGTTCTTCCTCGCTGAGCGTTCCGGTCTTGTCGAACACCACGTGTCGCGCGGACGCCAGCCGCTCCAGGGCCGAGGCCGAGCGGAATACCATCCCTCGCGCCGCCAACTGGGCGAGCGCGTTCCACAACGCCAGCGGTGCCGCCAGGCCGAGGGCACAGGGGCAGGCCACCAACAGCACGGACAGGGCGTTGAAGAGTCCGTCGGACCACCGTCCCTGCACGCTCCACGCCAGCAGGGTCAATGTGGCGACGCCCAACACCAGCGGAAGGAACCACGCGGTCAGGCGATCCACCAGCGGACGAAGTGCCGAATCGTTGCCGGCGGGAGTGTCGGCATCCGAGCGCGCCTGCTCGACCCATCGGATCAGGTCGTCCAACTGCCGGGCCGAACCGTTCGCAGTGGCCTCGATGTCCAGGTCTCCATCTTCGGACCAGCTTCCAGCCAGCACCCGGTCTCCGGGCCGGCGGACCACTGGAAACGGCTCGCCCGTCAAGGGTGTCTCACGAACAAAGGCGGTGCCGGACAGAATCCGTCCGTCCACGGGAACCGGCTCGCCGGCCAGAACGCGGATCCGGTCCCCGGATTTCACGGAGGCGGCACTGCACCGCTCCTGACTGCCGTCCATGCGCAGGCGGCGAACCACGTCAAAGGTGTCCCGCAATCGAGCTGTTTCCGCCAGCGCCCGTTCGCGGGCTTTTGCCGTCAGGGCCTTGCCGGTGGAGTAGACCACCAGCAGCACCGAGACGATTTCGTAGTACACGGCACCAATTCCGGTGAAGCTGCTATACACCGACGCACCAAAGGCCCCGACAATCCCTGCCAGGAACATCAGTTCCACCGTGATCCGTCGCCGGCAGACGCAATCCCAGGAAGCGCGAAGCAGCGGCCAACCCAGCACACCCATCACGAGCAACGCGGATCCGGCCAGTGTTAGGTGCAGAAACGGACGGATGGATCCTTCCGGGGGCGTCAGGTTGACAGCGAAGCCGAGCAGCATGGCCTGGCTGGCCAGGGCCACGCCGATGCCGATGCGGAACCAGGGCGATGGAGAATGCGGCGTATCTTTGGGAGCGCCCGACGAAGGAGGACGGCTTTCACCGAGGATCCGGCAGCCGTAACAGCAGAAGCGGGAGCCCCGAGCCGTTTCGGACGATCCTTGGAACGGCATGGGGCCGCCGCAGTAATCGCAGCGTACCGCCCCACGTCCGGTGGCCTTGGACACTCCGGTCTCCATCGTCCGGGCAGTATGGATGCAGACCGTCCATTCCGGAATACTGAAATAGGGTCATTTATTGGCACTTTCCACGCGTCGGGAAATGGGATGGGAACGCCTGGGCCGGAGCCATGCTGCCGAGGGGGAAATCCGCAGATGAACGGGATGAGCGCAGATCAGGAATCCTGGGGAGGAGCGGCCAAAGAGCTCACCCATCGGTGCGTTGTTTCAACTGCCTTGGTTTCCGCCGCCGCCCCCTCCCATCTGCGGCAATCTGCTGGGATCTGCGGATTCAGCTGCATTTTTCCGGCTGAGATGATTTCGGGAGGCCGGCCGGATGCCTCTTCGCCGCGACGTCATCCCAAATCAGTGGCGATCAGTAGAAGTGTTTCGACAATCCGCGCTTCCGGAGTATCAAGATCGGCGGAGCCCATGCCGAGATTTGATCCCATCCATGCCTTCCTCCGGGCACGACCCGGGTTGAGCCGACTACGGTGCCTCCCTGGGGCGATGGTGCGGTGGGTCATCTGGGGTCTTGCCGTTGCATCCACAGGAGCCGCCATCGGGGCAGAATCGTCGGTGGACTTCGCCCGCGAAATCCGGCCGCTGCTCAATTCAAAATGCGTATCCTGTCACGGCGGCGTCAAACGGGCGGCCAATCTTTCCTTTCTGTCCCGCGATGATGCCCTCGCCCCGGCCAAGAGCGGGGCGGTGGCGGTGAAGCCAGGGGATCCTGGTCACTCCGCCCTGCTAAGCCGGGTGACCAGCTCGGACCCGGAGGAGCGCATGCCTCCCGCCGAGCATGGTCCTGCGCTGACGGGAATCGAAATCGAACTTCTACGCCGATGGATTCGGGAAGGTGCGCCCTGGAAGAACCACTGGGCCTATGAAGCGCCCATCGCGGCCCCGCTGCCCCCGGTGAAGAACGCCTCATGGCCGCGCGGAGAAATCGACCGTTACATCCTCGCGGGAATGGAGTCCCAGGGCCTGGAACCATCGCCCGAAGCCTCGCGCCGGGCCTGGCTGCGCCGGGTTTCCCTCGACCTGACGGGGCTGCCTCCCACGCTGGAAGACATCCACACGTTTCTGGCCGACACCGACGACGGCGCCCATGAGCGGGTGGTGGATCGATTGCTCGCTTCGCCGGCCTACGGCGAGCGCTGGGCGAGCCTGTGGCTCGACCTCGCACGCTATGCGGACACGGTGGGCTATGAGCGCGATCCGAATCGGTCTGCCTGGCCGTGGCGGGATTGGGTGGTCCAGGCCTACAACGAGGATCTTCCCTACGACCAATTCCTCACCAAGCAACTGGCCGGAGACCTGATACCCGGGGCGACTTTCGGGGATCGGTTGGCCTCGGCGTTTCATCGGAACACCCAGTGCAACACCGAGTGCGGCAGTGAAGATGAGGAGTACCGACTTCTCGCTGTGATCGATCGCGTGTCCACCACCTGGGAGGGGATCCTGGCCACCTCATTCCGGTGCGTGCAGTGCCACAACCATCCGTACGACCCGTTTCCCCAGCTGGACTTCTACCGCTTCGTCGCCCTGTTCAACACGACTCAGGACAACGATTCCAACGAAGATTTTCCATTGCTGGCGGTGCCGGAACGACGGGCGGATTGGGATCGAGCGGAGGCTCTTGACCGGGAATGGCGTCGACGGCGGAACGCGATCCATCAGGACGGAATGACGCTGTCAGAGAACACGTCGTGGCGGGGATTGCGCGCCGCGCGCTCTTCGACCGATGGCAATGCCACGGTGGAAACGCTGGAAGTGGACGGCATTCCAGAGGTCCGGATTTCAGGCGTCGTAACGCTCAAGGCGAGGTACACGCTGGAGTTCCCGCCCGCCGGGGAAACCCTGACCGCATTGCGCATCGACGCCCTGCCGTTCGACCCCGCCAAGGCCGCCGTCAGTTCGGAGCTGGGATTCGTGCTATCCTACCTCCGCCTCGAGGTCATCCGTGAGGGCACCACCAACGAGGTTCCCATCGGGGCGGTCTACGATGACGAACCCGAGGCGTTCTATCCGGCGGAGGCCACCCTGCAGGACGACCTGCCGGGCTGGTCAGCCTATCCCCGATTCAACCGCCCGCGACGTGCCGTGTTTGTAATGGCTTCCCCCACGGCCTTGCCACCGGGCGCCACCCTGCGCCTCACCCTTCAGACGCTCGCCCAGTCCACGGGCATTACCTCCCAAATGCTCCGGCGGAGCCGGTATTCGATGACCGGGGATTCCTCCTGGATCGAACAGGTCCGACGACAGGCTCCAGACCGCGCCCGGCTTTTGGAATTGGAGACGGAGCGTCGGGGCATCCCCAGCGTGGCGGTTCCCGTCATGGCCGAGCAAAGCGCGTCCCAGAGGCGGGACACGCACCTGTTCAACCGGGGGAACTTCACGGACATCGGCCCCGAAGTGACGCCGGGGGTTCCCGGCCTGTTCGGGCCGGCTGAAGTCCGGAACCGGCTCGAACTCGCGCGCTGGATGGCATCGCCCCGGAATCCGCTGACGGCCCGGGTCGCTGTGAACCGGTTGTGGGAGCAACTGTTTGGAAGGGGCCTGGTGGAAAGCGTGGAGGACTTCGGCAGCGCAGGCCGGTTGCCCACCCATCCCGAACTCCTCGACGGGCTGGCCATCCGCTACTCTACGGTCCTCGGCTGGAGCCAGAAGCGGCTCCTGCGAGAACTGGTGTTGTCCGCCACCTACCGGCAGGACGCGACGCTGACGCCCGCCCTGCGGCAACGGGATCCGGGCAACCGGTGGTGGACGCGTGGACCGCGGCAGCGTCTCACCGCCGAAATGGTCCGCGACCAGGCGCTGGCCATCTCTGGACTGCTCAGTTCCAAGGCGGGCGGACCACCGGTCATGCCGCAGCAACCCGAGGGAATCTGGCGGACCGTGTACAATGGCGGGAAATGGACCACCTCCCCCGGCGAGGACCGTCACCGGCGTGCACTGTATACCTTCATCCGCCGGACCAGCGGGTATCCCAGTTTTCTCGCGTTTGACGCTCCGAGCCGGGAAGTCTGCACCGTTCGGCGGATCACCACGAGCACCCCGCTGCAGGCATTGGTTACATTGAACGATCCAGTCTACATCGAGGCGGCGTCCGCATTGGCCGCCCGCATGGATTCTGCGCCAGGTTTGAAGGACCAGATCCGGCTCGGTTACGAGCTGGCCACTGGAGAACCTCCCGCACCCGATGTCGTGACGCGCCTGCAGGCGCTGCATGCGCAGGCCCGGTTCCGGTTTGAATCGGATCCGAAGGCAGCGGAGTCCTTCGCCGGGACGCCCGAGCGCGCGGCGCTGGCGGTCGTGGCAAATGCCCTGCTCAATCTCGATAGGACGCTCACCCGATGAACAGACCTTTCCGACGACGTACCCACAGGGCCGAACTGGATCGCCACGCCCTCGAGCGGGCGACCCGCCGGCACTTTCTCAGCCAGTGCACCACGGGACTTGGCGGCCTGTGGCTGGCCCTCCAGGGGCGTTTGTCGCTGGCCGCGGAGAATCCCACCGGGGCGCTCCGGCCCAGGGCACCTCATTTTGCTCCGCGGGCGCGCCGGGTGATCTGGCTGCACATGGCCGGATCGCCCAGCCAATTGGAGCTGTTCGAGCACAAGCCGGCCCTGACCCGGCTCGACGGGAAGGATTGCCCGCAGTCGCTTCTCGAAGGCCGGCGATTTGCGTTCATCCGGGGTACGCCGCAGATGATGGGCTCCGTGCATCCGTTTCATCAGGAGCGCAAGACGGGAATCTGGGTGAGCGACCGGCTGCCGCATCTGGAACAGGTTTTCGACCGGATGTGCGTCATTCATTCGATGACCACCGATCAATTCAATCACGCGCCCGCCCAGCTGCTGATGCACACAGGAAGCCCGCTGTTCGGAGGCGCGTGTGCCGGTTCCTGGGCCACTTACGGTCTGGGAAGTGAGTGCGAGAACCTGCCGGGATTCATCGTGCTCTTGAGCGGAGGCCGGATGGTGGATGCCGGAAAAAGTCTCTGGAGCAGCGGATTCCTTCCGGCCGTTTATCAGGGTGTCCAGTGCCGCAGCGAAGGAGAACCGGTCCTTTACCTCGCCAATCCACCGGGAATGGACCGGTCCTTGCGCGAAGCCGTGGTGGACACGGTGAATGGGTTGAATCTGCAGACCTACCAGCAGGTGGGAGACCCGGAGACATTGGCGCGGGTGGAGCAGTACGAGATGGCGTTTCGAATGCAGACCAGTGCCGGCGAGGCGTTCGACATCGGGCAGGAACCGGCCGCGATCCATGCCCTGTACGGCACCGAGCCGGGACGGGAGTCCTTTGCCAACAATTGCCTTTTGGCGCGACGACTGGTGGAACGCGGCGTCCGCTTTGTGCAGTTGTTCGACTGGGGCTGGGACAGTCACGGCGGTGCCGAATCCGAAGGCCTCAAGGATGGATTCGTGCGCAAATGCCGGTCGATCGATCGTCCGGCCGCGGCATTGATCCAGGATCTCGAGCAGCGGGGCTTGCTGGAGGACACACTGGTCATTTGGGGCGGCGAATTTGGCCGGACCCCGATGCGGGAAAACCGCGGCGGCCGGCAAAGCCTGTTCGCCGGACGCGATCATCATCCGGGCGCCTTTACGATGTGGATGGCCGGCGGCGGAGTGCGGGCCGGAGCCGAATACGGCCGCACGGACGATTTCGGGTACGACATCGTGGAGAATCCCGTGTCCGTTAAGGATTTTCATGCGACACTGCTCCATCTCCTGGGACTGGATCATTCCCGGCTGACCTTTCCGGTGCCGGGTGGACTTCAGCAACGCCTCACCACCGTCACCAAGCCCGCGAAGGTCGTGACGGGAATCCTGGGATAGTGCGGAGGCTCTGCACTCCGGCGGCCAGCGTCCTTTGTCGCCTCCGTCCAGTCCGCCTCAACGCGTTACTGTCAGTCGTCCGCCCCTGGTTACGCTTCATCGCGCGCCGTTCTTCTTCAGAACGTTGCGAACCACCCATTCGCCCACCTGCCGCCCGCACTTCTGGCCGTCGAAGTTGGCGGACATGAAATGGATGCCGCCGTGGATGCGGCTGATTCCGGCCTCGGCTGCCGCGTCAGAAAAACGCCGATACGTGCGTTCCGTTCCGAACAGCCCGTCTGAACGCAAGGTGAACCGGAAGCGGTCCCCGCCGCTCACGGCTGCCAGCACGGTGGCGGCCGCCGCACTGAATGTGGCGTGCCCCGACGTATGTTCGGGAAACGGCGGCGTGACGATGAGCGGAGTCCATTCTGGGTCAGGGTCGTTGGCGGCATTTCCATCCGTGTCCGCAGTTCTGATGGCGGTAATGGGCCGCCACCAGTCGTAGGCAAATTTTGCGTCCCAGCTGGCAATGCCGGCGATGGTCAGCGCACGCTGAGCGACGAGTTGCCGACAGCACAAAAGGCAAAGTAACGCCAGGACCCAGCGGGTCGAAATACGGCCCGGGTGCAGTACTCCACTGGAGTTCATGGCGGCTTCTTGAAGATGATCCAAATCGAACGCCTCGGACTCAGGATTCATGAGCCGCATCCCGATGTTTGAAGGGCACCGACGCAATCCCGGGCACCGGGTGGAGTGGGCGGTGTCACCCCACAGTTTTCTGGCTGGAGCGGAGGCTTGCCGTCCTGCAGATCACGGGTTGATCCGAAGGCGCGGGTCGGAGGTTCCATCGTTGCGGATTGGACATCGGAACCGAGACCGGTCCCGGTCCTCCGGGAATCGTGGCCACCGCAACGAGAGGCGGGCAATCTCTGGTGGCCGCGTCATGCCGGGCCGTACGCAGCTGTCATGAGGCTTGCGGTTCGACTGGGGTCTCCACAGTCTTCGCCTGCGTTTCAGCGTCATGAACCTCCCCTCCGGCAGTGACGACCTGTTTGAACTCCGCCTCATGGTCGAGGAACTGGTGTGCAACGTCTGCCGCTTCGCTCATGTCTCGAAGGATCAAGTTCGCCCCCAGGATGTCTGCATCCGCCAGGAGGTGCGGCTGGCCCTAAAGAATGCCTTCGCGGATATTCACGTGACGGTGCCCGGAGCCGGGTCCTACTTCGTGGAGGTCAAGCTCGGCTACAGCCGCGAGCTCCTGCTGGAGAGCCTTCGACGCAAGTACTCCAATCCCGCACCCCAATTGGAGGGCGCCTATAAGCTGGTACTGATCTACGATCCTCAACCGGGTGACTGGCCGGCGCTGGAACCGACTCTGGCCGCGCTGCTGCCCTCGGGATGGACATTGGAACTCTGGGATACGGAGGTGCTCCTTGAGCAGTTTCAGAAGCATTTTGGGGTCCGGTCTGAAACGCTGGACCTGGAACATCTGTACGACTTCCGTGCGCTGATCGAACAGGCCAAAGCCGAGCATGCGTTCGGGCCCGACGCGGCCCTCGATCCACTGGCGTCAACCCTGCTCTGGCAGTTCAGCCACTGGCGGCTCCGGGAGATTTTTGAGCGGGTCGGACGGCAGAAGCGGGCGATTCTCGAACCCGGCAGCTACCAATCCGCCGTCGTGGTCTTCGCCGATCTCTGCGGGTTTTCCAGCTATGTCCGGGACACTCCCAGTGGTCGGACCATCCAGACGTCCCTGAGCGCCTTCTGCTGCAAGGCCCGATACCAGGTGATCAATGATGGCGGCATGCTGTACCAGTTCCTGGGAGACGCGGTGATCGGCATCTTTGGCGTCCCCGATCACCAGACCGACTGCGTGGTCCGAGCGTTCCAGTGTGCGCGGGCGCTGCTCGACATCGGCAGTGCGGTTTCCCACGACTGGCAGCGGCAGATTGACCGCCTCCAACCCGTCCACGGTGCGCACATCGGCATGGCCATGGGGGACCTTCAGTTCCTGCCGCTGCGTCCCTTCAGTCGAAATCATTTTGGTGTGATTGGTGACGCCATCAACCTGGCGGTACGGCTTTCCAATGCCGCCAGCTCCGGGGAAATCGTGGTCAGCAACTCCCTCCACTCCCGCCTGCCCTTTCCGCTCCAGCGTCAGTTGACCGAAACTGAGCCTGTGGAAGCCAAGAACGTCGGGCGGATCAAGGCGTGGAAATACTCCGACGCCAACCTGCGCTGACCGGGTCCCGTCGGCTCCTTGGCGGGCCGCGACGCTTCTGACTCGGAATTCGGCAGGGTGGAATTCCGCCCGAAACTTCCACCGGCGACCGTCGGTATTTCAAAGTGTCAATGATAACGCACGACATGAACAACGACCAACCCTCCACCAACTCCAGCGAATACTATGCGCCCCGCGTGGCGATCCTCGCCTTTTACTTCGGCGTCCTGGGTGTCCACCGGTTCTATACGCGGCGGCCGGTGCTGGGGATCCTGCAACTGCTCACGCTCGGCGGGTTTGGAGTCTGGGTGTTGATTGACCTCATCCTGATTCTGGTCGGTTCCTGCAAGGATGACCGGGGGTTGCCGATCACGCGCTGGAACTACGAACCGTCAGCCAGCAACCGGCTGCTGCTGCCGGCGTTCCTGTTGAACACCCTGCTCGGCGTGTTCGGCGTTCACCGCTTCTACGTCGGCAAGATTGGGACCGGGCTGCTGCAACTGTTCACTCTCGGCGGTTTTGGCCTTTGGACTCTGGTGGACCACTTCATCCTCGCCTGGGGCTGTTTCACCGACAAGGCCGGGAACCGGGTCACACGGTGGACGTAAGCCCTGGCCTCCTTCTTCCTGGCCAGACCGCTTAGAAATCCGTCGAGCGCGGGGGTCCGGGCGACCTCGATCATCGGGTCCAGCGACATTGGAGGCGCGTTCCTTGGGGCGTGGCTCTCCGCCCGTCTGGGCGTTGAAACGGTCCTGATTCCCGCCCTGCTTCTTGTGGGCTTGGCGGCGCGCATTGGACGTACGGTGCCGCCATCACGCCTTCAACGTCGCGGCGCCGAACGGATGCGGTACTGCAGCGCTGGCGAAACCGAGGGTGGCGGAACGACATCGACCCGTCCTCCGGTGCCGGAGATTCCCTCACCGGGCGACCAGACCGGCGCCTGGATGGAAGCGGCTGACTCCAGGCGATAGGCGGCATTGGTTTCGGTGAGCACCCAGAACCGGAGGTGGTTATTCGCATCTGGGTTTACGGCCGGATCGACAATCCAATTCAATGCCGGCGACGGTGCCAGCAACTGGAGCGGCCGCATCATGTCGTCGTCTTCGTGCTCCAAAAGATGGCAATGGAAGATGTACCGTCCCGCCGTGGCCGGATCGAGATCCCGGGCGCTGGGTGAGGAGTAGAGGATCGGGTCATTGGGCCAGGTCATGACAATGCGGGTGACCGAGTAGGGCGCAACGCGGACTACGTCCTTGGGACCGGACTCGAACGGCAGGGCCGCCACCGCGTTGGTGGTGAGGTACGTCGCCAGCGGCTTGAGTTGCTCCAACTGCCGGTCGTTGATGTAGCTGACGACCCCGGACGGAGGATTGGTTCGGCTCAAGGTGCCATTGAATCCGGCGAATCGGGTCCGATCGATGACCCGGAAATCCAGCAGGTGAACGTGGATGGGGTGCGCCTCCGAGGTGAGGTTGATGAGCGACCAGATTTCGGTGCTGCCTGCCTCGGGGAATTCTGTGATCGGATCGTCGAAGTACGAGAGATTGAGCAACGCGAAGGGGGATCCTTCCGAGGACACGAAAGGCGGTCCGGGAAACGGAACTTCATTGGCAAGGTCCAGGGTAATCTGCCGGTTCACCGTGGCCTCCTTCACCATCTGGGCGGTGGTCACCCATTCGTTGGCAGGGACGATCACGGTGGGGATGACACTGGTATCCGTGCCCTGCAGCGGAAGGATGACGCGGAACTGAAGCAGGTTCGAAATCGCCGGTGCGGTGGCGGGAACGGCATTCCCCGTCTGGCTCACCAGGGTGATGTTGGTGCCCGCATAGGCCGTGAAGTCCAGAATCACATCCAACCGCTCGCCGGGCATCAGATTCAGAGCGGTGTTGGTGACGGTCTGCTGCAGGAATCCATCCTCGGTGCCGATGACGTAGAACGGCAGGTTTGTGCTGCCGGGGGCCAGTGCATTCAGCCCGAATGTGCGGTAGTTGGCACCGTCAAGGATCCGGAAGCGGTATCGGCGCGGCTCCACTTCGAGGTAGGGCATCACGACCCCGTTCACCGTGGCGAGGTTGTGGAACGGGACTCCGTTGTAGAGAAGGCTGGCCGGAGCGCAGTTGGTCTGGATGTCCCGATCCTGGAACACCAGCGGGATCTCATACGGGCCCGAGGGCAACCGGAATTGGGATTCGAATCCCGGACTCGTCAGCAAATAAAAGCCCTCCAGTCCGGCATACACATTGTTGGCAGTCAGACCGACGGCGTGGTCGTGGTACCACAACGTCTCGCCGTCTCCGTTGAGATCCCAGTTGTTGTACAGGTACGTGTCCGCGGAACCGCTGAAAAAGTCGTTCGTGGGGTAGCCGTCGTATCGCGGCAGGGTGGCGGCACCGTGCAGGTGCACCACGGTCCGAACGTTCTGATTCGTGACCCCGTGAAAGTTGGTGTTCGCCGGCAACCAGGCCGGATAAATCGTCGGAAGGGCATTCGTCCAGTTAACCAGAATGGGAGCGTTGGTCACCGCGCGAATCGTGGGTCCCGGGTAGGTCCCGCCGTAGCCCCAGACCTCCACCGGTGGCAGATCCCGGTGGAACCGGTGCGGAAAGGAGGTCATCGCGAGGTCGTACTCGGGCACGTTCTCGAACACGACCGTCGGGTCCCATGGCAGCCGGAACTGGGCATTCGTCCGGACCGGAACCGCCACCGCCGGGATCGGCAACGGGTCCACGAACGGAGTGAGATTGGTGACCGCCAGGCAGTCCGCCGGAAGTCCCGGAGGTTGGGTACCGTGGTCTTCACCCTCGTGGGCGAGCAGGAACGGCGTACAGACGCCCGCGAGGAGAAGCAGGCAGATTCCAAGGCGGGACAGGGCAGGAGAAATGGACATGATCGGGAAGGCGGTGTCGGTTCGGGTTGGGTCCAGCCGATGCCTTGTGGGAGGCAGCGGAGCGAGCCGTTTGGGTTGAACGAGACGGGCATTGATATGGACTCCCGCGAGTGCCGACAATGATTTATGCCCGCCATTCAAGACCGAGTCGGCACGAGACGCCATTCCCGGACTCTTCGTGGGGCTCGCGTGCTGGGCCTGTGGGGTTGGCTGGGGGAGAAGTCAGCGCGTCGTCCCCTCGACGTCCACCCGTGGCCGCCGACGGCAGGAGACGCCATTCCCTCACCCATCGCGCCAACCGCAAACTGGACCTGTGGGGTTGGCTGGGAGGAGAAGTCAGCGCCTCGTGCCCTCGTCGTCCACTCGTGGCCGACGACGGCAGGAGACGCCATTCCCTCACCCATCGCGCCAACCGCAAGGCCGCCGTGAGTGCCGCGCGTGGGTCGTCAGCGGAGCCGGTCTTGTCGAGAAAGTAATCGTAGCCGCCCGCGTAGGCGCGCACCTGTCCCTGGTGGATGTGCAGGACCTTGGTCGCCAGGCGCCGGATGAAGTGAACGTCGTGCGAAATGAACACCAGCGTCCCCTCGTACCGCTCCAAGGCCAGGGTCAGCGATTCCACCGTGGTGATATCCAGGTGGGTCGTGGGCTCGTCCATCAGCAGCAGATTCGGGGGATCCACCAGGAACTTCACCAGGTTCAACCGGCTCTTCTCGCCGCCGCTGAGCACGGTGGTGGGCTTGTAGATCTCCTCCTTGCGGAACATGAACGAACCCAGGATGGCTCGGGCCTCGTCCTCGCGCAGCGCCGGGGCACTGGCCAGGATCTCTTCCAACACGTTCTTGTTCGGGTCCAGCGAATCCGCCCGGTGCTGGCTGTAATAGCCCAGCTTCGCATTGTGCCCGAGGTCGCGTTCCCCCTTCTGGAACGGTACCACGCCGGCGATGATCTTGAGCAGCGTGGACTTGCCCGCGCCATTGGGTCCCACAAGGACCGTCCGCTCCCCGCGCTCCACGATCAGGTCGAGCCCGCGGTAAACCTCATGGGTGCCGTAGGCCATGTGAATGTCCTTCAGTGAGATGGCCCGCTGTCCCCCGCGCGGCGGCGGCGGAATCTGGAAGCGGAACGGCTTGCGCGGCGGCGTTGGCTTTTCGATCAGCTCCATCCGCTCGATCTGCTTCAGCTTGGACATCGCCTGCGACGCCTTCGACGCCACGGAGCGAAAGCGGTCGGCAAACTCCTGGAGGGCCTGGATTTCCTTTTGCTGGTTCTTCCAGGCGGACAACTGCTGCTCGTAGCGTTCTTCGCGCTGCTTCAGGTAGTCCGAGTAATTGCCGGTGTAGGCGATGAGCTTGCGATCCGCGATCTCGTGAACCTGGTTGATCAACTCATCCATAAACTCGCGGTCATGGGAAATGAGAAGGAGCGCTCCCGGATAGTTCTTGAGGTAGTTCTGCAACCACAGCAGCGAGACGAGATCCAGATGGTTGGTGGGTTCGTCCAGCAGCAGGAGATCCGGCTCCATCGCGAGCAACCGGGCGAGGTGGGCCCGCATGACCCAGCCGCCGCTCATTTCCCGGGCGGGCCGTTCGAAGTCGGATTCCCGGTATCCGAGACCCTTGAGCATCT
>JBGAPN010000103.1:0-13431 GCA_044221235.1 Limisphaerales bacterium
GGCGGCCGGGAGTGACTGCCCTCCCGTCCCGACATTCACGATGTCCCGGTATACCCGGCTCCCTTCCTTGCGTGCGATGTCGGCGCACCATCCGTGGATGTCGCCCACATAGCCCAGGGCGCGGCGCTGACTTTCCACCAGCATCGCGTTCGGGACGATCAGGCGGGCGCATCCCAGGACTTCGCCGGACACGCAGTCCCGAGCCATCAGGTGGATGGCGATCGGATCAAATGCATCCATGTCCAACTGGCTGGACGCCCGCAGGATTTCGGGACGCAGATAGCCCAACAGGCGGTAAACTTGGAACCGCAGGCTGAGGATCTTGCGAAAGTCCTCCTCGCTCCGCGGAAAGTCGATCACCACCCGGGAAGCCCGCTCGGGTGGAGACTGCACCCGGACTCCCTGGCTGGGGAGGGTGAGCCAGATTCGCGCCGCTACCCGCCGGACCGCTTCCTCCAGGTTGGGTGCCAGATTCGAGTCCGCCCGTACCACGGCATCCAGACCTTGGGGAATGGAGGAGAGGTCGGCCGGTCCATCCGGTCCCGCCAACCCCACGAGCCCAATGGGAAGCTCGGATTGCCGGGCCTGCTCAAGCATTGCCAGCGTTTCCGGTGTGGACTGGAGCGTGCCGGAGCCCGTCACCAGGTCCGGGGACACGATCAAGAGCCCCTCTCCCCGTCCGGACTCGGCGAACTCTCCCATGTCGGAAGGGAGGAACCGGTCGACCAGGCGGATGAAGCAGTTAAGTTTCTCGGGAATCAGATCGTGGACAACGTCCGACGCAATGGACCGGATCTGGCGGGCAGTCAGGTTTGCAGCGGGACCCTGTCCGAGTGCGAGGACCACATTGATGCGGCAGGCTCGGGTGGACATGGGAGTTAGGGGTTCGGGAGGGGCTCGCAGCGACGATTCGCGATACGGACGGTGCTCCCAAAGTTTGGGGTGGGTTCGGTGGCTGTTCAGGGCAGCTTGGGAAAGACTCCAACAACGAGTTCGAGTCGATCACCAGTGGGACTGTTCAATACATGCCCGAAACCGCGGGGTGGGAGCAACCTGAAATCCGACCGCCCCTATTCGTCCGACGTCCCAAGTGAATGCAAGTCAGGCTCCCCAGCCTGATTCTCCGCCTACGTACCGTCGTATCGAAAACTCAAAGTTGCAGGGACAGGGCCTTCGTCGGGGAACCTGAGAATTGTCCTGTCCCCTGCCGGGACCAATCAAGGTGCCTCGCCGGTGACCCAGGTCCTGAGGATCAGCATGCCAAACACGAGCAGGATCCAGATCAGCACAGTCCAATTCACATAACCGGGCTTTTTGGGGCGTGGGAAGTCTGGCTGAAGCCCGGCGGAGAGCATCCGGTCGTACAAATCCGGGTGGGTCTGTCCCCGGCCGAGGCCGGAGGCGGGTATCAGATTCGCCGCGTAGATCTTCTCCAGCGCCCGCGCATAGACGGCGCCCGTTTCGGAGGGGTGGTCTCCGACTGCGAAACGATCTGCCCTCAACTCCATGGCTCTGGAGAGGCGCCGGGAAACGAACCCGATGACCAACATGGACAGGTAGCAGACCGCGATACCCGTGATTCCGTGCCAGCGGGCCGCAATACCCATGAAGGGCAGAGGTGCGAAGGTCAGACTGGCAACGACTCGGCCGACGAGGACGCCGCGAGGTTCGCCGAGATGCCCCAGCTCGTGATCGACAATGGATCGGAGCTCATCGGGTGTGAGCAGGTTCACTACCTTCCGGGTCAGGCCCACGGCGCCCTGAAGGGGAAGGGCGAAGGCGATCGCCCGATAATCTTCCAGGACCAGGACGTTGTTGACCTTGATGTTCCGCGCCAAAGCCTGCTCTTGGACCAGCGCCACCCACTCCGAGGGTGCGGCGCCCAGGGCCTTGAATCGGCGCATCAGCCAGACCCACCCGGTGCTCACGAACCACAGGTAAGCGCCGAGATACAGGACAGCCGCTCCCGCAGAACGCAGATTCCATTCAGTTCCCATGGCCCAGGACAGCAAGGGCGTCGAGGCGATCAGGCCCAAGAAGAAGACCCACGTCTTGAGGCAGGTTCCGAAGTACTGCCGGATCGTTAAGGTCGGAACGCACCATCGATTGGGGAGGTAGTTTCCGGCCAGGCCGCCGACAAAACTGGCCAGGCAGAAAATAAGGCTCGTGGCCCAGCTGTTTCCCCAAACCCATCCGGCCATGATGCTCGCGGCTACGCCGGTGGCCAGGAGTCCCCATACCGCAGAGACCTGGATCGGATACAATCGCCGGGCCCGCTCGCTCCAATGGAGCGACGCGGTCCTCGTCCAGATCGCCATGGCGATTCCATTCGGCACTCCATTCAGAAGGGCCGCGACGGCTGCCGTCGGGAGAAGATAAATCCAAGTCAACTAATGTGGACGCTTTCAGATGAGGTGGAACGGCTCAAGCGTTTCGGCGGAGAGCGCCACCGTTCCCCTTAGCCGGAACCTGCAGAAAGATTCTCGGGGAGCACACGCGCCCACGCGTGTAGGTCGAGGAGCCCTCGCCTCGACCCCTGCGCGTCACTCGTCACTAAACGGTGAGGACTCCACATGCGCCGTGCGGACGGCGAGGGCTTGCCGCGAAGCGACACAGCCGAGCCTTTGTTCTAATTTCCCGTCCGCAGCATGCGGGGGCGCATGCGCTCCCCTTTTCTACTGCATGGATACGGGTTAGCCCGGCAAGGTTGGGTGCAACAGAGGAAAACGACTCAGCTCTGTGTGTCGGGCTCCTTCCGGTCTGAGCTCGCTTGCCATGAGGTGGCAGGCATCGAGAGTCCAGAGGCCAAATCGGCACTCCGAGTAGGGTGCGATCAAACGGGCCCAATGAACTCCCCGCGCCAGGGGATCCCGGACGCGCGCAAGGGTGGCGTGCGCTACGAAGGCGCGGGCGCGGCCCGTCACTCCCACGGGCGCGGTCGCCTGGTTGACACGGTCATGCAACATCTGAAGCCGGTCCGGTTCCGCCCGAACTCCCGCGAAGAGAACGCGAGGCCGCTGTGGACTGGGCAGCCAGTCGAGGCCACAACACTCGGCCACAAACGGCGGGACCCCGCTCAATTCCAACCTCAATCGTCCCACCAGGCCCGGAATCTGACCGGTCTCCACATCTCCGAGAAACCGAAGGGTCAGGTGCCAGGTTTCCGGGTCGACCCACGCCAGCGCACGTGCCGGAACCGACGCACGTAGGGCGGCGCATGCCGGACCCAACGCCTCCCGGATCCCGGACGGGATCGGAACGGAAACAAACAGTCGCCGGACGGGCATGCACTGATCGTCCGAACAACCCGATCGCCGGGCAAGCCTGCCCGCTCCAGGCCGGGCCCTCCGCTTTCGCGGGTTTGGGAACTCAAGTCACCGCGCGGACGGTGATTTAAACGGGGTCGGCGAGGGCTCCTTGAGAAACGCCGCGATGTCCTGCGCCGCGCGCGTCTCGACACCGGGCTTCTGCAGGAAGCCCAGGTCCCGGAACCACTCGATGAACCGATCCTGCCACTTGCCCATCGGCATTCCATTCCGATCCCCGAGTCCCGCGGTCATCCGGCTTCCGTCGGAAAACGGATCCCCGGGATGGCGCCCACGGCCGTACAGATGCATTTCAATGTTGGGAATTCCGGCGTCCAACAGCGCCCGGTAATATTCGTCGGCCCAGAGCGCATGAATGCGGTCGCCGGGTCCGGCGCAGGCCAGGAACGCGGGCGGCGTGTTGCGCGGCACGGGCGGATTCTCGCCCTGGGAGAACGGAGTCGGTCCCGGATAAATCAGCGCGACGAAATCCGGACGGCAGGAAACGCCGGCGAATGGGTCCGACGGCTGGTGGTGAGACCGGTCAAACTCCTCGAAAAACAAGGCTGGAGGCGCTGCGAGTTCTGCACCCGCGGAAAACCCCATGAAGCCAATCTTGTTCGGATCCAGATTCCAGTCCCGGGCATGCGCGCGGACGAGCCGGATGGCCTGCATGGCGTCCTCGACCGCGTTGGTCTTGACGTTGTAGCCATCGCGGCGGAGCCGGTTTCTCAGGATCACGGTGTTGACGCCGAACTGGTAGAAGAACGGCACGAAGTCGGCGCTCTCCGACCCGACGTTCAGCGAATTGTGTCCACCGCCCGCCGCTAGAATGACCACGGCACCGGTGTTGATTCCTCCGTCCACCGTATGCACTTCGATGGACGGATTGTGGATGTTGACGATGGAATTGATCCGACCGGGAGCCGATTTGCTGAGGTTGTATTGTTCCGCCTCACGAACCCGCGCCGCATTCAATTGCGGCGAGTCTGGAGAGTAGAGAGGGACGATAATCCCGCCGGGCAGGATGGGCTGCGGGGCGTAAGGCGCATCATTGGTGGGCCCGGGCTGCGGGATGGCGATGGGGGCCGGGATAGGCGGAAGTGCTGGACGAATCGTCTCCTGCGCCGACCCCAGCACACCCAAGAGGACGAAGGAAATGAATCCAGGGAACGCCGGGTGCATGACGGCATGATGGCCACGCACCGGGTCCAGGCAAGCCGTCCTCGGGGGGAAGGGACAGGGAAGGGGAAAGCGGATGCCCTCCGGCGTGGCCCTCATCCGGCCTTCAGCCACCTTCCGCCGCTTCGCTCTGGAAGGGAGAAGGAGGTGGGCTGTGCCGTTGGGGTCAGTGCTCACCCAAAGTTTCAGCCTCGCCTTCAGGCCTCCCTCGCCCTTCTGACTCGGGGAGGAAGGGAGAGGGCCGGGGTGAGGGCTCCCACGGCGGATCAATACTCGTACAGGAGGGTCGCTGCCACGGAGACGCCCATCGAAAAGGAGGAATAGATCGCCCCGTCCTTGCTGTCGCCGTAGGTCCTGACCAGGTCCGGATTCAACAGGTTCCGGGCCGCCAGACGCAGCTTCCAGTGTTCGGCCAGACGCTGGGTGACGACAAAGTTGAGCTGCATCGGCGGATGCTCGTAGACGTCCGGACCGGCGCGATCGACCACGAAGATGTACGGGCCGGCGGCTCCCAGCGAAACGGTGGCCGTGGTACCGGTCGCACGGTGGTCGTAGGTCAGGTCGAAGTTCACGATCCACGGCGACTGGTCATACAGGCTGCGGGAGGTCGGGGCATCGGGAAACAGCACGTGCTCGTTCTGGATCTCCGTCGGCGTCAGGTTCACCTTCGATTCGATGTAGGCGAAGTTGAAACCTACAATGAATTCCTCCAGCGACTCATCCAGGACGTCCAGCTTCGTGTTCGCCTCGAGTTCGAGACCATACAGACTGGCCTCCTGACGATTCTCGAAGGTGACGATGCCGCCGCCGAAGGTGAGGGCCACCTTCTCGATGGGGTTCTGGAGATACTTGTAGAATCCACTGACCGAAAGCACCGAACCCGGCCGGGGATACCATTCCCAACGCAGGTCGTAGTTGTCGATGCTGGTCATCTTCAGGTTGGGATTGCCCTCAACGATCTCGTCTCCGGCCGTGTCATAGGACCGGTAGGGCGCCAGCTCGCGGTAGGACGGGCGGGCGACGGTCTGGCTGAAGCTCGCCCGGAGATTCATGTTGGTGACGATTTGATAGGTGCCGTTCACCGCCGGCATCAGGTCGAGCTGGTTGATCAGCGAATTGGTCACGCCCGCCGCGCCTCCGCCGCCCTGGATGGCAAGCAGGGTATTTTCCAGACGCAGGCCACCGCCCATCTTGAACTTCTCCACAATGGGAAGCTCGGTCATCACGTAACCCGCCGGGATCTGCTGCTCGCCATTGTAGTAGGCGGGCGAGATGCCTTCCTGAAACCAGCGCTGAAAGACGTAGTTGGTGCCCCGTGCCGTCACCTGGCTGGTGTACTGCATGTTGTCGGGCGTGAAGTAATTGTTGGGCGTCGGAGGCTGGCCCCAGGCCGAGGTTCCATTGAATTGGAAGGTCTGCTCGGTGAATTCACGCTGCGACCCGTTGTAGCCGCCGCCAAACTGGGCGAAGCCCTCCAGGCCGGACCACTGCTGGTACGGGATCTTGTTGTTCAGCACCGCCCACTTGGAGTCCTCGTTGATGTACCGGTAATAGCGGGTCGGAAGGATCGGCTCCGGCAGCGAGTTGCTGAAAAACGGATCCGAACCGTCCGGCTGGCGGGCGTAGTTGAAGTAGCGCAGGTCGGGTTCGTCCTGACTGGTGTTGGCCAGCGAAACGAGCCAGTCGGTGTTCCAGTTGAGGAAGTCCTCGAAGTGGTCGTCCCCGCGGACCTGGAAGGTGTGGATCTGGCGCTGGACCCATTGGAGCGTGTTCAGCTCCACCACCTGTTCGACGTTTTCCACCGAGCCGACCTGCTGGCGGGTCGTGTTCTCGCCGTTTTGGTTCCAGTAAAAGGTGAAGCTGATGGTGTGGTTCTCGGGGACGATCTCATAGGCCAGGTTCACCACGCTGGCCCACACCGACTCGTTCACGGCCCGGGTGTCCTCGAAGGACTGGTAGGGTGCGATCGTTCCGATCCCGGTGGGACGGTACCGGGCCCGGATCCCGTCGTCGTAGAAGAAGAACCGGTTGCGGTACACGCCGCTGACGAAATAGCCGAAGTTATGTCCCTCGAGGTCCAGTGTGTCGCCCACGGAGAAGTTGCCGCCGTAGTTGGGGGGCGCGGTCTGCGGCGTTCCGGAGAAGGTGTAATCCTGGAAGGAATTGAGCGCGCTCTCGACCTTGTTCGCCTGATTGAGTCGAGCCTGGGCCTGGGCCGGCGTCTCATTGCGGGGCGCCGGGGGGGGACGCCGGAGTGTGGCGCCGGTCTGGCCGTCCAGCTCGGTCGGCAGCTTGCGGGTGCTGGTGCCGAATCCAGCCCAGTCGGTCGGGCTGCCGGGGTAGGACAGATAGTCGCTGTTGAACGTGGACTGCGAGTTATACTCGAGTCCGAACTCCACCTGCAGGATGAATTTGTCGGGAAAGGACTTGGTGACGAGGTTCGCCAGGCCACCCGCGAAACCGCCGGGAAGATTCGGCGTGAACGTCTTGCTGACGCTCACCTCCTTGATCATGGACGCCGGAATGATGTCGAGCGGGGCTCCCTGCCGGTATGGGTCGGCGGTGGGAATCTGGGCGCCGTTCAATTCGGTGATGTTGTAGCGGTCGCTGAGTCCCCGGATGACGGCAAACTTGCCATCCACCACGGTGGTGCCGGGAAGCTTGGTGAGAATCTGAGCCGCGTCGGTCGCACCCAGCCTCTTGAACTGGTCGGAGCTGATGGCGTCAAAGAACGACAGCGACGACTGACGTTGTTCGATCACTTCAATGGCCTGCACCTCGAAGTGCTCGGAGGTGACCTCATATTCCTCCATTTCGTAGAACTCCGGACGCAGCGAGCCGGGAAGGTCACGGATCAGTCCGGGCGCCACCCGGACACCGGTCGCAGTGGCCTGGGCAAACCCGGGCTTGCTGAAACGAACCGCATGTTCCCCGGCCGGGACACCATCGATGCGGTAGCGTCCCGAGCCATCCGTGGTGCCGGCGAGCAGCGTTCCGCGGATGGTGACCACCACGCCGGGAAGCGGGCGGCCGTCCCAGTTGTTGACCACCACGCCGGTCAGCGTCCCGGCTTCCTGCGCCCGGATCATCCCGGGAACCAGGAACAGCAGCCACAGTCCGGCGAAGGACCAACGTCGCAGGAATTCCGTCCACGGTTTCATGCCGCCGGACTCCCGGGTCGGGTTCCACGGGGAGGAGAGGGGGAAAGCCACAGGCTGGAAATGGGGCCTCAGGAGCGGCGGGCGGCGTTGCGGGCCACCTGTTCAACCCGTTCGAGGTACCGCTGGACGTTCTCCCGCGGCTTCACCTTTTGAGCCTTGCGGAGCAGTTCCAGAGCGGGTTCGTACTTGCGGGCCGTCACCAGGAGCTGAGCCTGCTTGACCATCGACTCCGCCTCGTAGCCGTTCAGTTTGCCGGCCGTCTCATAACGGAACTGCGCCTTCTCGGGCTGCCCGTTGCGCGCGTAGAAGTCACCGGCCAGCAACAGGGCTTCGGCATCCAGCGGATTCTTCTGGGCTACGTCCTCGAGCAGGGTGATCGCCCGGGCGCTGTCCCCGGTGCCCATGGCGACCTTGGCCGACAGCTTGAGCCACTTGAGTTCATCGGATCCGGTCAGCGAGGCTCCGGCGGCGTTCTTGATCCGGCCCAACAGATCGGCGGCCTCCTTGTACGCATTGCGGGAGGCCAGGATGTCCGCGGCCCTGAGCACCTTCGGCAGGCTCTGGGCTCCCCCCTTCTCCACGGCCTCGTCGTAGGCGGCGAGCGCGAGGTCCCGCGCCTCCTGATTCAGGTAGAGATCGCCCAGCAGGAGCAGCTGCGGCGCACCCGCCTTGCCCAGCCGGCGCAGCATCTCCAGGGAGACCGCCGCCTTCTCGGGCTGGCCCTTCTGGATATAGATGTTCGCCTGCAGGACCCAGAGGTTCTCGCGGTCAGGCTGGAGCGGGAGGACCTCGTCCAGGACCGCCAGGGCGAGGTCGTAGTTCGCGAGGGCCACCGCGCTCTTCACCAGGCCGAGCTTGAAGTCGAGGTTGTCCGGCTCAAACAGCAGCGCTTGTTGGTAGGCATTCTGGGCCGAGGCATTCCGTCCGGCATTGCTGAAACAGAATCCCAGGAACCCGAACAGTTTGCCATCCGCCCCGCCCAGGGTCGCTGTACGCGTCAGCGGCTTGATGGCGTCGTCATAGCGTCCGGACCGGAGCAGGGCGAACCCCAGGTTCTTCTGCGCACGGAGAAAGTCCGGGAACTTCTCCACCGCCGCGGAGAAGGCGGTGATGGCATTGGTCAGGTTGTCATTCTGGAAGTAGAGATTCCCCAGTGCGAAATCGAACTGCGCGCTCGCTCCCGGCTTCGCCCGGTCCTTGAGCACATCGACAGCCTTGGCCGGCTCGCTGCGCATCAGGGGGACCACCTTGTCCCGGTAGAACGCCTGCTCATCCGGAGTCATCCGGGGCTCCACGTCGGACTTCATGCCGTAGCTGCCCAGGAGACGTTTCTGGAATTCGGGACTGTTCCACTCCTCCGCCAGTGGATTGGAGGCCGGCATCGGGGCAAACGCGGCGGGGGCCGGTGCCGCATCGGCCGCCTGGAGTCCTTCCATCCGGGGAAGCACCAGGCTGCACAGGCAGGCGAGGAACAAGCGGGTCTTCATGAAATGGGAATCCATGGCGGATCAACTACCGGGGGGACGAAACCGGAAGGTCTGGACGAGGTACGAACGCACGGCCTGACCCTCCTTCTTGCCGGGCCGGAACCTCCACTTGCGGATGGCTTCCAGCGCGGACTTTTCAAACTCGGGATGCGAGGACTTCTCGACGCGGGCGTCGTCCACGCGTCCGGTCTCATCGACGACGAAGGCAACGGTGACGCTGCCCTCCACCTTCGCGCGGCGCAGCTCGTTCGGATAGGCCGGCGGGAATTGGGCGGCGGGCTGGGGACGTTCCTCCAGGTCTGCCGCGCTGAACACTTCATTGCCCACGTCAGCATCACCCCCGGCCATGGCGCCGGAACCGGCGACAAATCCAGGAAGGAATCCGCCGCCGCCCACCGCGACGTCGAGGTCGGCCATCACGGGAACCGACTGCGGGGCGTCATCCATGGCTGGCGGCGGTGGCACGTCTTCCTCCTTGGTCTGTTCCTGCTGGGGCGGCGGCGGCTCCTCCACCGGGGGTGGGATGTCGACCGCGCTGGTTTTGCGCAGCTCCAGATGCCGCTCCGGCCGGGCCACGATGTGGGTGAACGGCAGGACGAGAAAAATCGACAGGGTGGCGATGACCGAAAAGGCCATGGACGCCAGCGCGGCCCAGCCGGAACCCGACGATGTGTAAACTTTCCGCATGGGATCCCGGACGCCGCTCAACCCTTCTCGGTCGCCAGGCTCACATCCTTGGCTCCGCCCAGTTTCGCCTCGTCGATCACCCGGATCAGGAGGCCGGACCGGGAATTCTCATCGCTCTGGATCACCACCGGAAGCGGTTCCTTGGCGCACAGCCGCTTCACGGTCGGACGCACCCCGCCCAGTCCGATTTCCTTCCCGCCGTATGCAATTTTTCCGTCGCTGGTGACGGCGAAGATGATGCTGTTTTTCTCCAGCTGCTTGGCGCTGGCGGCCTGGGGCTTGTCGACCTGCACGCCCGGCTCCTCGATGAAGCTGGTGGTGGAGATGAAGAAAATCAGAAGGAACATGATCACGTCGATCAACGGAATCAGGTTCAGTTCGATGGGCTCCTCGGCCTCGGCAAGTGTCCGGCGGAATCTCATGCGGCGTGAGCCTCCAAGGTGGCCTTCTGGGATTTCGGGGCCGAGCTCGTGCGCTTGAAGACGCGGGTCATGCCATGGAACTCGGACCGGAAATGACGCAGCGTCAGGCTTTCGAGGCGGGCAATGAAGGCCACGTACTCGTTCCGCCAGCGCTTGGCCACGGATGCGGCAATCAATCCCGGGATGGCGACCATCATGCCCGTCTGTGTGGCCACCAGCGCCTCGCTGATGCCCTTCGACACCACTTCGGAGGCCGAACCGCCCCCAATGCCAATGGCCTTGAAAGTAAGCAGCATGCCGCAATGGCCTTGAAAGTAAGCAGCATGCCGCAGACCGTCCCCAGCAGCCCGAAGAGCGGTGCGCTCACGACCAAGACGTTGAGGAACGCCACGCGACGATCGACATCACTGATCTGATGCGCCTCGATCTCGCGGAAACGGCCCTCAATGTCGCGGAGGGAATGGACATCATCCTGGGTGTAGCGGAGAAGTTCGTGCACCGACCGGGGCGCCGCGTCCGGCTTGCCGACCCAGGCCAGGACGTCCTTGTCGGACGCCCGCACCACGCTGCCGTGGTAGAGCCGAATCAGGAGATGCGCGGCCGTGCCGTACATGATGAGGGCCAGGATGGCGAGGGCGCCCATCACCCATCCGCCCGTCGACCAGGCGTGCACGAATTGCTGAACGGTGGGGTTGTCCATGAAAGTGTCAGGCAAAGGTGGAATGCGTGTTTTCGGGAAGACCGTTGATGAAGCCCACGGCCGTCTGCTCCATGCTGCCCAGGATTCCCTTGGCCTTGCGGGTCAGGAAGGCGTGGAGGAGCAGGGACGGAATCGCCACAATCATGCCCGACGCCGTGGCGATGAGGGCCTCGGAGATGCCCGACGCCAGCAGCCGGGGATCGCCGGAGCCGAAACTCGAGATGAGCTTGAACAACGCGATCATGCCCATGACGGTGCCCAGCAGGCCCAGCAGCGGGCCGGTCGTGGCGGTGAGGGCGAGAAACGGGATGCCGCGTTCGATGCGGGTCCGGGTGGCCAGCATCCGCTCGTAAAGGATTTCCTCGATGTACTCCTTTTTCTCGTCGACGTGTTCCACTCCGGCGGCGAGCAGCTCGCCGGCCGGTCCGGCGATGGACTTCGCATGGGCCAGCGCATCGGCCTGCTTTCCCGCTTCAAGGAATCCGAGGACCTTCTGAAGATCCCGCTCCGTGGCCACGCGGACCCGCGACAACTGGAACCACTTGAACAGGGAAACGAGGACGGCGGAGAGCCCCAGCGTGATCAACGGCACCATCACCCAGCCACCATGCTTGATCTTCTCAAACATCGTCTCCTTGAGGGCGGAGAGCTTGAAGGCATTGCCTCCGGTCGCATCGATCGGGAGCCGGCCTTTTCCGGTGGTGACCACGGCCCGGCAATCCGCGGCAACCTCCGGGCTCACCGGCACCACGGTCGGGTCCGATTTGTTGAGTTCCTGCTGCAGCATTCCGGCCAGGGTGCCGTCAGCGCTGGCGAAGAGGGCCACCGGTCCGACCAGCGCGATCTTGCCGTCCTGGATCCGTCCCTGGGCATTGAGCGCCTTGCCCTCGAAGAGTTCGCCGCCGAGGGCCTTCTGGGCGCGGTCGAGGGCGGTGTTGAGCACGGCGGACCGGCGGACCAACCGCTCGGCGGGGGTCAGATCGGGCTCGACCGCCGCCTTGTCCACCGCCTGAAAGGTCGCGAGATAACGGGGTTCCTCGACGAAATGAAGCCGCGAACGGAAAGCCCGGGTGTACTCGCTCAGGAGTGAATCCACGAACGCCACTTCGTCGGACCGGCGCTTGGTTTCGGCCTTGAGCGCGTTGAGCTCGACCAGCTGGTTTTCCTGGAAGCGCTGCGCCTTTGCCAGCTCCGCCCGCTGGTCGGCCAGACGCTGCTCCAGTTCATTCAATTCCTGGACCACAGGCAACCGCTGGGTCTCGACCTCCTGGCGCACTTTGGCGAGGTCCTCGAGCGCCTTTTTCAGGTCCGCCGAGGCGCCGGACGCCAGCGCTGTGGCGTCCTGACCGAAGGCAGACAGGACCAGGCTCAAGCTCAGGCCCAGTGAGAGTGATAGGGTTCGAATCAGGTTCACGTAAAATCCGGGTTGGCCGTTATTGGATGGCGACGGGGAGCGGGACAAAGCGGGCGGACCGTTCATTGCGATAGATGCGGATGACCTCGCGGACATCGGGTGCCATGGCTGCATCGATGCTCCACTCCCAGCCCTTCGGACCGGGGTGCCCATGGCCGGCGAAGTCCCCCGATTCATTGACGAAGAAGGCGGCGCCCAGGCCCGCGTAGACCGTTTCCACCGAAACCTCCTCGCCCTTCTCGTTTTTCCGCTTCTCCGTGAACACGGTCACCGCGTTGTTGAACTTGTCGACCTCGTTGAGCAGTGACACGACGGTCTGCATCCGCTCGGCCGCGCCGGACTTGGTCTGCGCGGGATCGGCCGGGAGCTTGTTGATCAGCTGTTGGGCGCCGGCGGTCACCGGCATGGGCAACAGGGGGAGCAGCTCCTTGATGCGTCCTTCCAGGGCGCCGAGGACGGTGCGGGCCTGTTCCAGAGCCTCGTTGGATCGCTTCAATTCGGCCTCCGCCTTGCGGCGCTCGATGTCGGCGGCGCCACTGTTGGTGTTCTGCTTGGCCATTTCGTCGCGGACCACGGCCAGTTCCCGTTCCAGCAGCGCCTTGGATTGCTGCAGCATTTCGCGGTCGGACTCCCAGTCGGCACGGGTCCGCGAAATCAGCTGTTGGGTCTGCACCCATTGGGTTACCGATTCGCGGGCGGCCGCGAGGGTGTCCGCCCCCAGGGACATCCAGGAGGTCAGGCCCAGGGAACCGAGCGCGACAACCACGCTCCGCCAACGATTGAATCCACCGATCACGGGCCCACGCTCGGGAGGGGCGATGTCGTCGTTGTGGCAGGTCGGTTACAATTCGGTGACATGGACCGAGCTTCCGCCTGGAAGCCATCCGTGATCCCATCCAATTGCCCTTTGTTTCCGGATGTTCACCGCCCGGCCGCGAAACCGAAACCCGCTTGAGCCCCAGTGGAACTGATGAAACAGCAAGCCGTCTTCCTGGCGCTGCTGGCCGCCGCAACCTGGCTGTCGGCCGGTTTAGCCCGCGCCGGAGACATCGCCATGAAGGGCTCCGACACCA
>JBGAPN010000104.1:0-13552 GCA_044221235.1 Limisphaerales bacterium
ATGTACGATGGTGGTGCGACCTACTTTGCGGACGGCGTCGGGGCGGACCCGGGGATCCTCAAGCTGAACATTTCGATCACCCACGCGGCCTTCGGCCTCGCCCTGTTCCAGTTGCCGTTCATCTTCAACTTCTTCTGGAGCATCAACAACGGGAAGAAGGTCGAGTCGGACAATCCCTGGGAGGCTACCACGCTGGATTGGCAGACGCCAACCCCGCCGCCGCACGGCAATTTCGACAAGGAACCGGTGGCCTATCGCGGTCCCTACGAATACAGCGTGCCCGGTGCCAAAAAGGACTTCACCCCTCAGGGACAGGCCAGTTGATCCGAGCGGCACTTCTCACCTGAACCGATCTCGCCTTCATGGAAATTCCATACACAGTCAAACCCCGTCCGGATACCGGGCTCTACAACGCCAAGGTGGGCATCTGGCTCTTCCTGGCCTCGGAAGTGATGCTCTTCGGGGCGTTTTTCTCCGCCTACATCCTCCTGCGGGTCACCGCCGAGCACGGTTTCTGGCCGGACGTCGCCAACGGTTGGCCGCATGGCTTGCTCAACATCCCGATCGGTACCTTCAACACCGCCGTGCTGATCAGTTCGTCTGTGACCGTGGTGATGGCGTGGATGGCCCTTCGCGAGGGCAACTACGCCAAATTCCGCGGGTTCATGGTCTTCACGCTGGCCTGCGCCATGGGCTTCCTCGTGATCAAGACCTTTGAGTATCGTGAAAAATTTGGCCATTACGTCATCCGCCTGAATGATGGGACGGCCCTCACGGCCCACTTGGACATCGATGGCAAGAGCCCGTTGTTCTGGAACCTGGAGACGGTGAAGGCGAAGAACCTGGAGTCCATCAAAGTTCTGGCGGACATCCCGAACAAGTATCGGTTTCCCGTGGGCATGGCGATTCCCGAGGACATCCACAAGGCCCATTCGGAAGGTAAGCACCACGTGGATCGGGAACTCAAGGTGTCCGACATCGAGAGCCTCAAGGCTTTCATTCCGTCCACCCATCCCTTCTTTGCGATCTATTTCACCATGACCTTCCTGCACGGCCTCCACGTGTTCGGCGGCGCCATGGTGCTCGCCTATTTCACGTTCCTGGGAACGAAATTCTGGAAGGCGAATCCCGAGCAGTTCACCAATCGAATCGAGGTGGGCGGGCTGTTCTGGCACTTCGTCGATCTCGTCTGGATCTTCCTGTTCCCGATTGTCTATCTGCTCTGAACTCCGCTTTGCGAACCATGAGTCATTCCAATCATTCTTCCGCAACCTCCACGGCGTCGCACGACGCCCATGATGATGCGGCCCACAAGAAGGTGTACTGGGCGGTGGGCGCGGCGCTGTTGGTCGGCACAATGGTCACCGTGCTGGCCCGCGAGTGGGAATTCAGCAGCGTGGCCCTGACGATCGCTGTGGCCCTGTTTGTGGCGACGGTTAAGGCCTTTCTGGTTTGCGGGTATTTCATGCACCTTCTCTCGGAGAAAAAGGTGATTTACCTCACCCTCGTCACGACCGTGGCGTTTGCCATTGGCATGGTGGGTCTCATCCTGTGGAGCGATAAGGATCCGGTGACAGGAGCCCAGCCCAAGACGATTTATGTCCCTTAAGGCGTTCCACATCGTCTTTGTCACCGTCAGCGTCCTGCTGATGTTTGTGATCGCCGCCTGGAGTTTCGGAAACTATCGGGATGGCGGGACGCCCCGGGACGCTCTCTGGGGCTGCCTGGCCCTCGCCGCCGCGGTCGCATTGCTGGTCTACGGCAAGGTCTTCCTGCGCAAATTCAAAAACGTCAGTTTCCTGTGAAACGGAATCTCCTCGCCGGCCTCACGCTGTCCGCCCTTGCTGCCGCCCAAAGCCCGGTCCTGGGCTGCGCGGCCTGTTTCGGGAAGTCCGATTCCAACATGGCCTATGGCATGAATGCCGGAATTATGACCCTGCTGGTGGTCATCCTGGGCATGCTGACCCTCATCGCCTCGTTTTTCGTGTTCGTGGTCCGCCGTTCCGAACGGATGGACGCCCCGTCTGAAATCAATCCGCCCATCGCATAATTTTTTCCTTCGCCTGAATCCGTCATGAGCATCTGGAATTATCTGGTTCCTCCGCCGAACGCCGCCGCCCAGGGCAAAGGGGTCGACGACCTCATGCTGTACATCCACCTGCTGATGCTGGTGCTGTTCGTCGGCTGGCTCGGCTACTTCATTTATACCATCCTGCGGTTCCGGAAATCCCGGAATCCGAAGGCGGACCATGTGGGCGCCCGCTCGCATTTTTCGAGCTACGCCGAAGTGGGTGTCGCCGCTGTGGAGGTTCTCCTCCTCCTCGGTTTCGCAGTGCCGCTGTGGGCCAAGGCCGTCGACCAGTTTCCGGTGAAGACCGGTAACCCGAAGACCGATCCCATTGAGATTCAGATCATGGGCCAGCAGTTCGCGTGGAATGCCCACTTCGCCGGACCGGACGGCAAATGGGGCAAACAGACCATGAAGGAGGCGAATTCGAACAACCCCTTCGGTCTGGATCCGTCGGACCCGGCTGCCAAGGATGATGTCACCTGCCTGCGTGAACCGTTCAAGTTGCCGGTGGATCGGGATATCATCTGCCGCATTTCCTCCATGGATGTCATCCATAGCTTCAAGTTGCCCCGCATGCGGGTGACCCAGGATGCGATTCCGGGCATGACCGTTCCCGTCCACTTTAAACCGGTGGAGAAGGGCGGGTACATGATCATTTGTGCGCAGTTGTGCGGAAACCTTCATTCGACCATGAAGGGTGAATTCCAGGTGGTGTCCCAGGAGGAGTTCGACACGTGGTACGCCGAGAAGGCCAAGGCCGGCGGCGCGGGTGCCTCCTTCGAGTGATCCCGCCCATCCGCTTCCTGTTCACCCAATCCTCAAAAAAGCCCGATCCGTGTGGATCGGGCTTTTTGCTGGAGGAACGGTGATTTTCCGGGCGGTGGAGATTCCTGAGGTCGGCGGAGGATGTCCCTTTCCCTTGGGTTCCCGGAAACAGTACGTTGCTCATTCATCATGACACTTCACCTGGTTCCCGGGCATCGACACCTGTCCGTTTTCGCGCTGCTGGCCCTATCCACGGTGGGGGGGCTCGACCCGGCCCGGGCGCAGGCGCAGGGGGTTTCCCCTGGGCTGAAATCCTCCCTGACTTTCCATGCCTCGTTTGATCACGGGCTGAATGCGGATTTCGCCAAGGGTTCCCGTCAGTTCAGCTACGCACCTTCCATTGAACGTCGAAGTGTGTCGGCGCCTGGCCTTCCCCCGGGAGGCGAAGTGACGTTGGCGGCGGGTGCCGGAAAATTTGGTGACGCCCTGCGGTTTGAACGGAAGTCCCAGCCGATTGTGTTCTTCTCCGCATCCACAAACCTTTCCTACCGGACCAACGACTGGGCGGGAACCGTCTCATTCTGGCTGAAGGTGGATCCCAAGGCGGAACTGGCGATGGGCTATGCGGACGCCATCCAGATCACCCCCCGGGCCTGGAACGATGCCGCTTTCTTCATTGAGTTTGAGAAGCGCACCGATGACGTCCCCTTCCGCCTTGGGGTATACCCGGACTTCAAGGTCTGGAATCCCAACAACCGTAAGTGGGAGGAGATGTCTGCCGCGGAAAAGCCCCTTGTGACCATCGACAACGCGCCGTTTTCCAAGGACCGGTGGACCCACGTGGTGTTCACCTTTGAACACTTCAACACCGGGAAGGACGACGGCATTTGCCAGCTGTACCTCGACGGTCGCCGTGTCTCCACGCTGGGACCGCGCCGCCAGACCTTCATGTGGAATGAGAATGACGCCGTAATCATGATGGGCCTCTCCTTCATCGGTCTTTGGGATGAGTTGGCGGTGTTTAACCGGGCGTTGAGCGCCGGGGAGGTTCGGCAATTGAACGAGCTTCCCAAGGGAGTCGCCGAATTGCATCCCTGATCCGGTGGGCGAGGGGTGTGAACCATGAACACGCTGGGAGTGGATGCCATCTGGGAAAAGCTGGGGGAAGAGCCTGGTCTCCAAAATCTGCTCCGGCATTTTTATGCCGACGTGAGGCAGGATTCCGTCCTGGGTCCTGTCTTTGACTCCCGGATCCACGACTGGCCCTCCCACCTGGAGAAAATCGGCGCCTTCTGGAAACGGCAGCTCGGCCGCCCTTCCCGTTATCCTGGAGGATTTGCCGGAGCCCACCTGCCGCTGGGAATCGAGGAGGATCATTTCCGCCGCTGGCTGGGATTGTGGGAGCGCAATTGCCGGCAGCATCTTGCGCCCGAGGCGGCCGACTGGCTGATCGGGCGGGCCCGGGAGATCGCCGCCCAATTGCGCCGGATCCTTTGCGGCGTGCCGTCACTCCAGGTTGGCGGCGTGGCGCGGACAGGTTCCGGCGCGGATTCGGACCGGTAAGGGGAATGCCCCATGAAATCGGCTGGCCTCCTGGTTGCCGGCCGGTGTCTCCTCGGCCCAATGTCCGAACCGGAATCCGGCAGCGCACAACCGCGCCGTTGCTTCATGAAGGAAGCGGCTGCCATCGCCATTGGAGGCGCCGCAGCCGCCGTCCCCGTCGCTGCGGGGTTGTTCGTGTGGCTGGACCCGCTTCGGCGCCACAGCGGGACAGGGGGGCGTGAATACATCCGGATCACCTCCCTGGAGGCGCTTCCCGAAGACGGGACCCCCCAGAAGTACACGGTGCTGGCAGACCGGACCGACGCCTGGACGCGGACGGCCAATATGCCGGTCGGGGCGATCTATCTTGCCAGGACCGGTGCTCGCACCGTCCGGGCCCTCCAGTGTGTTTGTCCCCACGCCGGTTGCTTCCTGGAATACCGCACGGGCAAACAGGAGTTCTTCTGTCCCTGCCACAACAGCACCTTTGCGTCCGACGGCAGCATCAATGACCCGCGGAGCCCCAGTCCGCGTCCAATGGACGAACTCCCCGTCGAGGTGCGGGGCAATGAGGTCTGGGTCCAATTCATGAATTTTGAGGCCGGACACAAGGACAAGCGTCCCGTCGCATGAAGCCGCTATTGGATTGGCTGGATGCGCGGACCGGAATCCGACGGCTCGTGCATGAGTCGCTGATGGAGAACATCCCTGGCGGAGCCCGCTGGCGGTACGTCTGGGGGAGTGCGTTGACCTTTTGTCTGTTCGTCCAGTTCGTCACCGGCGCCGTTCTCTGGACGGCCTACAGTCCCGGGGCCCAGTCGGCGTGGGAATCCGTCTACTACATCCAGCACGAAATGGCCGGTGGGTGGTTCCTGCGCGGTCTGCATCACTACACCGCCCAGATGATGGTGGTATTGCTGGCGCTGCATCTGATGCAGGTGGTGGTCGACGGGGCCTACATGGCGCCGCGCGAGGTGAATTTCTGGTTTGGGCTCGCCCTGTTGTTGCTCACGTTGGGCCTCGCCCTCACTGGATATCTCCTGCCCTGGGATCAAAAGGGCTATTGGGCGACCAAGGTGGCCACCAACATCGCTGCGGTCACGCCCTTCTTCGGTGGCATGATCGAACGGTTGATCGTGGGAGGACCCGACTACGGACATCTCACGCTGACTCGCTTCTTCGCCCTCCACGCCGGAATCCTGCCGGCCCTGATCGTGGTGCTGGTTGTCGGCCATGTCGCCCTGTTCCGCCGCCACGGAATCACCTCGAAAAAACCACATCGCAAACCGGATGCCGCCTTCTGGCCCGATCAGGTGCTGATGGACGCCGTGGCGGCCTTGGCGGTCCTGGTGACGGTCCTGTTCCTCACCCTCCATTTTCACGGGGCCGAACTCGCGGCGCCGGCGGACCCCAGCGAGCCGTACGCCGCGGCGCGACCGGAATGGTACTTCCTCTTCCTCTTCCAGTTCCTCAAGTACTTCCCCGGTGGAACGGAAGTCTGGGGTGCCATCGTGATTCCCAGCCTGGGCCTGGTCATCCTGGCTGCCATGCCCTTCCTGGGTCGCTGGAAACTGGGTCACCGGTTCAATCTCGCCTTCCTGGGAATGGTCCTCCTCGGGGCCGTTCTCCTGACCGTTCAGGCGCGCCGGCAGGACCGGCAGGATCCCGAGTACCAGGCTGCCGTCCAACGTGCCCACCGGGATTCCCACCGCGTGGTGGAACTGGCGAAGTCGCCGCAGGGCATTCCCAATTCCGGCGCAGTGACCCTGCTGCGACAGGATCCTTTGACCCAGGGGCCGCGTCTGTTCGCGAGAAATTGTGCCAGCTGCCACCGCTATGGCGGGCACGACGGAATCGGACAACCGGTGGCGGACCCGGCGTCGGCGCCGGATCTGAAGGGATTCGGATCCCGCGAATGGCTGGCCGGAATGATGAATCCCGCGCGTGTGGACGGACCTGATTTTTACGGCGGCACCAAGTTTCGCGAAGGGAAGATGGTTCGTTTCGTGAAACAGAAGGTCGCCCGCTACGATGCCGAGAAGAGGGCCGACCTGGAAAAGGTCATTATCGCCATCAGCGCCGAAGCCGCTCTTCCTGGACAGGTCGAACTGGATGCCCGTGATGCCGCCATCATCGAAAAGGGACGCCTCCTGGCGCGAGATTCGGTGAGCTGTACGGACTGCCATCAATTCAGGAACAAGGACGAGGAAGGGTCGTCGCCCGACCTTACGGGCTGGGGATCACGCGAGTGGTTGATCGGTGTCATTTCGAACCCAATGCATCCGCGATTCTACGGGAACAAGAACGACCGCATGCCGGCCTTTGCCGAAACCGGCCAGCTGGATGCCGTGTCGATTGGGTTACTGGCCGATTGGCTGCGGGGTGATTGGTATCGGGCCCGTCCCTGAAAAGGGGGCGGAGATCTGGCGGGGGCTGCAGACGTCCCCTGCCTTGCCGGCGGACGCGAAATGGCCCCAAGCGGATCAATGTCCGCCGGCGCGTGCTACGGAGTTCTGGCTCGATAAATGTGGCGATGTTCGAGCGCGGGGAACGGATGTTGAGATGGAAGCATGGAATTGAATCCAGCTTCCTCATGGTTCCGACTCCGGATCGTCTTCGTCGCTGTACTGGCCCTGGCATGGTTCTCTGTGGGACGCGCACAGCTGGTTCCTGTCCCCCCGGATCGGAGTGCGAGCGGCGACGGCGTGAGCGCGCCGGACTCCGCACCTTGGCCTGCCAATACCGTTCCCCAGTTGCTCGGAGGTTGGTTGTTCGAACCCGGCCGTCTGGCGTCCGCCGTCAGTGAGGTTCCGTGGTGGATGACCAATCTCGTGCTGGTTCCCGCCGGCGATCTTCCGGGGAGCGCGTTGCGATTGGATTCCACAGGGCCCGCGGCAATCCGGTTCGCGGTCCGGCAATCCAACCAGGCGGGAGAGTTCTCGGTGAGAAACGGATCAGCCGGCTTCTGGTTTCGTCCTCATTGGACCAGCGGCACGGCATCCGCTCCCAGCCAGTTGACGCCCCTCCTGGAAGTCGGGGCCCAGACGGCGGAGCGCGTGGGTTGGTGGGCCTTGTGTCTGGCGGGTGGTGGACGTGAGGCTGTGTTCATCACCCAGTCCGGAGGCCAGGAGGTCATTCCGCTCCGGGTTCCGGTCAGTTTCTCGGCTGACGCCTGGGTGCATCTGATGCTGACGTGGTCTCCCAGTCAGAGTGCCCTGTTCCTCAACGGCCAGCGGCTGGGTATCGGCCAGGGAATCACGCGATGGCCGCTCCAGCCGGAGCGGGAGCGTTGGGGCTGGGGAATCGGGGGAGACGGGTCCGGTGTCCTTCAGGTTCGCGGCGATTATGACACCCTCTGACATTCAATTTCCCCACGATGTCGGACGCCAGTGTGGTTCATCTCTCGCCAACGCGGGAGCTGACGACGGTCAATTCCGTCTCCGCACTGGATGCCGGCGGTGTACCGACCGGGCTTTGGCTGCAGCCCACGGGCGCTCCGGGCGGCGTGAGGCAGGGCTGGCTCCAAGGAACCGTCATCGGACTGGCCTATGAACTGTTTGGCGCCACTTCGCTCCCGGGACCGTGGAAGCTGGAAACGCGGTTCAATGGTTTGGCGGGCCAGACAGCGTATGAACTGGCCGCCGATGCCCGCCCCAGCCTGTTTTTGGTCGCGGCTTCAATATCCGACACGGACGGCGACGGTTTGAGCGATGAATATGAGAGGCGTGTCTCCCTGACGTCGGCCACCAGCGCTGACACGGATCTCGACGGTATGCCCGACGGATGGGAGGTGGAGAACAACCTGAATCCGCGCATGGCCACCGACGATACCGGAGATCCGGATAAGGACGGATTTCCGAACGAGCTGGAGTATCGACTGGGCCGGAATCCCAACATCGCCGAAGGGGTGCCGGAGGTCACCGTGTCGGCGTCGGCCTCGAGTATCGATGAGGGATCCGCGGGAACCCAGTTCATCATCAAGCGCGGATCTCCCAGGGACCGGGAAATGGAGGTCGTGTTCGAGCTGACCGGCCGGGCCGTCAACGGTTCGGACTACCAACCCATCGCCGGTACGATCACGTTTCCAGCGGGTGCCAGCCAAATGACGGTCCCGGTCCGCCCGATTGACGATACTCAGGATGAGCCGGGGGAACCAATCACTTTGGAACTGGTCCCCGGGGCAGATTACCAGCTCGGGACCGTTCGGACGGCAACCATCAACCTGATCGACAATGATCTTCCCGTCGTGAGCATTTCGGCTACGGACCCGGATGCCCGTGAACCGTGGATGGGGTGGGCGGACACCGGGGAGTTCGAGGTCCGGCGCGAAGGAATGATCAGCCAGTCGCTCACCGTCCTGCTCAAACGCGGCGGGACTTCAGTGTACGGGACGGATGATCTTGGAATTCCTGCTTCTGTACTCATTCCCGCCGGGGAGGTGGCGGTGCGGTTCAAGGTCACACCGAAGAACAACGGTGTCTCCACCGGGAGCCGCACCTTAAATGCGGAAATCGACAAGTCTTCCACCGCCTACTCGGTCGCGGCCGGCGCAAATCTGGCCACGGTGACCATCCAGGATGCGCAGCCACCCGTTGTCACGGTCACCGCTTCGGATCCTGAGGCGGCGGAAAAGAACAATACGGGTACTTTCAAGTTCACCCGGACGGGCGGCACATCGAAGGCGCTGAACGTTCGCTATCGAGTTGGCGGAACGGCGACGGCCCGGCCCGGAACCTATTCCCGGGCGGACTATCCGGTACTGCCCGGAATGATCACCATTCCGGCCGGCAAATCGGAAGAGACGCTGACGTTCCAACCCTATGATGACGTCTTTAGCGAAACGTTGGAGACGGTGAACGTCGCACTCGGCGGGTCGCCGGATTACACCATCGGTACTGCGGCAGAGGCGACGGTGACCGTGGACGACGACGAGCCATTCACCTTCAGCAGCCAGACCCTGTGTGCAGTTTCAGGCCGAACGACAGGTCCCTTTGCCCAGATAGAGGTCATCCGCGGGGGAAGCGCCGCGGCGGCCCTCACGGTGCCGGTGGAGGTTCGGGGGCGTCGCCTTTGGAACGGGGTGTGGTACGATTTCAAAAATGTTCCTGCTGCTGCCGGAGCCAGCTATGGACTGTATGTGGATGGACAGCCGGCCGCGGCGGTGACCTTTCCCAAAGGCGTGTTTCGGCGGATGGTGACTCTTAAGTCGATGCATCCGGTCAGCGCCGTGCCCAATGCCGTGGTCGTATTGACCCCGCCAGGGGGAGGCTTGCCCCAGGAGCATCCCATCCAGTTTCTGGATCCCGACGACTACATCACCATGACGGCCAGTGCCACCGACGTAACGGAGGGAGCGCCATGGCGGGTCATTCTGACACCCGCCAGTGCGACCTCGGCGGACGGGACCACGGTCCGCCTCAGCGTGGGTGGTGAGGCAAGTTTGTCCGAGTACACCGTGTCCGGTGCGGCGCAGTCCGGGAATGATCTGGTGGTTTCCATACCGCCGGTGGTGTCCGGAACCGTCAACCGGCAGGTGGTGGTCACCTTCACTCCGAAGGCGGATGGGGTCGCGGAGCCGGTCTCGGAACATTTGGTGGTTCGATTCAATCAGACCCAGACGGGCGTCGGCCTGACCGTCGACCAGCAGGCGAAACCCTATGTTGCGGTGCGCATTCGCGACTCCGGCAGCCAGCCTGTGCTGCCCCTCGATGTTGATGCAGACGGATTCCCAGACGATTACGAAACAGCCAATGGCATGGATCCCCTGGTACCCAGCGAGTCTCTAAAAGATACCGATCGGGACGGCATCGGCGACCGCCAGGAGCTCCTACAAGGAACTCGTTATGATCTGGCCGACACAGATGGCGATGGATTGACGGACCACATGGAGGCCATGCTCGCCTTGAACCCGATGGTCAAGGACTCCCAAAATGTGCCTCCCCAGCAGGACCTCGTGCCGGTGCGACTTCGCACGGCCGGCGCCTTCCGTGAAGACATCGGCGAATGCTACCGCTGCCACGCTCCGGGCATGAAGGTCGGTGGGATCGAACTGGCGTCGTCCACTGCGGACGGGGGCGCGGAAGGGAAGGGCGTTCTGGAACGCCTGGTCTTCATGCGCGCAGGGACTTCCCACACCATCCAACTGGTTAAACCGGTCAACTTCAGTCCCACTGGCAAACAGGAGATTTACGATGCGGAAATCCTGCCTGCCGCCACCGGAATCCCTCCTGGCTTCCTGATCGAGGATGATGCACTTCCCATTTTGGGAAGGTCCCGGATTTATGACGACAAGACCTTTGAGCGAACGGCAAAGGTGCGGGTCCTGAGCCGCCCACGCCTTGGGGTGGATGCCAACCGCGATGGGGATCTTCAGTTCGGAGGCTCCGATGCCACCAGTTCCGCCCGCCCGTTTCGATTCTGGGTCAACAACGACTCCGATGTGGGAGTGTATGAAACCATCGACGGGACCCCGGACCACCCGGGCGGCAAGATCCAGGGAGTTCGTGATGTGGAAGACTTCACCCGACTCTGGATCGCCCTCGACGGCATGAATGACTTGTGGGCCAAACCTGGGTATCGGCTGGCGCTGGAATGGAGGACCGTGTCTACGGGTGAGCCTGCCATCCAGCTCTATTCGGCCGCCGCCTGGGATACAGGCTACCGGCAGTACCTCGAAACCGAGGACGGCGCGAAGAGTCAGGCAGGAATGTTCATCCCGGGGTACGAGGTGGCCATCCGCGACGAAACCAGTGGGCAGTACACGCTGAAGCCCGGCATGCGCCTCGTGTTTCCCAGCTCCGCGATGAAGGATCGCGTCTCGAACTCCCGTCGGCATCTGGTCTTTGAAGGAGCGGGCACCGGCCAGGGAACCCTGGTCGCGATGTTGCTTAAGGACGGGGTGGTTCTCACCGAGTCCGAGCCGCTCCACCTGCGGCTGATGGACGTCAAACAGATGTTTCAGCGGGCCCAGGCAACACCCACCGATGGATTTCTCCCGCCCTACGAATACGAATGGACCCAGCCTCCAACCCGGGTCACAGGAGTGGCTGCCTGGCCCTTGGGATTCAACTTCGATCCGGATCCCGATGAAACCACCTCGGCCGCCATCTTTGTCCACGGGTGGAACATGACCGAAAAGGAATCAGCGAACTTCGCCGAGACTCTGTTCAAGCGGTTGTGGCAGGTGGGCTACAAGGGGCGATTTTGCGCCTTCCGCTGGCCGACCTACACCTACAGCTCGCCGGGCATCCTGGATTCTTTCAACGCCAGCGAGTACCGCGCCTGGGAATACGGCAACGCTCTGAAGAATTTCGTCGAAAGCCTCCCCTTGAACTACACCCGCAACATCCTGGCGCACAGCATGGGCGGAATTGTCACCACCAGCGCCCTTCGGAGCAAGATGTCGGTCCAAAACGTCATCATGATGCAGGCGGCGATTTCCGCCGGGGTGTTTGATGAGGATCCTCTCCTTAACTGGCCGAGATTGATTCTGACAGAGAGGGACGCTGCCACTGGTCTAAAAACTCCAGACGAATTCAGTTCCGAAGGCGGGTACCGCGGACTACTTGCTCAGACAGGTTGCAAAGTGTTTAACTACTTTAATGAATTCGATTACGCCCTCCAAACAGGCAATTACGGAGGCGCCATTGAGATAAACTGGATCGCAAATCAGGTGATTCAAAAACCTCATTGGCCCGGGTGGAGCCGGCCATCCCAATACACTTGGAACCCGACTGGCACGAGAGACGGAACGGATGCCCGATTTCGAATGTCCCATTTTCAACGCTTGGATTTTCTGCTTCGTCTCGTCCCGCTGATTCATGAGCGACTGAGCTTTGTCGCTCGCTCCCGCACTCGCGCGTTAGGTGCAGAAACAGCAGGAGGGTTATCCGATTTTGCCCGGCGAGACATGGCAGGTGCCGGCATCCGGTTTAGCGACTCTCGATCCGACCACAGTGGGCAATTCAATCGTGCATTCTACGAAGTCTGGAGCCTGTTCTCGCTCTTCAAGAACGACATTGGAGGGAACTAGAAATGAAACGACAATTCGCCCCCATCTCCGGAGTCGTCATCCTGATAGGCGTCTTCGTTTCGTTCTACTTTGGGTCCCGTATTATCAGGAAAAGACTTGAGGTCGGTGCCTCTGAGAACAAAAACGGAGGAACTGAAAGTTCCCAGCTGTTTGGTGCCAACAGTAAGGATATAGATGTTGTTCCGGTGGTTCCTCGTGAAGCCGAAAGGTATGATCAAATCGTCTCGAACTATTGGGCGTCACGGCAAAAGGCAGGAACCTGGGAGCAGGATCCGAGGGCAAGCAATGCTCTGGCAAAACTGCGCAGTGATAGGAAATGGCTATGGAAGCAGCCTATCAACTTCTGGGGAGTTGTGCAGGATCAAGACGGTAATCCGGTCGAAGCTGCAGAAGTTCAAATGTCGTGGACGGACCTTTCGGCGGAGGGAACCTCAAAGGCGTCGGTTATGTCGGATTCCGATGGCAGGGTCTCTCTGACCAAGAAGAAGGGTTACGTCATGACCGTTTCGGCGAAGAAGTGGGGGTACTACGAGACATCGAAGTCGGCCCTTGGACTCAACTATGCCGAACCTTGGGACTTAAGTTTCCACGAACCAGACCCGCGGCGTCCAGTGATCCTCACCCTGCGCAAAAAGGGAACACCTGCGAAATTGATTCGGAGGCAGGGGTTGGACTACCTCGCCGGTCCCGATCAACATTCCTTCCGGCTCGATCTTCTCGGACAGCGGTTCTCGGAATCAGACTGGGACCTCGAATGGACATTTGAGCACGGGCCGGAGCTGATCGTGAACGAGCGGCGTCGGTTTGACTGGGTGGTGACACTCCGGGCGCGTGGTGGGGGTGTCCTGCCCCACCAGGATGAGTTTCCGTTCGAGGCGCCGGAGACGGGCTATTTGACCGTTTTTCGAAAGGAGATGAAGGCGGATGACCCTCAATGGCAGGGACGCTTCGAGGAACAGTGCTATTTCACGAGCCGGGACGGTCAAGTGTATGGCCGCATCCGGTTTGGCTTGGCGCCCTTCCCCAAGTCCGGTCGACCGCAACTCCAGGTGTATGAATACTTCCTCAACCCCAAGGGGGAACGGAATCTGGAGTTCGCCCACAACCTGGAAGTGAACGAGAGATATCGTAAGCCGGAGGAC
>JBGAPN010000105.1:0-13886 GCA_044221235.1 Limisphaerales bacterium
ATTCCGCTGGTCCAGGGGATCCGCGCGCGGCCGGCCGCCTCCAGGGTTCGAAGCCTCGAAGCGGCCGATTTCTGGGGGGCGACCGTCCGGTTGAAGCGGTCGTCGACGTTTTCCAACATGACGCCCATCGAAGCGTTCACGTCGGCCAGCCGTTCCAGCTGGGCCGTGGACAGGGCCCCGAAGTTGGAATGCGGCAGGAATCCCCGATCCAAGGCCCGGAGCGCGGCGTGACGGGCGAATTCGGTGAAATCGCGGAATCCCCGTCGCCGAAGTTCCTCCCGGATGTGGGGCAGGGCATCGGGAATCTCGCCCGAAAGGAACAGGATCTCGGTGGCGCGTTGGCGTCCGGCCTGTTCCAGGAGACGTTCCAACTCGGAGTCCGAGATCAACCCCTCGCGATCGGACCGGTATCCGCAATAGGCGCAGTGCCAGGGGCAGTCGTGGGTGAGCGGAATGGTCAGGCTGGGCGACCAGGTGATGACGCGCGGTGAATTCAACGGAGCCAAAGTACCGCGGTCCCCAGATTTGACGAGGGCGCGACCCGGCCGGGATTTGGCAGGCTGGGAACCATGCTTGCGCAGATTCGGTCAGCAACGGTCCAGGGTGTGGATGCCTCACCCATCGAGGTGGAAGTGGATTCGAGCTTTGGCTCGACCCTGATCGTCGTGGTGGGCCTGCCCGATGCTGCGGTCAAGGAGTCGCGGGACCGGGTGCTGACTGCGGTGACCAACTCAGGCTTCAACTTCCCCATGGGGCGCACCGTGATCAACCTGGCCCCGGCGGACACGCGGAAGGAGGGACCCAGCTTCGACCTGCCCATCGGAATCGGGATCCTGGCGGCCACGGAACAGATCGAAGCCCGGAACCTGGAGGACTACGTGATCGTGGGCGAGCTGGCGCTCACAGGCGCGGTGCGGCCGGTGCGCGGGGCGCTTCCCATTGCGTTGCAGGCCCGGGCGGACGGACGGCGCGGATTGCTGGTGCCCCGGGAAAACGCCACCGAGGCGGCGGTGGTCGGAGGCCTGGATGTCATTCCGGTCCAGAACCTCCGCGAAGCCGCGCTGTTCCTGGAAGGCTCGATCGAGATTCCGCCGGCGCGAGTGGATGTGGCGGGACTGTTCAGCCAGCCGCCGGAGGATGAATTGGACCTGGCGGACGTGAAAGGGCAGGAGTCGGTCAAGCGGGCATTGGAGGTGGCCGCTGCGGGCGGGCACAACCTGCTGCTGATTGGACCGCCGGGAACCGGCAAGAGCATGCTGGCGAAACGGGTTCCGACCCTCCTGCCGCCGCTGACCCTCGATGAAGCCCTGGAGACCACCAAGATTCATAGCATCTGCGGCGTGCTGGCACCGGGACGTGGACTGGTGACGACGCGACCCTTTCGGGCGCCCCACCATACGGCCAGTGACGCCGGGCTGCTGGGCGGCAACATCCAGCCGACACCCGGGGAAATCTCCCTCGCCCACCACGGCGTGCTGTTCCTGGATGAGTTGCCGGAGTTCAAGCGCAGCGTCCTCGAAACCATGCGCCAGCCGCTGGAGGAGGGACGGGTGACGATCTCACGCGCCGCGGGTTCCATGACCTTCCCCGCGCAGTTCATGCTGGTCGCGGCCATGAACCCGACTCCGGACGGCAAGATGCCGCAGGAGAGCCGGTCGTCGCCGCGGGAAATCCAGAACTACCTCGGCCGGATCTCGGGGCCGCTGCTGGACCGGATTGACCTGCATGTGGAGGTGCCGGCGGTGAAGTTTGCGGACCTCAGCCGGGCCTCGACCGGGGAGCCCAGCGCGGTGGTGCGCCAGCGGGTGGTGGCGGCGCGGGAACGTCAATTGGCGCGGTTCACAGGACGGCGGGTGACCTGCAACGCCCGCATGGGCACCCGCGAGCTGCGGGAATTTGTCCGAATCGACGAATCCACCCTGACACTGCTGAAACACGCCGTGACGGACCGCAATCTCAGTGCCCGAGCCCATGACCGGATCCTCAAGGTGGCGCGCACGATTGCCGATCTCGCCGGGCGGGATCGCATCGCCGAGGAGGACGTCTTTGAAGCAGTGCAATACCGGTCGTTGGACCGGCAACTGTGGACATGATTGGGGGGACGGCGCGGCGAGGACTCCTCGAAGTCCGGTTCCCCCCTGCTTCGGCTCCGGTCAGGGAGCGACGTCGATCGCGAACGGCGCCGTCACCACCGTTCCGCCGGTCCGGACCTGGCACCACAAGGAGTACCGACCCGGCTGGGGAAACACGTACGGAAACTGGACGATTCCGTCATGGCCCAGGGCCCGCGCCACCTCGGGCGGAATGGCCTCCAGGTCACCGCAGTTGGCGTCGGCGGTTCGGGCTCCGACGTCGCCTCCCAGCTTTTGGGCGAACATCCGTGTGGCCGCCATCGAAAGCGTCCCGGCAGGATGCAGGTGGGCGAACACGCTGCCGTCGTCGCGCAGAACCGCCGCATGACCGAGCATGCGCAGGAACGGTTGAAGTCGGGCGGGCTGTCCGTCCGGGCCGGTGAAGGACACCCGCAGTTGGACGGGTTCCCCGGCCCGGAAGGAGCCGTACTGCAATTCGGCCCGAAGTCCCAACGGCAGGTTTGAAGTCATCCCGCCGTCGCCCCAAGCCGGGGCCCACGAATCGTCAGGGTCGGTCACGGGCGATGCTGGGGGTGCCGCGGGGAGAACAAGACGGTTGGTGAGCGTCTGCGTGAATCCGCCCTCATGGGCCAATTCCGCAAAGACCCGGTATTCCCCCGGGGGCAGCGGAGGAAGGGTGCTCGTGAAGGAATCCTCCTCCCGCAGGACCGGATGGAGGTGCGCCATGGCAGGAACACCCGGAGTGGCGGAGGGCCCCACCAGGAACAAGTGTACGAGTTTCCCGTGATCCGGAACCAGACGCTGGAGCGATTCCCGGCGGCGCGGATCGGTGATCTTCAGTTCCAGTTGGTTGCCGGCGGCAGAGGAATGGAGTCGGACTTCGTGGGCCCAGGGACGGTGGAGCAGTCGGGTGTCGTGATAACGATCTTCGTTGCCCCACCAGATCGCGCCGCCGTAGAGCATGCCCGCCACCGCGATGCTGCCCAACGCGCCGGCGGCGACAGCGCGAATCCGGCTGCGCCGGCTTGGATTCTCGCCGGCGCCCAGCGTCGACTCCCGGGCGGCGGCCACCAGGATTCCGATAAACCCGAATGCCAATCCCGCCCCGAGAAGGGCCATGATCCAGCCGAGGATAGGTGGCATCGGTTTCCGGGCATACGCCACCGAATTCACTGGCACCACCACCGTTCCACCCCCGTCGCCATCGACCTTGACCTCGATGCCGTAGGCGCCGCGGGTCATCAGCCAGAGCGCGGCGTTGTACAACTGGGGATCGCCGGCGACCGGATGGGCGACATCCGGTCGCGGTGCTCCCGAGCGGTCGGTGTTGGAATGGACGGGCAGGACGGAGATCTGGCCTGAGGTTCCCTCGAGAATTCGGACGGAGATGTCCGCGAGACCGGGAATCACATCCGGTTGCCGCACGACCACCCGCAGTGGAATTCGTCCCGCCTTGCCCTCGAAGACAATGAATGGGCTTCCGACGTGGGCCTGGAGCGGGGCCCACGCCATGAACCAGACCGTCAGGAGCAGGATGCATCGACGCGACGTCAAACTCATCGGCGGATCCGGTGGAACCAGGCTCCGGCGGCATGGCCGAAGGCGGTGCTGGCCAGGGCAATCAGGTACATCCGGAACAGGACCGCGGCGTTCACCGGGTCGCGGTCCACGCGCCAGAAGACCTCCCGCCATTCCGTGCGCCGCGCCGAGTAGCCCATGAACCGGCCGTGTCCGGCGAAGAAGGCATTGTCCGAGGCCGGGCTCAGTAGGAACTCCGAGAAGTGCCATTGCACTGCCACGAACAGGATCACAAACAGGGCGGCCACCACCGCTATCATCGCGACCGTCACCCACCAGGAGTTCCGTCGGGCGGTGTTGAGGTAAATCAGGTCATAGGCCAGCGCGGGCACCACCAGGAGCAGCGGAAAGCCGGGGGGCGTCATGTGGGACACGCGATTGTAGATCGGCGCCAGCTTGGGCTCGGCGGGAAACAGCGGCAGGACCCAGACCATCATTCCGGCCAGCGCCAGGTACACGAGGGCGATGCGGGTGGCGGACCCGCGGACCGGCGCATACCGCGCGGCCCCCGCCAGGAATGCGGGGTAAAGACAGGCCGACGCCAGATAGAACGTTCCGGTGTGTTGGAGATTCGGGAAGCTGACTTCGGTCAGGAGAACCGAGGCGAGCGCCAGTTGGATTCCCATGGCCAGGATCACCCAGGTCGCGGAGGGCGCCGCGGGTGTCGGTTCCATCCCGGATCCGATTCCGGGCGGAGGCGGCGAGCAGGACGGCTCCGGTGACCACGCCATACATGCCGGCGGCCAGCAGGGAGTGGGGTGGGGACAGGATCTTGACGTCGAGTCCGTACGCATTGTGCCACCAGTCATCCAGCGGTGCGGAACTCAGCATGGCCGCCGCCCCCCACAAGGTGACCCAGGCGCCCAGCGGGGCGCGAAGTCCGAGAATGCCGACCGTTTCCCCGGCGCGTTCGTTGCGTTTCAGGAAGGTGGATTCCACCACCAGCCAGCCGGCGAGCAGGCCTCCGAGGGTACCCCCGAGATAAATCGCCATGTGGGCCGGGGTCCAAAAGGAATCCCGGCCAATGGTGACGTGCCACGAGATGTCCCAAAGAATGCCCACCGTGATGCAGGTGGCGGCGAACACCAGCAGCGGCGCCGCGGCCCTGAGGACCGAGACCCGTGTCGTGCGGGCCTGGGATGGATCTGCGGGTTCGACGAGGACGGGAACGGCCGTCGTGGACTCCATGGCGGGACAGTAGGGCGGTTCCGTGCCCCGGGCGAGCTGGAAGGCGTGGAGACTGGCGGGCTGAGAGTTGAGAGTTGAGAGTTGAGAGTTGAGAGGAACCAAAACCTGGGACGGTGGCGCATTGGGCCCATGAACCTGGTAGGGCGGCGGGGTCCGCTTTGCCGAGCAGCGTGACCGTTCTGTCATTTGATGCGCCCTGGAAGGGGCAGCTCGTTTGAGAGACTGGTTCAGGCCAGGGACATGAGCAATGAATGGTGAGCTGATGCTTCCCGCTGGGTAGACTTGTTTTTCAGTGGACTTGGCCTGGCTTGGCGGAGCGGACACCAAGAGAAGGAATCGACGATGAATATTCCCGAGCTAAAGGTCCTGAATCTCCACGCCGCGGCGATTGATGTGGGCAGTGAGCAATTGCATGTCTCGATTGCCGGTGGGCCGCCCCGAGTGTTTGGAACGACGACGGGGCAATTGTATGAGCTGCGGGACTGGCTCAAGTCGCAAGGAGTCACGACCGTGGTGTACTGGCTCAATCCATACGAGGTGCTGGAGGCGGCTGGGATGGAGGTGGTGGTGGTCAATGGCCGGTATGTGAAGAACCTGCCGGGGCGCAAGACGGACATGAAGGACTGCCAGTGGCAGGCGACGCTGCATGCGCACGGGCTACTCAAGCCCGGGTTTGTGCCGTCGGAGCAAACGAGGCGGCTGCAGGACTACATGCGCTTGCGCAGCGACCACATCGTGATGACCGCCAGTCATGAGCAGCACATGCAGAAGGCTCTAGAGCGGATGAATCTGAAGATCCATGACGTGATCAGCAGCCTGACCGGACTGAGTGGGCTCAAGATGATTGAAGCCATCCTGGGCGGGGAACGCAGCGCGGCGGTGCTGGTCGGGCTGTGTGACCCGCAGATCCAGAGGAAGAAGGCGGGCGCGTTGATGGCGGCGCTGGAGGGGAATTGGCGGGTCGAGCATCTGTTTGCCCTGCGCCAAGCACACGACCTGTGGAAGTTCTACCAGGAGAAGATCCGGGAGTGTGATGAGGTGATCGAGTCGCAGTTGAAGGACATGGCGGGTCCGGAGGACCCGCAGGCGCCGCCGCCCCCCGCGGCGACGAAGCGGGTCTTGGGGAATGCCCCGCAGTTTGAGTCGTTGCACGGGTTGTTGTACCGGTTGTGCGGGGACAAGGATCTGAGCCAGTTGCCCGGGATGGCCGATTACAGCGCCCTGCAGCTGGTCAGCGAACTGGGCACGGACCTGGGCAAGCATTGGAAGAGCGAGAAGAACTTCACCTCCTATCTGGGCCTGGCGCCGGGAAGTCGGCAGAGCGGTAAGCGCAAGGGCAGCCAGCGCCGGTCCCGGAATCGAGCCGGACGCATCTTCTGTGTATTGGCCCGGTCGGTGGGGCGGAGTGTCGACAAGGCGCTCGGAGGGTTTTACCGCCGGCTGAAAGCTCGGCGAGGGGGCCTGGTCGCCAACATCGCCTTGGCCCGCAAGCTGGCTGAAATGTACTGGCGCCTCATGGTGCGTGGGCGCCAGTACGTCGAAATAGGGTTGCAGAAGTATCAGGAACAGGTCGCCCAAACAGAGCGGCGTTTGCTCCAGAAACTCGCCCGAAAACACAATTTTACCCTCTCCCCCGCTGCCGCCTAATAATCAACCCCTTCCACAAGGGTTCATGGGTAGTTGAGAGAGAAAGAGCGCCCTCTCTCAACTCTCAACCTTCAACTTTCAACCCCATTTACTCTTGGACCTGTCCCTGAAAAGCCGCGCCCACCTCCGCGGAATCCGGTTGAACATCGAGTCCTGTTCACATAGGTAGTCTCCAGTCTCAGTTCGATCCAACCCTTGTTCGACAATGCTCACCCGTTTCTCCTTCCCTGCCCGGCGGTTCGTCCGTTCTTCGGTCCCGGCTCTTCTCCTCCCGGTCGTGGTCGCGTGCGGTGTGGGACTCTTGCCTTTGGCGGCCGATCCGTTCGTCAACCTGACGTTTGATGAACCCCCTCGCGATCCGGCGGCTTTGGAACTTGTCGGAGGTCCGGCGGGTGTATACCGGGGTTCGGTTCAAAACATTCTTCCCGGATGGGAAGTGAGTTACTTGGGATTACCGCTCAGCGATGCAGGCTATAGCATCAACGGGCATCGTGGATCAATTCCTCCGGTGACTGTGGATGAGTATGACCCGTCTGAACCTTGGGGCCTCGTGGGCGGGCGAAGTGGTCTCTCGCTTCGTATGGGGGACCCACCTCCCAATCTCACGATCGATCTCATTCTAAGACAAAGGGGAGAGATTCCGGCGGATGCCGTTTCATTCGAAATCATTCATAGCGGAAGAGGTGTGGTTCGAATCGATGGCTCTATCGTCAGCGAATTTGATAGTGAATTGCACCCCAATCGAGTTATCGATGTCGTTCCATTTGCGGGGAAAGAGGTCGATCTGGAGATTGCCTTCTATCATGGACAAGGCCTTTCCTTCGACATTCTGGGCTTCACTTCCGTTCCCGAACCCTCGACGTGGGCGTTGCTGGGGTTGGGCGCGGTGGCGCTGGGGATTGGGAGCGGGAGGAAACGGAGAGATGAGAGCCGTGGGCGTTGAAGGTTGAACGTTGGAGGATGAACGACATGTCGTACCATCGAATTGAAGTGCCATGAAACGAGTCGCTGTATTAATGGGTGCGGGATGCTTGTTCCCGGCGTTGGCTGCTGATTTTGTGAATCTCAAGTTCGACGATGGGCCCTTGGACCCGAATGCCCTGGTCGATCATGGAGTAGGAAGGCCTTATTCTGGCAGTGCCGGAAACGTGATACCCGGTTGGGAAATCATTTACCTGGGACAGAAGGTTGAGACCGTTGGATTTTCGACTTCCGAACATGGCGGTTCGCTGGCACCGGTTACCCTCTGGGAGTATCAGCCCGGTTTACCTATAGGTGTCATCGGTGGGCGCAGTGGTCTCTCTCTTCGCATAGGGGACCCACCAAACAATCTGCAGATCGATCTCGTTCTGCGCCAAAGAGGGGAGATTCCGGCGAATGCCGTTACGCTCGAGATCTTTCATACCGGTCATGGCGTGGTCCGAATTGATGGCTCCGTAGTCAGCCGGTTTGATAGTGATGTCAGCTTCAGACCAACTGTCGATGTTGCTCCCTACGCGGGAAAGGAGGTTACTCTAGAATTTGCGTTTTACCACGGACAGGAACTTGTGTTTGACATTGTGGGCTTCACGTCCGTCCCCGAGCCTTCCACGTGGGCGTTGCTGGGGTTGGGGGCGGTGGCGCTGGGGATCTGGGGGCGGCGGAAAGTTGAGAGTTGAGGGTTGAGAGTTGAGACCAAACCCCGGCAAGAGTTCTGCATGGCCTGATGTTCCGTCTCTGTCTCTCAACTCTCACCTTTCAACTCTCAACCGGTTTGTGGGTGGCGTCACTGGGCGTTGAAACGGCAGCGGTGTCGGGATGCGTTCCCACCAAAGGTCAGATGTCGGTCGGGCTGGCGTGATTCGGAGACGGTGTCATCCTTGGCCGCAGTCCATGAAGATCCATTTCCTTGGCGCCGCCCGCACCACCACCGGCTCGATGTACCTGCTCGAACTCAACGGGAGCCGGGTCCTGTTGGAATGCGGCCTGTTTCAGGGGCGTCGCGGGGAATCCATTGAGCGGAACCAGACCTTTCCCTTCGACCCGAAGCAGGTGGACGCGGTCATCCTCAGCCACGCGCACATCGATCACTGCGGCAACCTTCCCAACCTCTACAAACAGGGATTTCATGGGAACATTTACTGCACCTTCGCCACCCGGGACCTCGCGGCGCTCCTGCTGGCCGACTCGTCCCACATCCAGCAGTCGGACACGGAATTCGTGAACAAGTTGCGGGCGCGGAAGGGACTTCCGCCGGTGGAACCGTTGTATGGTGTCCAGGAGGCGGAGAGGGTGATGCGCCAATTTGTGGCGGTCGGATATGACCGCCCGGTGCCGGTCGTTGACGGGCTCAAGGTGACGTTTGTCGACGCAGGACACATCCTCGGATCGGCGCAGGTCATTCTCGATATCCGCGAAGGAGAACGGACCTTCCGGTACCTGTTCAGCGGCGATGTCGGCCGCGGCCGCGATCCAATTCTTCGGGACCCGGTGGCCGTGGATGGAGTGGACTATCTTCAAGTGGAGAGCACCTACGGAAACCGGGATCATGAGGCCCGCGACCACACGCCCTGTGCATTTACGGACGTAGCCAACACGCTGCATCAGGGCGGCAAGGTGATCATTCCCGCCTTTGCGGTGGGCCGAACCCAGCAGGTCGTCTACGCCCTGAAGCGCTGCATGGAGAAGGGGTCCCTGCCTTCGGCACCGGTGTATGTGGACAGCCCGCTCGCGGTCAATGCCACCGAAGTCTTCCGGCTTCACCCCGAGTGCTTCAACCAGGACACCTACGAATTCCTGATTCAGGAAGGCAGCCCGTTTGAGATGCCCAACCTGACCTATATCCGGAACGTGGAGCACTCCGAAGCAATGAAACACCGGGGGCGATGATGTCGCTAAATTGCATCGGCAGAGGCGGGACAGGTGCGGCATCATCTGCGCAATCACCTCGGCCGGCCGGAGAACCTGGTCCTGTTTGTCGGCCTATGTGCAGGCTTGCAACGACTTAGCTGATGTCCGGCCGCAGTCCGGTGAACATTTTTGGCGAGCCGGTCGAGGTGAAGGCGCATTGAGACCATGGACTCCTTGTCCGGTCATGCCGACCGTTCAGAATTGGCCGCCTACGTCCGGGGAGTCGGGGGACGTTTGAAAGGCATCTTTGTGGTCCATGGCGAGGAGGACCAGTCCCTCGCGTTCGCGAAGACGCTGGAATCCATGCACCCGAAGGCGGCGGTCACGGTGCCGGTTCGCGGACAGGTTGAGGAGGTCTAGGCGCCATCGCGGCGAATACGGGTCGTCCAAGTGCTTGACTCAGACCGGCCCCTTCCTAGCCTTCGGCCAGGACTCGGGAAATTTAGATTTTTCCGGTTCTGCGCAGTGTTTTTTTTCATTAACGGACCCGGCAAGATCCAACTTCCTGAAACGATCCCGTGTCACTGGTTCCAGGAAGCGGGTTCGTCTCACCCCCCAGTGTAGGAGGTCTTGATCACGGTCATCCGTCCCCTCGATCCATGAAACCATTCTCTCACAAATTAGGTCTGCTCGCGTCCGTCTTCCTGATCGGCGCCGGGAGCCTTTCCGACGCCTTCGCAGCGCGTGTCTACCTTCAGTTCAAATCCGGACAGAAGAATGCGGCCCGCGGTCTGGTCCAACAGACGGGTGGTGATGTTCATTACGAATTTGACTCCCTGAATGCCCTGGCCATCACCGTGCCCGATGCGGCATTGGATGGGATCGCCCGCAACCCCAACGTCACGTTGGTGGAGGAAGATCCTCCGCGGTATCTTTATTCCTGCAGCATGCCCATAGAGATGGCGCCGTGGGGCTTGGACGCCGTGCAGGCCACCGATCCGGCGTTCAGCACCGTCAACGGCACGGGAATCAAGGTCGGGGTCATCGATTCCGGCGTGTTCACGGGGCACACGGATTTCGCGAGCCTCGTCAGTTCCGGTCGGATCACCGGATCTCCCGCGGGATGGAATACGGACCGGTTTGGCCACGGCACGCATGTCACGGGCACCATCGCGGCGGCGATCAACGGCTCCGGCGTGGTCGGCGCCAGCCCGGGAGTGAGCATCCACATGGTGAAGGTGTTCGGTGACGCCGGGGAATGGATCTACAGCTCCACGCTCCTGAACGCGGCCCAGAACTGCCAGGCGGCCGGGTGCAAGATCATCAGCATGAGCCTGGGCGGCGGCAAATCGAGCCGGACCGAGCAGAACGGCCTCCAGAATCTCTACAACGCCGGAATTCTCCTGGTGGCTGCCGCCGGCAATGCCGGGGACACGACCACCAGCTATCCGGCCGGATATTCGTCGGTGATGTCCGTGGCCGCGGTCGACAGCGCCTTCCATGTTGCCTCGTTCTCCCAGCAGAACGGTGATGTGGAGATATCGGGGCCGGGCGTCCAGGTGTTGAGCACGGTCCCGTACTGTGAGGTCAACACGGCGACCGCGGGCAGCGTGGGTGTGGCCGGAAACCATGTGGAGTTTTCCGGACGTGGAACGACCACGGGCACCCTGGTGGACGGCGGATTGGCCACCGCCACAAATCCCGCCTGGTCGGGCAAGATTGTCCTGGTGGAACGGGGGACGATCTCGTTCTTCGAAAAGGTCATGAACGTCCAGAACAGCGGCGGCCTGGCGTGCATCCTCTACAACAACGTGGCGAATGAGACCCTCTTTGCCACGCTCGGCACCGGCAATTCCTCGGCCATTCCCGCCATTGGGTTGACCCAGGCGGATGGTGTCGCGTTGAAGGCGGCGGCGGGGCAGTCCGCCACGGTGTCCAGCTCCGTGACCTACGATTCCAGTGCCTGGGAGGAGTTTGATGGAACCTCCATGGCCACTCCGCACGTTTCGGCGGTGGCCGCACTGGTTTGGAGCGCCGTTCCCGGCAAGTCCAATGTGGACATCCGCAATGCGCTGACATCGACCGCCCTCGATCTCGGCACCGCAGGCCGGGACAATTCCTTCGGGTACGGCCTGGTGCAGGCCAAAGCGGCGTTGGACTTCATTGCTCCCACGGGGGGTGACAAAACGCCGCCGGTGATTTCAGGTTTGACCGCCACGGTGGTGAATTCCAAGCGGGCCACCTTCAGCATCTCGTGGACGACTGACGAGCCGTCCACCACGGTGGTGACCTTCGTGGGGGGGAGACGACCACGAACTCCAGCCTCGTGAGTCCCACAGCACGCCAGCCCCAGGGAACAGGGACCCCCACTTATTACGTGCAGTCGGCCGATGCGGCGGGAAACCTTGCCACATAAACGACAAAAACCTTCACGCTGCCATAACGGGTCAGGCGAATGCCTCGTCAAGCGCCAGCATCGCCTCGTGCGGTGCTGGCGTTATCCGAAGGCGGCAGTAACGGTGCCGGTTCGGGGGCAGGTTGAGGAGGTTTAGCCCCCCCGGATTCCCGCCGGTCCGGTGTGCCTTCCAGAACTGTAGAATCCTGTTGCCCCCCTCCAGCCTGTTTGACAGGTTCGGCGTTCCTTCGCGGTCAAACGCGGGGGTAACGGCCTGTAAACGTCCCGAGGCATGTGCTCCGGGCGGCCACAACAACATCGAATGAAATCCGGTTATTCCGCCGGATGGCGTCGGGAACTTTGATTCCCGGTCCACGCCGAAACCATTGGAAGTACAACGTAATGATTACTGTAGGCGTCAAGGAACTCCTCGAGGCGGGAGTTCATTTCGGTCACCAAACCCGTCGTTGGAACCCGAAGATGAAGCCGTTCATCTTCGAGGCCCGCAACGGGATCCATGTCATCGACCTTTCCAAGACGGTTCCCCAGCTCGAAGCGGCCTGCGAATTCCTGGCCCAGATCGCCGGCAAAGGCGGCCAGATTCTGTTCGTTGGAACCAAGAAGCAGGCCCAGGAAGCCGTCCGCGAATCCGCAAAGGCCTGTGGCCAGTCCTATGTGACCGGACGCTGGCTTGGCGGAACGCTCACGAATCTCCGCACGCTCAAGCGCTCCCTGAAGCGCATGAAGGACATCGAGCGCATGGAGCAGGATGGTTCGATCAATGAATACGTGAAGCAGGAGCAGTCGATGATCCGCCGCGAGCATGCGCGGTTCGTGAAAAACCTCGATGGTCTGCGTGCCACGGAAGGCCTTCCTGACGCGATGTTCGTGATCGACATCAAGCGCGAACACAACGCGGTTGCCGAGGCCCGCCGTCTGAAGATTCCGCTGGTGGCCATCGTGGACACCAACTGCAATCCCGACCTCGTGGATTATCCGATCGCAGGCAACGATGATGCCATCCGCTCGGTCCGTCTCATCCTGAACACCGTGGTGGATGTGATCGCCAAGGCGAAGGCTGAACACGACGCGAAGCGCGCCCGCAAGTCGGACCGCACCGAAGCTGCGCCGGTCGAAGCCGAGGCAGCGCCGGCACCGGCACCGGCCGCTCCCGCCGCCGAGCCCGTCCCGGCCGCCTGAGCCGGACGAAACCCCGGGAATTGTCGGGTGTCCGGGTCGCTTCCGGCCCGGCTCCCCCATTCCCATCGACCAGAACATTCCAGCATTTCCAGACATGGCAGACATTACTCCCGCCCTCGTGGGCAAGCTCCGTGAAATGACCAACGCGGGTCTCATGGACTGCAAGAACGCGCTTGTGGACGCCTCCGGTGATCTCCAGGGCGCCGTGGATATCCTTCGCAAGAAGGGCCAGGCCAGCGCCGCCAAGAAGGCCGGACGCGAGGCGAAGGACGGACTCATCGCCCAGTCGGTAATGGGCGGTGGCAAGGTGGGTGCCCTCGTCGAGGTCAACTGTGAGACCGACTTCGTCGCCCGGAACGACAGTTTCAAGGCGTTCTGCAATGAGCTCGCCGCCAAGGTGGCCGCCAATCCCTCCGTCGACCTCGAGGCCGACCGGGTCGCGGCGGTGGCCAAGATCGGCGAGAACATCCAGGTCCGCCGGCAGCAGCGTCTTGAGGTCCAAGGCAGCGGGCTAGTTGCTGCTTACATCCATACCGGCGGCAAGGTCGGCGTGCTCGTGGAAGTTGGCGCCGGCAAGCCCGAGACGGTGAATGCCGAGGAGTTCAAGCAGCTCGTGCGCGACATCACGCTGCAGATCGCTGCGGCCAGCCCGGTGGCGATCAGCCGCGACGCGGTTCCGGCCGCGATCCTGGACAAGGAACGTGAAATCGCCGCCCAAAGCGAGGCCGTGAAGGGCAAGCCGCCCCAGGCCGTGGCCAAGATCATCGACGGCAAGGTCAGCAAGTTCCTCGAGACGGCGTGTCTGCTGGAGCAGGGCTTCGTGAAGAATCCCGACCTCAAGGTGGAAGCCCACGTGGCGTCGGTGGCCAAGTCCCTTGGCGATACCCTTCAGGTGCGCCGTTTCCTGCGATTCCAGGTGGGCGAGGCCATCTAGGGTCGGGTCGGAACGGGTTTCA